>JAWUVO010000105.1:0-27400 GCA_034112325.1 Bermanella sp. | reverse complement strand
ATAAAAACCAGTGAACTTAGTTTAAATGAACGCTGGGCTAATATTATAGGCTACACACTAGAAGAATTATCGCCTGTCGATATTAACACATGGATGTCCCATGCTGTAGAAGAAGACCTAGAAGAGTCAGGTCGATTACTGCAAGAATGCTGGGACAATCCCGGAAGTGACTATATATTTGAAGCTAGAATGCGTCATAAAGATGGAAACATTATCTGGGTTTTAGATTCAGGAAAGGTTATTGAGTGGGATGAAGATGGCTCACCTATTCGTATGGTAGGTACTCATATAGATATAACTGATAGAAAAATTAATGAAAGAAAATTAACCGTAGCATTAGATCATGCAAATAGTGCAGCTGAAGCAAAAAGTAATTTTTTAGCCACTATGAGTCATGAGATAAGAACACCTATGAACGGTATTCTTGGCATGCTTGAATTACTGAGTTTATCGGGTATGAGTGCCGAGCAAGCACGAAAGATTAGCATTGCTGAATCTAGTGCTAATTCGTTATTGACCATTATTAATGACATATTAGATTTCTCTAAAATGGATGCTGGAAAACTCGAACTTGAATGTATCGATTTTAATTTACGTGAAATAATAGATCAATGTGCTGAATCATTAGCGTTACATGCTCAAGAAAAGGGCTTAGAAATAATAATTGATAATACTGGTATTGAAAACACATTGGTTATGGGTGATCCAAACCGAGTAAGACAGGTACTAATGAATCTACTGGGTAATGCCATTAAGTTTACCCATGAGGGAGAGGTATCTATTACTAGTTTACTAACAATAAAAGGAAGTGACCTTGAGTTCTCATGCAATATAAGTGACACAGGTATTGGTATTCCACTAAGCAAGCTTAGTTCATTATTTAATTCATTTACTCAAGCTGACACCAGTACCACTAGAGAATATGGTGGCACGGGATTAGGACTTGCCATTAGTAAAAAACTGGCCATATTAATGGGTGGAAATATTTTAGCGTGCAGCGAAGAGGGCCAAGGCAGCGAGTTTAAAGTTAATCTGTCGTTTAAGCGGTCTGAAAAAATGGAAAGATTAAAACCTAAAACTGATATAGCAGGTCAACAATTTTTAGTCATTGATAGTAATAAAAGTAATAGGGATCTATTAAAAAAACAAATCGAAATATGGCAAGGAGTTGTTCACCTAAGTAAAGATATGCTGTCTGCTAAAACTATTTTAATAGACAGCAATATTGATTTTGTTCTAATTGATTGTCATGGATTGAATAATAGAATAAGTGTCGATGTCATTGAGTATGCCAAAACTATTAGAGCGTACAATCATGAGCGTCCCATAAAAATAATATTAATGGCCCCCATGAACCTTAATAGCACAAAAGAAATGAGGATTATGTTCGATCTTATTATTCCAAAACCTATATCGACTTTTGACTTATTTAATTTCATTGACTGTGGTTTCGAAAAGCTACGCAATCAACTTATTAGTAATGTCGAAGATAATGTTTCTATACAACCAGATAAAACAGCTTGGCCGCAAAACAGTCATATACTTTTGGTAGAAGACATTTTATTTAATCAAGAAGTCGCCATTATGATGTTAGAAGAAATTGGCTTAAACGCAGACATTGCGAATAACGGTAAACAAGCATTGAGTAAACTTAAAGCTGACCCAAGCTACTCACTTGTGTTAATGGACTGCCAGATGCCAGAAATGGATGGCTTTGATGCCACCAAAGCAATTAGAAACGGCGAATGTGGTGAACACTATAGGAAACTGAATATTATTGCTTTAACAGCCAATGCGATGAAAGCTGATGAAGATAAATGCAGAGCGGCAGGAATGGATGACTACCTTTCAAAACCCATTGATATAGAATTATTCAAGACAAAACTTAAACAATATCTAGTCTAAAAGAGAATTTACTAGCAAATTAAACTTTTAATTCTATATTTTAGCCCTTTTCTTCGCTTTTTTAATCGACCGTACAGTCAGCTTTTTGTTATAGTGCAAAACTTCTATTTAAATTAGTTAAACTAAAAAGCGATAATTTAGCATCTCTTCAAGCTACATTATCGATTCATGCACCTACAATAATAACCTAACGAATCGTGAGACAGCATATGCTTGAGAAACTGTTTAAGCTGAGTAAGTTCGGCACTAACCCTAAAACTGAGATCATGGCGGGTATCACCACATACCTCACTATGGCTTATATTATCTTTGTAAACCCAGCCATGCTGGCTGAAGCCGGAATGGATAAAGGCGCTGTTTTTGTGGCCACTTGTTTAGCCGCCGCCGCTGGGTGTTTTATTATGGGACTTTGGGCTAACCTGCCTATCGCATTGGCACCCGGTATGGGGCTAAATGCATTTTTCACTTATGGTGTTGTGTTGGGCATGGGCCATTCTTGGCAAACAGCTTTGGGAGCTGTGTTCCTAAGCGGTGTTATCTTTTTATTGCTTAGCTTATTTAAAGTGCGCGAAGCCATTATTAACGCTATACCCAATACACTAAAACTGGCAATTGCCGCCGGTATTGGCGCATTTTTAGCGCTTATTGCATTGAAAAGCTCGGGAGTCATTGTTGATCATCCAGCGACTTTAGTGGGTCTAGGTGACCTAACTAGCTTGTCACCTGCATTAACTTTGATAGGTTTTTTTGCCGTGATCGCGGCTGTTCAGCGTAATATTCCTGGTGCCGTTATGCTGGTTGTATTAGCCGTTACAGTAGTTGGCTGGATTGCTGGCGACGTAACTTATAATGGTTTTGTGTCGGTTCCACCTTCAATTGCACCTACGTTTATGCAAATGGATATTGCCGCCGCGTTTGATGTGGCTATGTTAAGTGTTATTTTTGCGTTCTTATTTGTAGACTTATTTGATACCAGCGGCACATTAATTGCGGTATCTCAACGAGCTGGTATAGCTAAGAAAGACGGCTCGGTGCCTAATTTAGGCCGGGCATTAATAGCTGACTCTACGGCTACTATTGTTGGCGCTGGCTTAGGAACATCTTCAACTACCTCATACATTGAATCAGCTTCCGGCGTAGCAGCAGGAGGCCGTACAGGCTTAACGGCTGTGACAGTTGGTGTATTGTTTGTGTTATCTATATTTTTTGCACCCTTAGCAGGAATGATTCCGATATACGCCACCGCTGGCGCCATTTTATATGTGTCAGTGCTTATGATGTTCACACTTAAAGATGTAGCATGGGACGACTTAACAGAGGCTGCACCGGTTGTGGTAGTTTTGCTACTAACACCCCTCACATTCTCAATTGCCCACGGTATTACACTAGGTTTTATTACTTATGCAGCAGCTAAATTACTGGGTGGAAAAGCCAGTGAAGTTAGTACCAGTGTCTGGATTATCGCAGCCTTATTATTGGCTAAGATTATATTTATTGGCTAATTAGACTGTCATGTACAAATTCTAAAACAACCAAAAAAGGCGCTTTTTAAGCGCCTTTTTTTTACTTAAAAATTTCCTGTTCTGAAATAAGTTTAAATTTGAAGATAAGGCTAAAACCCTACGGTTTTTCAACCAAGTTAGAAAATAATTTATAATCATTTTTTCCTGAATTTTTGACGGCATACATGGCCTTGTCTGCGCAAGATAACAAGCTATTAGGCGTACTGCCATCGGCAGGAAATACAGAGCAACCAACACTCACACCAATTTCTACTGGTACCACCCTGTGCCCCTGAAAGATTAGAAAAGGAGAGCTAACACATTTTAATACTGTCGTGGCTATAACATCACAACCTGTCGACCCCATTAATGGCGAGACAATCATGACAAATTCATCACCACCTAAGCGGGCCAATACATCGCTGCGCCGAGTGCTAGACTTTAATCTGGCCGAGAACTGCTCAAGTACTTGATCTCCAGCTCCATGACCGTATGTGTCATTCACTTCTTTAAATCCATCAAGGTCCACCATAATCAGACCAAATGAATCTGTATTTCTTTGAGACAATGCACATTGCTGCCCAAGCCTGTCCATAAAATAAGCTCGGTTGTGTAACAAGGTTAAAGAGTCAACATGAGCCATATCTTTTACTTTGTTAAGCAGTCCATGGCGCTCAATAGAAAATCGAATGGAGCGTGCGATTAAGCTATAATTAAGCTCATCTTTTGGAATATAATCTTGCGCGCCCAGTTGAACTACCTGTTCACCAATATCAATACTGTTTAAGCCGGTTAATACCACTGTAGGTATCGTGTTAAATTGATTTAATACTTGGACAACCGTATTCAAGCCACTTGAATCGGGTAATCCCATATCTAGCATTATAATATCAGTAGCATCCCGATCAATTTCCATTAGCTCAGACAAAGAATTACGAACATCTACGGTAGCATAATTACCAAATGCCTTTTTAACTTCATTCTTAAAAAGATAAATATCATCATGGTCATCTTCAACAAGAACAATTTTAATCAATCGGCTAACCATTGCAGTTCCTATAAATTATTAAACCCATTAAATTCAAAACAAAACCTATAAATAGTTTCAACCAGTTTTTTACAATCTTCATATTCAATTGGTTTAACAAAGTATGAATCAACACCAATGTTTCTACACTCACTCATATCTAGGGGTGAAGAGGATGTAGTTAATACTGCAACAGGAATCGAGTTATAACGTTCATGCTCTTTTAACTTTTTAAATATTTGTATCCCAGATACCTTGGGTAAGTTTAAATCGAGTAATATTAGATCAGGAATAAAACTATCACCTTTTGACGCAAGTAAATATTTTTCATTGAGCTCTTCGAATCCTGCGACGCATTTAAAGTCTAATTCATTAGATGATTGATGAAACAGATCTTTATAAAAATACTGATCATCTAAATCATCATCTATCATAAGTATTTTATTCATTGATTAATCTTTATTCTAGGTAATTTAATAATAAAGTTAGCTCCCTTACCTTCAACTCCTACAGCCATTATTTCTCCGCCATGAAGACTAATTAATTGCTTGCAAATAGCCAGTCCCATTCCTGATCCATCTACTTCATTATGATTCACTAACCGTTTAAAGGGATCGAATATCTCTTGTTTAAATTTATCATTAAATCCCATACCATTATCTTTAAACGATATAATGCTGTGATTTAAAGTTTCTTCAACACTAATATTAATAACAGGGGCTCTATCAATCGATTTATATTTAATACTATTTCTAATTAAATTTTCTATGACATTTGACATCACTAATCTATCACACACGATCGTATCAAAGCCGTTCGCAGTAATAATAGTGTTGGTTTCTTCACAGATAACAGAAAGCTGTTCTTTAGCATCATTTATTAAATCTTCTGTAGTAACCTCAGCTAATATCAACTTAACAGCTGCTGTCCTAGATAAGTCTAATAATCGTTGAATCATATTTTTCATACGTCTAGATGCTGTTGAAATACGCTGCAACTCAAATTTAGACTTTTCATCTAACCCAGAGTCACCTAATCGAGACAATAAACTGGTTGAAAATGATGTGATTTTTCTTAACGGTTCTTGCATATCATGAGACGCAGAATAGGCGAAACGTGTAAGCTGATCGTTGGACTCCTTTAGCTCTTTATTCAATCTTATCTGATCTAACTCTATAGATTTACGATGAGCAATATCCTCAATCACTGATATAAAGTAGTCTGGTGCCCCATCATCCGATCGAACAATTGAAACCGTTAAGTTAGCCCAAAAAATATGACCATTACCTCTTACATAACGTTTTTCCATTTGATAACTGTCTTCATCGCCGCCAATCAAAGCGGCTACATGTAATAGGTCTAGGTCTAGATCTTCGTGATAGGTTATTTTTTGAAATGATGTAGCAAGAAGCTGCTCTTTAGTATAACCAAGTATTTCACAGACTTTTTTATTAACCTTAATCCACGTGCCATCTAACCCAATGTGGGCAACTCCTACAGCCGCCATTTCGAATGTACTTTGAAAGTCTACAAACAATTTTTTCTGGGTTTCTTCTGATTCTTTCAATACCGTTATATCAATGAAAGTTCCGAGCATCTCTTTAGCTTTTCCGGTGTCGTCAAAACTAAATATTGAGTCTTTTGAAATACACCAAATCCAATGTCCTTGTTTATGCTTGAAGCGATATTGATGCGAATAAACCTCACCCTCCTTCGATTCCTCAACTCGTTGTATATGAAGCATTACACCGTCTATTTCTTCAGGGTGAAAAAGGTCCATAAATGTGTCTGATGATTTCAACTGATTTAAATCGTCAAGGTTATATCCAGTAATATCGGTGTATTCATCATTTACATAAGTATCTTCTGCATTAATAAAGTCATAAATATATAAACAGTTTATTGAACGATCAATTACCTTTTCTAAATAATTACTTTTATCAATAAGATCCGATTTTTGCATTTTATCTTTATGTATGTTGACAAAATTACCAGACAACAATACAGGTTCTCTGTCTTCATTTAAGGTCAACTTACCTTTTACTCGAAACCATTCAAATTTTCCTGCTTTAGTTTTACCTAAGTACTCTGTTAAAAATTCTTTTTGAGTGGCTATACAGCTTTGCATCTCATCTATAACTCGTTGCTGTTCATGTGGGTGAATATGGTTAACCCAAATATCATATCCAGACGTAGAATTTTCATCATATCCCATTAATACCAAGTGTTTTTTAGACTGCCACATCTCATTGGTAAGAATATTCCACTCCCAAAATCCATCTTCAGTGGCCTCAGTTATACGGTCAAGTTTGATCAAGCTTTTTCTTAATAAATTATCAGCCTTAACACTATCTTCTCTATCTATTACCGATACAAAAATATAGTTCTTATCCTGATAGTGACCGGTAGAAATGGTTATTTCTACCGAGATTAGATCACCATTTCCTTTGATTGCACCCACTCTTCTACCTGAATTCATTTGATATGCATCGGAATGATTGTTTGTATATTGCTGCATTAGCGTTGTATGCATATCTTTACCAATACCCGATATCAGGTTATTAACAGGTAACCCTAAAATATCAACTTCTGCATAACCGAATAACTGACATGCCTTAGGATTCATATGTTCGATGTTAAACTGCTCATTAACTAGGATCAGTCCAATAGGAGAATTAAGACTTATTTGCTTGAATATCTCATTTTCTGCTTTGGCTTTTTGCTCTGTAATCAATTCAGCCGGGCTAGGTAATGTCAAAGATAAGGGCAGGTATTTAAAAATCGCCACAGCGGTCAAAAATGAAACCACGCCAGTAGCAAACTTCAATATGGCTTGATAACCATAAAATCCATTAAAAATAGTAAAAATAGAAAATAAGTGGGTCAATCCACAAAAGAATATAAAAATAGCAAAAAGAATATAGATATGACGATAATTTTTTATTTGACGTTTTTTGGTAAATATTAAAATAGCCACAGGAATTGAAAAGTAAGAACTGGCAATAAGAAGGTCTGAAAAAATAGACAGCCATAATATTGAAGGCTCCCACGCATAACACATACCATGAGGCATGTAATCGCCAGAAAATAGTGGGCTGAGTGATACATCACTAACTAAGTTCATTGAAATTGGCCAAATAGAGTTGGTTTAAAACATCACCGTACAAAAGTTAAAATTATGCTATTACCAAATTAGTGTAGAACAAATACGGTAAACGGGGAGAATATTCTATTTAAGGCGTTATCAGACTAAATATATTTAAAAGGAAGACAATTTATGCCATTTCGGTCTATCTTTTAGAACAAAAAAAAGGGCGCTCTTTAAGCGCCCTTTTTATAACTATTTTATTGTACTTTCGTATTTGTATTTTGGTTTTGCTAACAACAGATGGCTAACCCCAATCGCCCTTTCAGCAAAGCCGCCTTCGCAGTAGCTTAAGTAGAAACGCCACATGCGCTTAAAGTCTTCGCTGTAGCCCAAAGCTGTAATCGCTTCTTCATTTTTATTAAATTGCTTTAGCCAACTATTTAAAGTTCGGGCGTAGTCTTGACCAAAATCGTTTGAATTAACCAGATTTAGATCGGTAGATTTTTTAGTGGCTGTTAAAATTGACTGAATACTTGGAATACAACTTCCAGGGAAAATATAACGCTGAATAAAATCTACATTTTTTAATGCACCTTCAAAACGCTGATCTTCGATGGTTATTGATTGAATTAACGCCAGGCCATTTGGCTTTAACAACTGAGAAACTGTTTTAAAATAGGTATCAAAATATTTTGCACCAACAGCCTCTATCATTTCAATAGATACTAACTTATCGAATTTATTTTCGTTACGATCTATTAATAACCTATAATCCTGTTTCAGCAGTGTTATTTTGTCTTCTAAGCCTTCTCGTATAACAGCTTGCTGAGCCCATTTAAACTGCTCTTCACTAATAGTTGTGGTTGTAACATGACAGCCATAATGTTTTGCTGCATATAAGGCAAAGCCACCCCAGCCAGTACCAATTTCTACCACTCTATCTGTATCGGTAAGCTTTAGAGAGTCACAAATAGTTTTTAATTTATAGTTAGATGCTTGTTCCATTGTGGCATCACCGGTAGGAAATATGCCACTTGAATACATCATAGTTGGATCTAAAAACTGCTCAAATAGATCATTACCTAAGTCATAGTGAGCCGCAATATTACGACGAGAACCTTTTGCGCTATTTTGATTTAAATAATGAAACCATTTTAAAAATGGCTTGCTTATTAAATTAACTAAGCCACCTTCCATAGCATCAAGCACGTCCATATTACGAACCATAACCTTCATTAAGCCTGCAAGGTCATCGGTAATCCAATCTCCGGTCATGTACGCTTCAGCTGCGCCTATGCTACCACCTGTCAAAATATCAACATATGCGCTGTTATCTAGAATTTCTAATTCGCCCACTAGTAAGCTAGATTGGTTTGAACCAAATTCTAGAATATTATCACCGTCTTTAATGATAATTTTACCTGTGTGTATTTTTTTTAACTGCGATAGAACAGCTTTTTTAGCTATTTTTTGCAACCCAAGTCCTCGGGGTTTTTTAATGTCTATGTTTGCAACAGAAGCGCTCATATCAAATCCTGCATGATAATATTTATATTATTATTAATTTTGGTGTTCATCACATTTATGCTTTTTGACTGATTCATTATTTATGGTTACTTTAATTTAGTTTTAGAGTCTGGATTAGGATGACCATAAAATGGGGATCGTTTTAACCATAATTTAAAAGCTTGATAATATATGCCCAATACAACTTTTACGATAATAAAAGGCTGCTGGATCAAAGTTTTGGCTAAATTTTTACTTAACGATAGGCTTTCCATAACTAACGTGGCGTCAAAGTGCTTTGAACCATCGTTAGATTGAATATGATTATCCATATGTATATGAAGTGATTGTTTGGGTTCAGAAAATACCCAGCGATAATCCATATTCATAGGATTAAAAGGACTTACATGAAATTGTTTTTTAAACTTAAACTGAAACTTATGATTCTGTGTATTGTTGGTAAAGCTGTCTACCGATAATTCAGAGTTACACAGGTCTTGACTACTTGATATTGGGTGTACATAACTATGACGCTCACCCCAAGGGGTATTGGTAATTTCAGATAAGATAGCTTGAAGCTTGTTGTTATTATCAAAGCAGTAATAGATAACAACAGGGTTAAACACCATATTAAAATATCTAAGGTGACCTAGCATGCATACTCTAGAGATAGATGGTGGTGAAATATCGGCCGCTGAATAAAAATCAGATACCCTATCAATCACCGCTTGTTTAAGATCAGGTTCGGCCGGATTAAAATAATCGCTGCGCTTAAAGGTGACTAAATTTAGGCGATTAAAGCTGCAGTACCACTTATCAGAGAAGATTGAACGAATTTCGTCTATATCTAAATACATCATAAATATAGGATAACGAAATCGGTTAACGACAGGTATAAAACGTCGATGCCTAATCCAACCTTTATAAATGGCTGAGAACTCACTCATATTAAAGCTCTATACCAAAGTCTTTACATACTTTAAGCGCACTATTGACACCATCTTCATGAAACCCATTTAGCCAATAAGCTCCGGCAAAATGCGTTCTGTTATGATTACTTATATCTGAATGCCTAGCCTGAGCTACCATCCCGTCTAGCGTAAATACTGGATGAGCATATCTATATTGCTTAATGATTTTACTCTGATCAATATCTTGATTACGGTTTAATGTTACTAGTATTGTTTCTGGCGCATCGTCGAAGTTCTGTAAAATATTCATATTGTAGGTAAGCATTGCATGCTCAGAATGACGTTGTGGAATATGATAATTCCAAGCAGCCCAGGCAAGCTTGCGCTTTGGTAACACTTTTACGTCTGTATGTAGCACTACATCATTCATTTGATAAGGTATTGCACTTAACACATCATTTTCGTCTTGAGTGGCGTCGTCTAATATAGACAACGCTTGATCACTGTGACAAGCAAATATTACCTGATCAAATACTTCCTGCTGCCCAGACTGGGTTGTGACAGTTACAGAATCAGCTGATCTAGTGACTGATTTTATTGGCGTATTTAAATGTATATTATCTTTGAAAGGCGCTGTAATAGCTTCAATATAACTACGGGATCCGCCACTGATAACTCTCCACTGAGGTCGTTCATCGACGCTTAACATTCCATGATTATTAAAAAACTGTAAGAAGAATTTTAATGGGAAGTCCATCATCACATCAACAGACGCACTCCAGATTGCAGCGCCCATAGGTACAATATAATGATTAATAAAACTACGACTATAACCATGCTGCTGGACAAACTCACCCAGTGTTTGACCGTCTTGGACTTGTTGATTTTCTAATGCTGATACTGTTTGTTTATTAAACTTTAATATATCCAAAATCATTCGAATAAATGATGGCCTAATTAAGTTAATACGTTGAGCAAATAAGCTATTTAAATTAGTACCATTATATTCTATACCTGAGTTTGCATCACGCACACTGAAACTCATCTCAGATTCTTCGCTTTTAACCCCAAGCTTATCCATTAATTTTATAAAATTAGGGTAAGTCCAATCATTAAATACAATAAAACCAGTATTCACCGGGTAGACTTTACCAGCTATGGTGACGTCTTCTGTATTAGTATGCCCACCAATATAATCATTAGCTTCGAACAACGTTACTTGATGCTTTTGTGAAAGCAAGTAAGCACAGGTCAACCCTGAAATTCCCGATCCAATAACAGCGACACTTTGTTTTTGTTTTATTGTATTTGTCATATTTAATTCAGCAATTATAAATTTTAGTATTTAGTGGCTTCTAACAACTAAACCATTCGATTTTTTAATTTTTTAATTATCCAGCTTAGTATAGGAATATGTTCATACAGTAACTTACCACCGTCAACATAATCTTGATGCATATACACCTTTTCAGAAAACTTAATATGGGTGCTTCCTTCAACCGCTATGTCTTTTCCACCATTTAATCTTGGATGAGCATAATGCATTGTCCAAGTAAGCATTGCTTGATCTTCAGCAATCATTTGATCGTGAAAAATAAATCGACTATAGGTAACGTTTTCATAAATTGATTCACAATAATCAATAAAAGAGTCTATTCCTGAAATATTATGAAAACTATCAATAAAGTTAACGTCTTCAGAATATACTTTTTGCAGTAATCCACTATGGACATTTTTTGCATTTAAGGTTTGATATAACTGTTTAAAGTCTTCAATTAATAAATGGGCAGCGTCTTTATTATTCTGAGTACTGCTATTGCCATCTGTACTTTTAGTCATGCGATACTCCTCTTTTAAATTTCGAAGCAGCTGCAGAAGCTTGCATAGATGGGTCTAGGCCTTCTTTTAAAATTCTTGAGGGAACTGGGTTTAAATCCCATATTATACCTAACTTACTCATGAGCTTTAGCAGGTAATAGGATACGTCAATTTCCCACCAGTAAAATCCTTGTCGCGCCGATACAGGGAAACGATGATGATTATTGTGCCAGCCTTCACCCAAAGTTATAATCGCTAACCAGATGTTGTTACGGCTGTCGTCCGATGTTTTAAAGCGACGCTTTCCCCATGTATGGTTTAATGAATTAACTGTAAAAGTACCATGTGCTAACAAAACTGTTGATATGCAGTATCCCCAAATAAATAACTGCGCACCGGTAGTCTCTAGTTGTGGCGCAAAATAATAAAGCGCCTCTCCTATTACAAACAAACTGACTCCTAAAATAATAGGTACTAGAATATCAAAGCGATTCAGGAAGCGTAACTCAGGAAATCTAGCCCATTCTTTAACCATATTATAATCTGTTTTAAATGCCGCATCGCAAGTAAACCAACCCATATGACTCCACCAAAAACCATGTTTTACTGGACTGTGTAAGTCGGCTTCTTCATCAGAATGTTTATGATGCTTTCTGTGATGAGCTGCCCACCATAATGGTCCACGCTGAGTAGCGCTATTGCCCAGTACTGCAAACACAAATTGCCATGCCCGACTGGTCTTGAAGCTCTTGTGAGAAAAATAGCGATGATAGAATGCTGTTATAGCAAACATCCGAATTAAATAAAGCGCAGCACAAACGATAACGGCTGTAGTGCTCCACCCCACCCAAATAACCGCTAAACAAGCAACGTGAACCATAATAAATGGTAGACAACGCATCCAGTTAAATTCACGACTGTCGGTTACATTTTGAGAGCCGTGCTCACTATCAAACCAAAGCTTGACGGTATTTAAGATTGAATAATTGGTTTTCATAAAATGTCTCCACCATACATAGCCGACACATGTAATTGTGTGTATTTAGTAAGGGGACTGGCTTTTCCACTTTCAATGTTTTGGTCGAGTGTTTTAAAGTGATTTTTAGTTTCGGCCACCGCATGTGCATGCTCGACAATTGGTACAGGATATCCTAATTGCTTAGCTTGCTGGGGCGTTGGCATGTGTATACTTTTATTATTTAGGCTAGCAAGCTCTGGCACATACATACGAATAAACAATCCCATAGAATCGAATCTTTCACTTTGGCGGGTTGGGTTAAATATTCGAAAGTATGGTGCCGAATCGACACCTGTAGATGCGCTCCATTGCCAGCCACCATTATTGCTAGCAAAGTCACCGTCTAATAAACGACTCATGAAATATACTTCGCCCCAGCGCCAATCAATAAAAAGATGCTTAGTTAAAAACATCGCAACAATCATCCTCAATCTATTATGCATCCAACCCGTTGTATTTAATTGTCGCATTGCCGCATCGACAATAGGAAATCCTGTTTTCCCTTCACACCAAGCGTTAAACAAATTGCTGTCGTGACTCCAAGATAAATAATCAGTCTTAGGTTTAAATGCTTCATGCTTGCATAGGTTTGGGTATAAAAATAATAAATGCCGATAAAAATCACGCCATATTAATTCACTTATCCAAGTATCAACACCGTCTAGATCTAATTTAACATTTTGCAGCCTTACCTGTTGTGCAGACTGGTAACATTGACGTACAGACAACAAACCAACCGCCAGATAGGTTGACAGGTAACTTGTTCCATTTATCGCTGGCATATCTCGATCTAACTTATAGTTAAGAATGGCGTCATCACAGAACTCTTTAAGTTGTTGGTGAGCATTTGACTCACCCGCTTGGATATAAATGTTATTAACACTAGGCTTAGTCAATATATCTGTTTCGATAGCCTTCAGACAAGAGGTGAGAGTAATTGTGTTTTGGTCTTTATGAGCTTTGGGTAAACCTAGAATGGGCCTCATTAATGTAGAAAGATTAGCCATATAAGATTTCTTAAACGCCGTAAATACCTTGTAAGGCTCACCTTGTTTATTCAGAATTTGTCCTGGTGAAATTAAACATTGGTCGTGGTATGAGTGCGTGTTTATTTTGTTGCTATGAGCTAATTCAACTACTTTTTCGGTTAAGTTTCTTTCATTTAATTCGTACTCTTTATTAAATAAAAGATTACTGCATTTAACTTCATGTAAGTACGTAAGTAACATATCTGGGACTTGTTTGAACGTACCCGCGTTTAAAATCACTAGGGGTATATTTAACTTTGCTAAATCTTGGGCCAAATATTTCAGCTGAGAAGCTATAAATTGACGCTGACATAAAGCCACACGGTGAATATCCCACTGCTGCTCACAAAGGGTATAAACAGCTACAACCGAACCTACTTTTGTGGCTTGTGTGAGTGCTGGGTTATCTCTTAAGCGTAAATCTTTACGAAACCACATGACTGTTTTTGGCTGACTGCTCATTAAATGGTACCCAAAGAATCTTCTGATGATTTATCTACTAATCTACCATGAAGTAACTTTTTTGTAAGGTGCGATGCACTCAAAAATGCACGTTCGACACCTTCCGCCATTTCAGTAATGTGGGAATTTGATGATGCAGTAAAGTTGGGGCTAAAGTAGTCTCCAACTATGTGAAGATTATTTTGGTAAGTAAAATATTCGACGGGTATAAGTTGATTATACTGACTATACAACCACCTATGGGTGTATTGCTTAACTACTTTTGCACAGGACTTATTCAAAAATTGATTAAGCTGCGTAAGCAAAAACTCTCCAACACAGTCATTGCCATCATCAATATGTTCAGCTGCCCAGGTGGACGTGGTAGTTAGCTTGATAACCCTATAGCTATAACTCTCTCGATTCGCTTTGTCATGTTCTAATGAAACTTCTGCCACCACTGAATCGGAATGCGCACTTAGGGCTGCTAAATCATCGGCTAATACATTCTGCACTATAAAAGTAGATACAAATGATGGCGCACTTTTAATGTTGCAAAGATCAATGTGGGATTCATGACTCTCCCCCAGTAGTTCATTGGCCTGCTCGGCAGGGATAGCCAAGATTAAATGCTCACATGTACCGATTAGTACTTCTGATGGGAATTCATCCTGAGGGGCACTAGCTGCTGAGTTGGTTACATTATTTGCTTGTGGTTGACGCTTGTCTTGCTGCGCTTGTGCAAATATATGCCAGTTACCTTCTTTATTTTGCACACGGGTTATTTTTTGTCCAAAATTGACATTGATATTTTCACTTAAATACCGAGTTATCATCGAGTTTCTTGGCGTACCTACAAAGTGATTTAGGCTGTTTTTAATAACTACCCCCTGCTCACTTAACTCGTTAAGGTACAAACTAAACTCTTCGCTGACAGGCCTAAATGAGGATGCCCCAAGATCAAAGGTAATAGTTTTTTCTGGATCGACGGCGGTATCAGATGGTATGTGGACTCTTTTACTGCCCATTCGCCCGCCTGTGCCGCGGGCTTTTTCGAAAACAGCTACCTCAAATCCACTGGCGGATAACTTCGAGGCCGCAACAAGTCCAGACATGCCTGCACCGATTATAGCTATTTGTTTGTGTGCGAGATGATCAGGAAACGATTGCATAGTAGTAGTTTGTTCTTATATGTTTGTATAATAACCCTTAATACGAAAGGCCTTATACATTGGATCATTTAAAAAATATCTTTACCCGACCTTCTCAATCCATTATTTTAATAGGGGAGAACAGATTTAACTGCCCAGCAGAAATTCTTTTTAAGAGATGCCACATTGACTTTAGTTGCTAGCGAAACGTCCTATCAGATGGACGATTTGATTCTTCGCATTGCCGAAACCCAAGACCAGAAAGCATTTGCAGAGCTTACAGTATTGGCCGCTCCGCGCCTCAAAGCATACGCAATACGTTGCGGATCGCATATTGACGACGCCGAAGAACTGGTTCAAGAGTGCCTGCTGACGGTATGGCGTAAGGCTCATCAGTTTAATCCTAAGACGGCTCGCAGTACTACCTGGCTTTACACCATTATCCGTAATCGCCGCATAGACATGGGCCGCAAGAACAAATTAGATATTGTTCAATCTGACGATTTATGGCCAGAAGCCGAGTCTGATTTGCTAGAAGATGACATTGAACGTGATCTAACTGGTAGCTTGGTGCGTACATTATTATATAGCCTGCCAGACGAACAAAGGCAGATCGTATTCAAAGTATATTTCGAGGGCAAGTCCCATAGCGAAATTGCTGGAGAATTAGATCTACCCTTGGGAACGATTAAATCTCGTTTACGTCTCGCAATGAAAAAACTCGATACATTGGCAAAAGAACAGGTCTCATGGCTCACTATCATCCTAATCATGAACTTTTAATGCAATTTGCAGCTGGTCAGCTCGGTAATGCACTGGGGATCATGGTTGCATGTCATTTAGAAAGTTGCGCAGAATGTCGCCAGACTTCTAATCAATTTGAACATCTTGGCGGTGATATCTTAGAGTCATTAGACGAAGTAGATATCAGTCCAGATTTTATTAGCCAAACAATGGCTAAGCTTACTGAGGTTGCCTTAGCAGACAGCATGTCTAAGTTAACTGAAACCTCAACCGACAGCTCCAAAGATACCTTAAAGATTAATTCTGAGTTTCCTAAGCCATTGCAAAGATTTTTGCCTGCAAGTTTAGATCAATTATCTTGGTATGGTGTGTCGAAGAATATTAAGCAGTTTGATTTAAGTTTTAGTGACAAAAAATATACCGCTAAATTTTATAAGATTAAGGCGGGCAAAGAATTACCGCAGCATACTCATAGAGGCCAAGAATTTACTCTAGTAGTAGATGGTGCATTTAGTGACGAAGGCGGCTCTTACCATAAAGGTGATTTTATACTCGCTGATACGTCTATTAAACACCAGCCAAAGGCTCACGCTGATTGCGACTGCATATGCTTTGCAGTGACAAATGCGCCTCTGCAATTTACTGGATTCTGGGGTAAAATGTTAAATCCATTTATGCGTTAATATCTAATACCATAAAACAAAAAAAGCCCGTATTAATAATTATTAATACGGGCTTTTTATTGGCTGTTATTTAATAATGTTTTTATATTGCAAACCTAACACTATGACAAATACAGACTCTAAAATAGCCATGGCGTATATACCTTCGCTAGCATCAAATTTTATCAAGGCTATAAGTCTGAATACTAGCAGACCTAGTGATGTGATAAATGCAAACAGAAGTGAAGCTTCAATATAACTAGGCTTGGCACTGGCAACCAGCATAGCTAAGCCCAAGCCCACCTGTAAACCACCATACACAGAGAAAAACTCAGACAATCCGATACTGCTTGGCATAAGGCCTAAAAACTCAGATGCGACTTGCGGGTTTAACGCACACCACAGACCTGAGAGTAAATATAATATTCCGACACTTCTTAAAGACCACATATAATTTTCCTTTATTTTATTTACGCTTTTAAGTAATTAATACTGATAAGTGATTTCAGCTAGGTAGTTATCACCAGTTGGCTTTTTACCATCAACTTTTTCTAAATTGGTTAAACCCTTATACGATAATATTCGACCTGTTTCACGATCATATTCCAGCATAATAGGGTCTACTAGTAAGCCAATTAAAAAACTATCGGGCGCTAATATGAAACCAACTCGGCTATCATTAATAAATGTTCTTTCGATATAAAATGTTACAAACATAGCCCTAGTAGGTGCTAAGAATTCTACCACCCTTCTATTACCCGCAATTAAATCCGTCCAGTTTTTCAGCATAAAAACATCAAAGCCTGCATCGGCAATCATCACTTGGTTTTTTAATGCCTTAATACTTTCTCGATCTAGATCCGAAGGCAAGCCCAGCTCGATGTCTATAGCTTTATCTTTTAGAGTTACATTAATTAAGTGCTCAGAGCGTAAGTCGGTAAACTTAAAGCTCGGGAAAAAGCCAGTTTTGTCATATAACAAAGACTTACTCGCGATTAGCTCACTGCCAGGGTTAATATAACGAACTAATCCACTTATCCTGTTGTTATTTGTATCAAGCTGTATTTCGTGATGTTCGGTATAAATTAATTCCCCAGTCTTTATATCTCGCGCCGTTCCTGTAAATTTTATCACACGCTCTAAAGACTTACTGTCTAGTTGCTCAATTGGCAACCCCGCAGCCGCTAAAGCATACGCACTAAAAATCAAACTAAGTGTAAACACAAAAATTTTCATCTCATAGCTCCCCTGCTACTTTCTCGCTAACTGTTTTTACCGCCAATACATTTTTCCAAATAACCAAAAATAACACGGCCCAACTGCCCCAAGCACCAACCATAATCAAAATGTCATTATTGGCGAATTCAATTATATTTAACTGGCGACCTGCTACGTAAGAAAATGGACCCATTACAGCACACAATATTACAAATATTAGCTGGCGATTAAGCGCCCAATGAAATGATACAAAAACAGTCAGACTAAATGCAGACCACATTATTAAAAGCCAATAAGGTAAGTTTAATATGGATAAAGTACTGGTCTCAGGGAACTGATAAATACCCAGCAAAACCAAAGCACTGTCCATAGATAGGCCAAGGATAATGGCAGTTATAACGCCTAAAACAACTGACTTAATAGCCTCAAGACTAAATATTTGAGTGCCCGCTAACAATATGAGACTTACCAATGCATAAACCTCGTAACCTAAAGCGGCACTTATCCATGTAATCTGAAATAACACCACATTGGCTAATAACTGCCACAACTTCATGACTTAGACTCGTCTTTTGTCGAGCTGCCCTGACGTGCCATTTTACCTAGCAATTTAAACTTCAAGCGGTCGGGTAAAAATGAAAATATTTTTAACGGAATGGTAAAACGTTTTGGAAAGTGAATATCAAATTTATTAGTTTGTAAGCCATCAATAATACGCTGAGCTGCGTTTTCACTGGTAATCATAAAAGGCATTTCAAAATCATTTTTATCAGTCAAGGGGGTTTTAACAAACCCTGGACTTACTAACCTTACATCTACCCCATGGGATTGAATGTCTGTTTTTAGACATTCTGCAAAGTAACGCAATGCAGCCTTACTGCCGCCATAAGCATGGGCTCTTGGTAACGCCTGATAAGTAACACTACTACTAACAAACACCAACTGTGACTGCGGATTATTTAGCAGCAGTGGCAGTGCGGAATTACTTACTTGAACCGCACCAAATAAGTTGGTTTCCATTACTCTTCGAAACAAATTTATATCAATGAAAACATCATCGATGTATTCACATGTTCCAGCATTGATGATTACGCTGTCTAGATGATCTACATAGCTTTTAATGTGGCTAACCGCATTATCTATAGAAGCAGAGTCGGTAACGTCCATTGGCACCGCTACAAGCTCACCGCTAGATTCTTTATTGTCGCCCGCTGCTTCATTATACTTTGAAGCCTGAGTACCTAACGTATCTGCCGAACGAGCACTAATAAATACCCGGTGGCCAAGCTCAGCATAAGCAAACGCTAATGATTGTCCAATACCGCTAGATGCACCTACTAACCATATATTCTTCATATTATTTTAACCATTAAGTAAGTAAATTTTTATATACATACGATTTAACTGGTTATTTGGATCAACGCATCACCAGCACTGAGAACCCTTAACCACCCTTAAAGCAATCTGCTTAAAGTCCATTACTTAAAGCCGACAATTTGAACTATTATTTGATAGTATGTTCTTAGTTTATAATTAATGTATCAATTACATGGGCTTTAAAGTGAAGTTTTTAAAAGCAATAACAGCATTGGTAATGGTTTTGGGCATAATTGTCCAATCTGTTAATGCTGTTGGCGCTCCCTGCCCAATGCTAAGCAAGTTAGGCTCGCCGTCTACAAGCATAGACAGTGCAGATATGGACCATTCGAACATGGATCATTCCGGCATGAACCATTCCAGCACAGTTAAAACAAACAATGATGGCATCTCTAATTATTCCGAGACCAATGAAAATTGCTGCGAAGAAGACAATTGTCCAATGAATAACGGCGCTAGTGGCCTTCTGTCACTTCAATCCGTTGTTTTTAATACGTCAATCTCCTACTCAATTAAAACCATCGAAAAAATTAAATTTATCCTTCCTAAAAAAACCTCAAGTCTTTACCGCCCACCAATTTCGGCCTAACGCACTCTAAATCCGTCTCATTTAATGTGGATTACTGTATTCGCATTAGTAATATATAAGTAAAACTTACCCGTTAATGGCTAAAAAATGAAAACTCACAAGAGAAAAATCTTTCTATTTTTACTGGTATTAAGTATCGGAATTATAGCGGGTGCACTGATTCAAAAATATTTAACAAACCATGATATGGCAGATACCTCAAGTGAAACTGATGGTAATAAAGCTGAGCCTTTGTATTGGGTTGCTCCTATGGATGCAAACTATAAACGAGATAAACCTGGGCTGTCACCAATGGGGATGGATTTGGTCCCTGTTTATGATAATGCTACAGCTGAGTCAGATGCCGGTCCTGGGGTGATTAAAATATCTGCGAATGTTGTTAACAACTTAGGTGTTCGTACTGCAGATGTTATCAATCAGCCCTTAGAGCAAACATTAAATGTATTTGGCACAATTAAATACAATGAAAATAGACTAGTTCACATCCACCCTAGAGTAGAAGGCTGGATCGAAAAACTGCATGTAACAGCCGAAGGTGATCCAATTAAAAAAGGCGACCCACTTTATGAACTTTATAGCCCCGAGCTAGTGAATGCTCAACAGGAATTTATAGCGGAACAAAATTCTAGCCAAAGAAATTTAAGCCAGGCCTCAAAAATTCGTCTTGAGGCGTTAAATATCAGCCAATCATTTATTGAAAAACTCAAGCGTACAAAAAAAATACAACAAACCGTTACTTTTTACGCACCGCAAAATGGTGTAGTCGAACATTTAAATATACGCGAAGGATTTTTTGTTAAACCTGATACAACACTCATGTCTATTGGTAATTTAGATAAAGTATGGATAGAGGCCGAAGTGTTTCCTGCACAAGTAAGGTATGTAAAATTAAAACAAGCTGTCGATTTTACTATGGACTACTTTCCTGAAAAAAAATGGCTAGGAAAGATTGACTATATTTATCCAGAATTAAATGAAATAAACCGCACGTTACGGATTCGAGTTGAACTAGAGAATAGCAATAATCTGCTTCAACCTAACATGTACGGCAATGTAAATATTAAAGTAGGTAATTCTCTAAAGCGCCTTCAAGTACCTAATCAGGCTATTGTAAAAATAGAAGATCAAAACAAGGTAGTCGTTGCTCTAGGAAACGGCGAATTTAAATCGGTAGAGGTAAAAACAGGAATAGTTGGCAATAAATATACTGAAATAATTGCGGGGCTCTCTGAACATGAGCAAGTGGTTGAGAGAGGTTTGTTTTTACTAGACAGTGAGTCCAGTAAAGATTCTGACTTTAAACGTATTAGTCATCCGTTAAGCATAGCGGCTAAAGATCTAACAACTACAGATTCAGCAACAGTCGGAATGCCGACCGCTAGGGTTAATGGTTTAATCAAACGTATTGAGTTAAAAGATAGAAAGATTTTTATTGCTCGTGAAAGAATTAAAAAATGGAACAGAGATAAAGCTGATGTTTTATTCTCAACTGACCAACATATAAACTTAAAAAATCTTAAAGAAGGTGACGATATTGATTTTACTTTTGTAATCAATGACGGTGATTTTATTATTACTAAAATACATACAAACTCAATAATAAAGGATCATTAATATGATTAATCGTATTATTTATTGGTCTATACAAAATCGTATTTTGGTTTTATTGGCCATGTTCATTATTATTGGTCTAGGGCTTTACTCGGTAAAAAACACTCCTATTGATGCCATCCCCGATTTGTCAGACGTACAGGTTATTGTTAAAACATCGTATCCAGGCCAATCGCCACAAGTAGTTGAAGACCAAGTTACTTTCCCACTAACATCGGCCATGTTAGCAGTGCCTAAAGCCAAGACTGTAAGAGGATTTAGCTTTTTTGGTGACAGCTATGTTTATATCATTTTTGAAGAAGGTACCGATTTATATTGGGCAAGATCACGGGTTTTAGAATATCTTAATCAAGCGTCTTCATCGCTGCCTAAAAATGCCACTACACAACTTGGTCCCGATGCTACTGGTGTTGGCTGGATATATTTATATGCGCTGTCGGATAAAACAGGACGGCATAATCTAGACGAGCTGCGTTCGATTCAAGACTGGTTTTTAAAATTTGAGCTGCAAACTGTTGCAGGTGTGAGCGAGGTTGCTGCCATCGGCGGGATGGTTAAGCAATATCAAATTACTGTTGACCCCAATAAACTAGCGGCCCTTAATATTCCGCTATCTCATATCCAAACAGCTATTAACCAGTCGAACCAAGAGGTTGGTGCATCGGTTATTGAAATGGCCGAAGCTGAGTATATGGTCAGCACTACTGGCTATTTATCAAATGAGCAAGACATAGAGAATATCTCCTTAGGAATAAACGGTAATGGCGCACCTGTTTTATTAAAAGATATTGCACAAATAACAACTGGACCACAAATGCGAAGAGGTATTGCCGAACTAAATGGTAATGGGGAAGTGGTTGGCGGCATAATAGTGATGCGCTCAGGCGAAAATGCCCAAGCAACAATAGAGCTGGTTAAGCAAAAAATAGAAGAGCTTAAAAAAGGACTTCCACCTGGTGTAGAAATAACCACAACCTATGATCGATCTGAGCTAATTGAAAGTGCCACAGATAACCTATGGGACAAATTACTTGAAGAGTTAATCGTAGTTGCCTTGGTATGCATTATATTCTTATTTCATGTGCGCTCATCACTTGTGGCTATTATTAGCCTTCCTGTAGGTATACTTATGGCTTTTATTGTTATGCATTGGCAAGGTCTGAATGCCAATATAATGTCTCTTGCTGGTATTGCTATTGCAATAGGTGCAATGATTGATGGGGCCATTGTAATGATTGAAAATATGCATAAACATATAGGTGACATGGCAAAATCGGGTAACCCTATTAACTCAAGTAACCGCTGGGATGTTGTATATCAATCAACAAAAGAAGTGGGCCCTGCGTTATTTTTTAGCCTGCTAATTATTACTGTTAGCTTTATTCCGGTGTTTACCTTAGAGGCACAGGAAGGAAAAATGTTTTCACCGCTAGCCTTCACTAAAACCTATGCAATGGCTGCTAGTGCAGCACTGGCGATTACACTTGTACCGGTTCTTATTGGCTACTTTGTCAGAGGGAATGTACCAACTGAAGAAAAAAATCCTATCAATCTTTTTCTAATTAAATCCTACCAGCCAATGTTAGCTAAGGTACTTGCTTACCCTAAGACAGTTCTAGCAGTTTCGGCACTGTTTCTAATTAGTAGCTTATATCCAGCCAGTAAAATTGGTAGTGAATTTATGCCTACGTTAGATGAAGGTAGCTTAATGTATATGCCGACCACTTATACTGGAATATCTATTGGTAAGGCTAGAGAGATTTTACAGCAGACAGATAAATTAATTAAAACAGTACCTGAAGTAAAAACTGTTTTTGGAAAGATTGGCCGTGCTGAAACCGCAACAGATCCCGCTCCACTAACAATGATAGAGACGTTTATACAATTCAAACCTAAAAGTGAATGGCGTGAAGGCGTAACGTCACAAAGTTTGAGAGATGAATTCACTAAACTGGTAGCCTTACCAGGCTTAAGCAACGCATGGGTTATGCCAATAAAAACACGTATTGATATGCTCGCAACGGGAATTAAAACACCCGTAGGGATAAAAATAGCAGGTCCTGATTTAAATGTTATTGAATTAATTGGTGTACAACTAGAGAATATTTTAGTCGATGTAAAAGGAACAACATCGGTATACAGCGAACGTGTATCTAGTGGTCGCTATATAAATATTAATATAAATCGCTTAGCTGCGGCCCAGCACAATATAACTATAGATGAAATTCAAAGTGTTATTTCATTAGCTGTTGGTGGTTTAAATATAGGACAGACCACAGAGGGATTCGAACGCTTTCCTATAAACATAAGATACCCTCAATCACTGCGTAACAGTCCAGAGAAATTGTCGCTATTGCCTATTATTTCTAAATCCGGCAGAAGACTTTCTTTAGGTGATGTTGCCTCTATTAAGGTAGAGAGTGGACCCGCTGGTATTAAAAGTGAAAACGCACGTTTGAATGGCTGGACACTGGTGGATATAGATAGTGACGATATTGGAGGCTATGTTAAGCAAGCCAAACAGGCTGTTAATGATCGTATTAATTTACCAGCTGGATATAGCTTAAATTGGGCAGGTCAATATGAGTACATGCTAAGAGCAAAGCAAAAACTCAGTTATATTGTTCCTTTGACTCTGGCTATTATTATGATTTTACTGTTTCTAAATTTCAACAGCCTGACACATGTATTTATCCTAATGGCATCTTTACCATTAAGTATTGTGGGCAGTTTATGGCTAATGTATTTTTTAGGTTTTAATTTTTCTGTGGCGGTTGGCGTAGGCTTAATTGCTCTGGCCGGAGTCGCTATCGAAACGGGAATAATAATGATGGTGTATTTGGATCAAGCGTGGGAAAAGTTAAATAAAAAAGGTAATGAAATAACTTATAAAAATTTAGTACACGCTATAGAACATGGAGCTAGCCAAAGGGTACGACCAGTATTAATGACGGCCAGTGCAACTATTATAGGCTTGCTGCCTATTTTGTATGCTACTGGTACCGGTTCTGAAGTAATGCGTCGACTTGCGGCACCTATGGTGGGTGGAATGAT
Organism: Bermanella sp.; assembly: GCA_034112325.1. Classification (GTDB taxonomy): domain Bacteria; phylum Pseudomonadota; class Gammaproteobacteria; order Pseudomonadales; family Oceanobacteraceae; genus Bermanella. The sequence continues at coordinate 2,750 of JAWUVO010000105.1, read as the reverse complement.
AAGTAGTGTGGTGTTAACCCTATTTATATTACCAGTAGTCTATTTGATTTGGCGTAAAGCCAGTATTACTAATGCTTCAGAAAATATTAATTGAACTTGTTTAGTGGTAATAGGACTTGTACTTATTACTTCTAATATTTTTTCTGATGGGCCGTTATAATCACTAATACTTATTTTCTCATCGATAGTATTAATTGACTTAATACCTTGATCTGTAGCAATAATACCTTTTACTCTTTGAAATTTTTCATCTTGTAAAATATTGACTAATTTAGAAAGACTAAAGGTTTCTGTAAGACTGGGCTCATAGGCCGCTTGGAAAAACTCATCATTATTTTTATTTATATGACTAAACGATGTTAAGCGGCTAGTAGGTTGACTAAGTAAAGTCCGCTGTTTTTTTGCTGAATCTATCCAACTAATAAATTCCAAACTATTTAAACTACTATCTAAATAATTATCTAAGTCTTTCTGCCAAACTAATTTTTTGGCATTGGCATATTTTACAGCATTATTAATAGCCTCATCTGAAGCATCAGAACACTTAGTGAAATATAAAGCATCAGCTGCCTTTAACTGTCGCTGGTATATTTCATGATCTCGGTATTTAGACTGTTCAAATTGCATTGGGTCGACTAACGTAATAGTTGAGTTTAACCTTAGCCAATTTTTGTATTGCGCTTGGTTTAATACTTCAGCCAAGCCATCTGCGTGACCAAGCCCACTGGGCTCAATAAAAATCCGGTCTAGACTGGTACTTTTAAGTAACTGATTTAGCGCAATTTGAAATGGCAACTGGGCCGCACAGCATGCACAACCACCTGCAACTTGTTTGACGATAACACTGGGATTTTGTAAAAATAGTGCATCTACACCCACTTTACCAAATTCGTTAACAATTACGGCCCAGTTTTCGTTAATTGGCTTACAATCAAGTAGGTCTTTAATAAGAGTGGTTTTACCTACACCCAAAAAGCCTGTAATTATTGATACATTGGTTATTTTCATAGGTGATATTATGGGGATTAGACCGAGGAATGGCCAGAAGAATAAAAGCGTAATCTACCCTTTCCTAATTTTTTCGCTTCGTACATGGCAGTATCGGCATTACCCAGAATAGAATCTGCAGTCATACTATCGCCTTCTATAAGCGTAATACCTAAGCTAGCGCTGATTGTTATAGGTTTATCTTTTACATAAACGGGTTGTTTAAGCGTATCAATAATTCGTTCACAAACTCTGATAGCTTCACTTGACATTAACTCACTTGAGTCATCATTACCCTCTAACAGAATAACAAATTCATCTCCTCCTATTCGCGACAACGTATCTGCATCGCGTAAAGTATGCTGGAGCAGGCTTGCAGTTTTGCATAATAATATGTCGCCACCACTATGCCCAACTGAATCATTAACTTGTTTAAAGTTATCAAGGTCAATAAAAATAAGAGCCGCTACCTTTTTGTAACGTTTAGCAGCCTTTATTGTTGTTTTAAGCCTGTCCATTAACAACCTACGATTGGGTAGATCGGTCAAGGGATCATAGAATCCGAGTCTTTCAATCGCTAACTCATTTTTTTTACGCTTAGTAATATCCCTCGCCATCCATATTACATGACGCCTATCTTTATTTTTTAATGAGTAATTATTTACAGGCGCAACTCGTGCCTCTATAAAGCAGTCTCCCTTTGGCACGTCTATTTGATATTCATAACGCTGTATTTCATTAGAGCTAAGTGTTTTTTTAATAACTGAGTTAATTTCTTTAGATATTTTTGAGGGTAGAGTTATAGCAACATTGTCGTTTAATAATTCATCTGACTTTTCATAATGTAGATTATTGTCTGCACCAAAGGTATCTATGTGGTCTCCGTCTTCGTCAATAATAATTGCAAGATCTGGCATCACACGAATAAATGCATGCATTTTATTGAGGGCATTATTTAATTGCTTAGTGAGGACCAACTCTCGCTGCTTAGAAATATCTTTTTCTATGGCTAGACTAGCTAGGTTTGAAAAAAAGCTTACGAGATAAAGCACTCTAGAATCTGGTAAACAATTCCGACTTGAATAAAGGCCAAAAGTACCAATTACAACGCCAACAGAGGATTTAATGGGAGTAGACCAACAAGCTAAAAAATTTTGTTGTGCCGCTAAATCTTTAAATTCAGACCATTTTGGGTCTTGACTAATATCTTCAGTATAACAAGGTTCACCGGTATAGACGGCCGCCCCACAGGTACCAACTAATGGCCCAACTTCTACCCCAATGATCGAGTCTGAATACTGTCTAGCTACATTAGGACCGCCGCCCACTTCTAACTTAGAGTTAGTTACCAGCAATATCGAAGCTGTTAGATCGACTCGGTCTAATAAATCTTCTATCTCTAAACATATGGCATCTAAAGAATATTCTAGCTTTTGATTGCTGGCCACAAGTCTTACAATCTTTTTTTGGGATCGTAATAGCTTTTCAAATTCTATATTTTTCACGATTACGACCCCCTATTAGGATAGGATAGGATATTTTTAGATCATGCCTTGCTCAAGAGCAATGGAGATTCCTTCAGAGAGTTCAGCACATTCGATTAAAAAATTTTCGTTCCAGTTGCCTTTGCATATTAATGGGCCTTGCACCCAGCGCCAGCGTAGCCCCGTTAATATTGTCTCTAAAGCTCGCTGAGTTCCGGTTCCATCGTTACCTGCACGTATAATGGCTGCAACTGGCAATCCCTGCTTTTTCTCAAGACA
>JAWUVO010000104.1:0-10471 GCA_034112325.1 Bermanella sp. | reverse complement strand
TTTTTACCGCTTGATAGATTACGGATACTTAAATACTTCAGTATGTTTAGTGTAATAGTCACTGTTGCACTTGTATCTCTGTATTTCTCTGACATCGACCTTGGCTTTTTGGGTATTAACGACCCCAAAATCTATCCAATGGTTTTATCACTCCACGCTTCTATTACCATCGTATTTTTAGCATTGGCATTCAGTGCTGGCCAAGCTCACTACGACCACCTGCTAGCATTTTTTCTACTGGATATAACCTTAATAGGTGCATTAATTTATTCTAGCGGCACCGGCAACAGCTTAAGTTATTTAATGATTGTTGGCATCGCGGTAGGTAACTCGCTATTAACAGGTCAAAAAGGTTTATTAATTAGTGCATGGGCAGCAATCTGCTTATTATTTGTTGAGAATCGCTTTGCTGTAGAAGGTCAATCTTATAACTACATGAACGCAGGAACGCTTGGATTTATCTTCTTTGTTACTGCATTTGTGATTCAGGCTTTGGTAAAACGCTTACATTTATCAGTAGATATTAACCGCATACAAGCTGATAGCTTACTAAGTATGGAACAGCTGACAAAGCTGGTACTTAAACGCCTAGAGACTGGAGTTTTGGTCGTTAACGAAAATGAAGAAATCGTATTTCAGAACACAGCGGCGCAACGCTTGTTAGGGTTTCCGGGCCCAGTAAGGGTATTACCAGAAAAGCTACATCAAGCTTATTTAGAATATACTAAATTTCCTGGCTACAAGCCTGGAACATTCAAAGCAGGCCCAACTACCGCAAAAGTTCAGCCAATGTTTGCTCCTCTTATGCCGGGGTCTGACCGTGGTACAGTAATATTTATTGAAGATACCAATATTGTTTACCAGCAAGCACAACGCCTCAAACAGGTGTCTTTGGGTAAACTTGCCGCTGGTATTGTTCGTGAAATAAAAGAGCCAATGCAGGGTATATACGCTATTGCTCGCGAAATGAGCCAATCTAGTATTGCTGCAGGCGATAAATTTCATCAGCCAATTAAAGATCACTCGTTACATATTGAACGTATTATTAATAACGTTCAAAATCTTAGTAATACCAAGGCCACTAAATTTGAGAAACAAAATTTGGGCATGTGGGTAGCTGCTACTGTTAAAAAACTTGAACACACCACTTTAAACAATGTAAAAGTTGAACTTAAAGTAAGCCGTACAGCCATGGAAGCTTACTTTGACAACACACAAATTCGCCAAGCATTAAACAGTATTTTAGAAAATGCGGCTTATTATGCTAAAAATAAAAATGCCGACTTTGCTCGAGTAACCGTATTGGTAGGCCGTAATAAAGTCAGCAAGCAAAACATTATCGAAATTCAAGATAACGGCTACGGTGTAAGCATAGACGACCTAGATCACATCTTTGAACCTTTCTATAGCTCTGAAGGCAGTAAATCTGGCTTAGGCTTATATCTTGCCAAGCAATTCTGTGAAATGAACATGTCACGCCTAGACTATGTGGCAGCACAGGAAGGCGCTCGTTTTCGAATTACCTTTCCCACTACCGAGCAGGTTGAGCGTCAATTAGAGAAACGTGAAGAATTTGATATTCGAGACAAAGCAAAATCAGCTTCAATGGCCTAGCGTGCTATTTTAATATAATTTAAGATTAAGGGCGGTTAAAACGCCCTTTTTTGTGCCTTAACATCCAGTTTGATAGGGTTAACTAATAATTTTCTAAAATAAATAAATAATTGGGTTAGACTAAATGACCCGCGCTATCTAAAAAAACTATATAATTCAAACACTTACTCACCAAGCTTAATCACCATAAAGCTCCCTATTAACTGTTGGCAGTTATGATATGAATGTCATCACGTTTTAGTCAGCTAAAATAAGTCATAGTTGTAATTACAAAACAGCAATTAAACAAAGGAACCTATATGTCTATTGCCAACTTTATACCTGGCCAACCTATATTGAGCTGGATCTTGGCGATTATTGGCGGGATGTTGATTTTATATTTCATCCGCCCTAGCGCACACCAATTACTAGATAACTTAACCAGTTTATTAGTACAAATGTTAAAGCTTTTAAGCCGTAGCCTAGTTCTATCGGCAAAAAACATGTCTGTAAGAAATAAAGAAGTTTTACTTGAACAAGGAAAGCAACAGGCTGAAAGAGAGTTAGAACGCCAGTTTATTCGGTTAGGCAGCCTAGTAGAAAAAGATCTAGCAAGATACCCAATGGTACAACGTAATATAGAGCAAAACATTGTAACTATGGAAGACAAACTTCGCCAAACAAGTGAAGTTTCCGCGCCACTACCTGAATGGACCGAAGCAGTAGAGTCTATCGCTAAATTAAAAGACACCACTAAAAATGATGCTGTTGTGGGTAAGCTTTTACAAGCCATTTACGAAGCATTTCATAGCCAGCAAAAAGAAGTCACCAACACCTATAAAAAAGATATAAGTCAGCGCCATAGTATTCTCAAAAGTTCGATGGGACATTGGCGTCATCTATTAGAAAAAGTTGGTACCGTTGAAAAACACTGGAAGCACTTAAATGAGCAAGCAAAAAAAATAGACCTACAAGTAGAACGTTTTGAAAATATGGTTCAAGGCACAGACAAGGCTCAGCGTTTATTAAAAGCATCTAATTCAACACAATTTTTTATCTCATTAGTGGTAATTATAATTGCCGGTTTTGGTGCATTTGTTAATTACAATTTAATCGCACTACCTATGTCTGAATTAATGCCAGCTACCAGTCAAGTAGCTGGCTATGATGTTGCAACGATAGCCGCAGCAGTAATTATTATGCTTGAACTTACTGTTGGTTTATTTTTTATGGAAGCCATTGGTATAACTCGGTTATTTCCTGTTATTCATTTTATGGAAGATACTAAACGAACTATATTCGGCTGGGTGTGTATACTTTTTTTATTAGCACTTTGTTGTGTAGAAGCAGGTTTAGCCTACATGCGTGAAGGTATGGTAGCTGACAAAGCAATGTTAACGAGCTTCTTAGTAGCCGGTGACGCAGCACCTATTGCAGCAGAAGCAAGCAGTATTCCCATGATTGGTCAAATGACGTTAGGCTTTGTACTGCCGTTAATTTTAATGTTTGTGGCTATTCCATTTGAATCATTTATTCATACGGGACGTCATGTATTAGGTAGCTTAATGGTTAATATATTTGTATTACTAAGCACACTATTACGCAGCGTATCGCTATTTTTAAAGCAATTTACTAACAGCCTTAAAAACGTATACGATATTTTTTGCTTTGGACCATTGTGGGTAGGTCATTTAATTGAACAACGTCCACAGTCAAGTAAGGCTAAAAATGAACCGTTTGAAAAAGAATTAGAACACGATGCGGTTCTGACTATAACTAAGGAAAGCTAATGACATATTTAATTAATAGTTTTAAGTTTTCTATATTGGCAATGTTAATTTTAATAACATCGGCCTGTACCGAACAAAAACCGTCTACTGGCTTGTATATACTTTTAGACACGTCAGGAACGTATACGGCTGAACTTAAAAAAGCACAGCAAATTATTCATTATTACCTAGCCAACCTTGGCCCAGGTGATAGTTTTGCAGTAGCCAGAATAGACAGCGGCAGTTTTTCTGAAAAAGATATTGTAGCTAAAGTTACTTTTGACCACCGCCCTAGTCGTGCTAACGAGCAGAAGCGCCAATTTGCCACTACTATTTCTGAATTCATTAGAACGGTAAAAAGCAGCGCTTACACAGATATTAACGGCGGTTTATTGTTAGCCAGTGAATACTTGAATGAAACCCAAGCATCAAAAAAAGTGGTAATGATTTTCAGCGACATGCAAGAAGAGCTGCCAAAGGGCTTTGTACGAGACTTCAGTCTTAACCTCGCCAATTACCAAGTGGTAGCATTAAATGCAACCAAATTAAGGTCTGATAATTTAGACCCTAAAAAATATATGGCGCGTATGGATAAATGGCAGCAAAGAATTGAAGAAAGTGGCGGCACTTGGAGAGTTATTAACGATCTAGAGCGTGAGGATTCTTTGGCTTTATAAATACTGGCTACTGACTGTTAGTGGCCCTACTATTCTTTTGTAAATACAGCGCGTGGCTCCCCGCCAATACTATTCTTAGTTCAAGGTTTAATTTTTTAATTAAATCTTGGCGCTGATCAGCGGTCATTTCTAACGCCATTACCCCTTGGCTGAACATTAGTAATACCATCATTTCAGCCACTTCTGTGATATGCAAAAGAGGCTGTCTTTCGTGCTGTCCGGGGGTGTCTAAATCGTCAATTACTTCTTCTACAAAGCGACGAGTTTCACGAGCGATAGATTCTCTAAATTGCTTGGGACCAGAAGCGACATCGGTATTCAATAACCGTACTAGGTTTGGATAGTTTTCTACAAACTCCATAAAGGTGTTAACAGAAGTACTAATTACCGAACCCTTCACTTTAATACGGTGACGGGCCTGACGCATTATTTGACGTAAGATCAGGCTTACCTGGTCAACCAGAGCTAGCCCTAAGTCGTTCATATCTACAAAGTGCCGATAGAACGTAGCCGGAGCAATGCCCGCTTCACGAGTCACTTCGCGTAAACTCAAGGCTGGAAAGCCTTTGTCTTTACTTAAATCTAACGCCGCATCAATAATCGCTTGGCGAGTTTTTAATTTTTGTTCAGCACGCGTGCTCATATCCTGCTTCCTATTAACTTAACCAGCCTAAAACCGTCTATTACCGACGGTCTTTAAACCAATTCGCTAACGTTCTGGCGCTATTGTAACCAACCTGCCCGCCATTGACGAATTTATCGTTTTCCAGCCTTTTGTCAACGTCCCCCAGCTAGAGGCCATGGGCCGTATGTGTTAACATGGCGCTCTTAAATTTAGGGCCTTTGCATGAACTCCGCTTTATTAAAAAACATACGAATTGTAATGGTTCAGACTTGGCACCCAGGAAATATTGGTGCCGCTGCCAGAGCCATGAAAACAATGGGATTAAACGACCTTGTTTTAGTTAATCCTGTTGATTACCCTCATGCAGAAGCCGACTCTTTAGCCGCTGGCGCTCTTGATGTACTGAGACAAGCCAGAGTTGTATCTAGTGTTGAAGAAGCCATTACTGACTGTCAGCTAGTACTAGCGACTAGCGCTCGAACTCGCAGTCATCCTTGGCCTATTAAAGAGGCTCGCGAAGCAGCTCCTCAAATAGTAAGCGAAGCTCAGCAGGGTAAAGTCGCCATACTATTTGGGCCTGAACGCATGGGCTTGCATAACGACCACCTAAGACAAGCGCATTTTCATGTAGATATTCCCGGCAACCCAGAATACGGTGTTTTAAATGTATCAAACGCGGTGCAACTGGTTTGCTACGAGCTTTTTATGGCCCAACGTGAGTCCTATGAAAGCCCTGAACAAGCTTACCCTCAAGTAAACGAACTAAACTTATTTTACCAGCACTTAGAAAACACTTTAGACAAAGTTGGCTTTTTAATTAAAGCTCACCCAGGGCAAGCTATGCTTAGATTAAAACGTTTATTTAATCGAGCCCGTCCAGAAAAAACCGAATTAAATATGTTGCGTGGCATGCTATCTACCATAGATAAGTTAGACATGCCGACCCAACAAAATCAAATAACTAAAGATCGAGAAAGCCATGACTGATAGCCGCACCATTGAACTAGCAAAGGCGCTAATCGAAAAAGAATCTGTTACACCTGACGACGCTCAATGTCAGGACCTAATGGCCGAAATTTTAAGCCCCATTGGTTTCAATATTGAGATCATGGAATTTGAAGATGTGGTCAACATGTGGGCCCGTAAAGGTACGCAAAAACCTCATGTTTGTTTTGCAGGCCATACCGATGTGGTGCCAACTGGCCCAGAAGAAAAATGGACTTATCCTCCATTCGAGCCAACCATAGTAGACGGTATGCTATACGGCCGAGGCGCGGCTGATATGAAAGGTTCTGTGGCAGCATTTTTAACCGCTACCGAACGCTTTATCGCCAATCATCCTGACCATAAAGGTTCTATTTCTTACTTAATTACAAGTGACGAAGAAGGCCCATCTATTAACGGTACGGTAAAAGTGATTGAAGCCCTTGAAGCCCGTAACGAAAAAATTGATATGTGTATTGTTGGCGAACCATCAAGTACAACAGAGTGTGGCGATGTGATTAAAAATGGCCGCCGTGGATCGCTAGGCGCAACCATGACTGTTAAAGGTATTCAAGGTCACGTGGCCTACCCACATTTAGCAAAAAATCCGATTCATTTAGTATCGCCTGCGTTAACTGAAATGACAGAAGAAATTTGGGATCATGGCAATGACTCGTTCCCCGCTACTAGCTTTCAAATTAGTAACATTAATGGCGGAACCGGTGCCACTAATGTGATTCCTGGAGAAGTTGAAGTGGTGTTTAACTTCCGCTTTTCTACCGAATTAACTCAACAAGTTTTAAGGCAACGTACTCATGCAATCATGGACAAGCACGGCTTTGACTATGACATTGAGTGGAAACTAAATGGACAACCCTTTTTAACAGACGAAGGCTCTTTAGTAGACGCGGCGGTAGAAGCCATTAAACACGTTACTAATATTGATACCGAACTTTCTACCTCTGGTGGCACCAGTGACGGACGCTTTATTGCGCCAACTGGTGCACAAGTGGTAGAACTTGGCCCTATCAACGCCACTATTCATCAGGTGAATGAACACGTTAGTGTTAAAGATTTAGAAATCTTATCTAAGATTTATGAACGCACTCTAGAAAACTTATTACTGGATTAATTGTTCATGCTTGTTTGCCCAGTTTGCCAATCTGTTCTTGTACTTGAAGGTAAAAATCTTAGCTGTGAAAAAAATCACAGCTTTGATCAAGCCAAGCAAGGCTATTTTAATTTATTACTTAACACCGCTAAAAATAGCCAATCACCTGGTGACAATGCTGCAATGGTTAAAGCTAGGCAGCAGTTTTTAGATTCAGGTTTATATAAAAGTATTAGCGATACGGTCAATCAATTGGTGGTCGATCACTTTCTTTCAAACCCGGTAGAATCGCCTATGTTATTAGACTTGGCTTGCGGTGAAGGCTATTACACACAACACCTTCACTACACTCTTGAAGACCATCAGGTGCAACACTCATTATATGGCCTAGATATAAGTAAAGATGCGATTAAGGCCAGCGCTAAACGCGAAAAATCTATTAACTGGATTGTTGCAAACGGTTTTAAAGCACCGTTTAAATCCCATAGCCTACACTGTGTGTTAAATATGTTTAATCGGGTTAATTCAAAATCTTTGCACGACTTATGTCATCCGCAAGGTAAAGTAATTGTGGCTAGCTCGGCTAAGTTTCATTTACAGCAATTAAAGCAAGCCATTTATCAACAGCCCAGATTCGAAGAGTTTGATATGGTGGCTACCATGGAAAATGAATTTGAGCACGATGTTCGTCAGCAATTAGACTTTACGATAAAACTGAAGCCAGAAAATACTCAAGCTCTTTTAGGGATGACGCCACATGCATGGCGATCAAGTCCTGAAACTCAACAACAGCTTGTTAATAACCCGCAGTTTGAATTACGGGTTAACGTTAATATTGATTCGTTCACTCCTAAGCTACTCGCTACTTCGGTTACTGAAGCGCCTGTACAGTCAGAGATTATCGTAGAGCAACATATTGAGTCGAAAGCAAAACCTGCTGACGTATCGATTACTAAAGCACCTGTACAATCAGAGGCTATCGTAGAGAAAACTTTTGAGTCGGAAGAAAAAACACCAGACGCATCGGTTAGTGAGCAGACTAAACCGAGCAATCAAGACATATGGGGTTCGTCAAAAAAATAGTCTTAGACTAAAAGGAAAACGTCATGATGAAAGCGGTTCGCTGGCTGGGTATGCTGGCACAGGATTATAAACGTTGCTTTATGATTCTTATGACAGGCCAATGCATATTTTTTGTTGGCATTGCTCTGTTTTATATGAGTGCAAAACATTATGATGCTCAGCCTTTACTATCTGAACTAGTAGCATTTTTTGGCATAATATTAATAGTTATCGGTATAGCCGTGGCACTAGTAGGTTATTTAAGTTTTACCTATGGCCGCTGGTATCATTTTTTTAGGCGCCGCCCTAGCACTAAAAAGGCAAAAGACAATATCGAACAACAAACAAAAAAAACGTCTGACTCAGAACAAAATAGTTTAGATTCAGATGATAAAAAAAATTAGCAAAGGTGAGTTTATGGAACGTTATCCCGATATAGAAATTTATGTCAAAGACATTACCTTCAAGCAAATTGAAGAATGGCTAGCCAAGCATTTTAATAATATTGAACGTAAACAGGTGGTGACTAAAAAAAGTGAAGCCCGTTTAGAACTGAAAGTAGACGGCGACGATGTACTAATTTTTGGCAACGCCATTGGTAAGTATTCTAGTGTTTGGTTTAAACGTAATAATAGCCCTTGGAACAATGACCTTGAATGCGCCCATTCCGCTTGTGAAGAACTGAAGACCCAAGTTCGTTGCTCTAACTCAGGCTGGGAAGACGGCCAAGGGCCAGAAAGCCAGTGGTGGAGAGTCAGTGAAGGTGAAGAAGATATGTTGATTGAATGGCCTGAGGGTTAATTAACAGCAGCTGTTTTTCGCCCCATTTTTTCGCCCACAGTGTGGCCTCCTACGTAAGATGGGTGACCCACCCAGATTGTTTGCTCCTACCTAGGATGGGTGACCCCACCCAGATGTAGGATGGGTGACCTCACCCAGATCAACCAGCCAGACCATCTACTCACAAAAATTTTTACTAATTAAAACTATCTAGAATTTAAGCTGAGCAGAACCATATAAAAAATGATCATCAGTATAATTATTTCTATCACGTCCTAGCGGATCGTCATCTAAACGATACTGCAAAGCCGCTTGCAGCGTCAGTGCATATTTAGCGGTTAAATTCATAGTGTGTCGCAGGTTCATATCTAACCTTGAAAATGTGTACGAACCGTCGACTGCCGACTCATTCCAGTTTTCCACATGGTAGTAGGCCGACCCCAGCGTGGTATTTTTTGAATACTTATGAATCCAAGATAAGCTGCCACTTCTGTCGGCACTTAAACTGCTCTCTTGGGTGATGTCGTCATTATTACCTGCAAAGTCATCTTTTGTATCAATATAAGAAAACGATGTAGCAAGATCATTTTTGCCTGAAAGCTTTATTTTAAATTGTCCTTCAATACCCTTATGGCGTAATTTATTTTCATTTGTCAGTGCTTCTGTCAATCCAAGACCACCTGAAATTAAACCGGTTAAATTATCCTGAAAGATTTTTATATCCAGCTGACCATTTATAAGTGGAAAAATACCAAAATAACTAATTTCAGAACTGTATATTTTTTCAAAGCTTAACTCTCCCTGGGCCTCAGCTATCGGAAGATCCAATGGATCAGGGCCAAGATTAGGGCCACCCAAAACATATGGGTTTCTAACCGTGAATACCCATTTACCACCTTGCTCAAATAAATCAGGTGAACGAATAGCCTCGGAATAAATAAAACGCACAGTATCAGTTGCAGAGAAATGAGTATTTAAAGCCACCCTAGGAGAGAAGTAGTCGCCATTCAAATCATCTTTTTCATACATACCGCCAATATTAATTAATAACAGGTCATGAAAACGATATTCAATATTAGTAAATGCGCTGTTATTCTGGTTATTGGAATAACCGCCGTTGAATGTTTCAGATTCAAATTCATCCAATCGGCTTCGTAAACCAACAACCGTTCTTAATTTCTCACTCCATAGAGAGGTATGCTGTAGTTCAACTTCCGATTTGGTTTCAGTTAGGTCTTTGTTAAAGTCACCACAAATAACCGCACCGCCTGTTAAGGCGTTTGCAGTTCCCTGAGTTAAGCAAGCAGCCCAATTGGTTTCGCGTATAAACTTTTGGCTATAAAGCTGAATATGAGAGGTTTGACTAGAGCTGTAATCAAAAGTGAGTTTAGTTTGAAGGTAAATATCATCTGCATCAATATCTTCAGGAGTGAAGTAATCAAGTTCATTTAGTAATTGTCTTTGTCCATTAGTCCCCGTTTTATAACCCGCGTGCCATTCCATGCTTAAGCTAGAAGCTAAAGGAGTATACGTTGATAGAGTTGTATAAGTGGCCTCTGTACTGTCACGATGCTCAGTTACACCGTCTGTAAATACATCAAAGCCGCTTTTTTGTTTGCTGCCTAAAGTCCAACGGATAGCGGTAGAGCCAATTGAATTAGAAATATTAACGTAGGTGTTTGCTACATCACGCATACCGCCAGTCACTTTTACAGTCACGCCTTTCTCAGTTTGCGGATGTTTGGTCATAATATTGATGGTGCCAAGATACGAGTTAGCGCCATAAGCAGCCGAGTTAGGGCCTCTGATCACTTCTATTCGAGCAATGTCTTCTACCGCTAATGGAATGTCGCCCCATTCAACTCGAGCA
>JAWUVO010000103.1:0-34054 GCA_034112325.1 Bermanella sp. | reverse complement strand
CCGGTTAAACCCTGACATAAGACTTTGGTATTTTTATTTATCAAAACGCTCATGATTAGTTCCCCGCTGCTTTAACAACTTGCTGAGCTGCATCAGTCAAGCTAGTTGCGGCTATAATATCTAAACCACTTTCTGCTAATTTTTGTGAACCCAGTTCGGCGTTATTTCCTTCCAACCGAACGACAACTGGAACTTTAACGCCCACTTCTTTAATTGCGCCAATAATACCTTCAGCAATCATGTCACAACGTACAATGCCACCAAATATATTAACCAGTACTGCTTTAACCTTGTCATCAGATAAAATTATCTTAAATGCTTCGGCAACACGTTCTTTAGTTGCACCGCCGCCTACGTCTAAAAAGTTAGCCGGTTCGCCACCCTGAATTTTTACAATATCCATAGTGCCCATGGCCAAGCCTGCGCCGTTTACCATGCAACCAATATTGCCGTCTAGGGCAACATAGTTTAATTCCCAAGAAGCCGCTTCAGCTTCACGGGCATCTTCTTGTGAAGGGTCTTGCATGGCTACCAATTCAGGTTGACGATACAAGGCATTACTATCAATACCTAATTTGGCATCTAAACAATGCAAGTTACCTTCGGTTGTAATGACCAACGGGTTAATTTCTAATAATGCTAAATCTTTTTCCACAAAAAGTTTTGCAAGCCCTAAAAATATTTTTACAAACTGCTTAACTTGATCCCCTTTTAAACCTAACTGAAATGCTAGATCGCGGCCTTGATATGGCTGCGCACCTGTTAACGGATCGATTATCGCTTTTAGAATTTTTTCAGGCGTTTCGTGTGCAACTTTTTCAATTTCAACACCCCCTTCAGTGGATGCCATAAACACCACTCTTCTAGTTGAGCGGTCGACTACTGCGCCCAAATATAACTCCTGATCAATGTCTGTGCAGTCTTCTACTAAAATCTTACTAACTGGCTGGCCTTTTTCATCTGTTTGATAAGTTACTAGATTTTTGCCCAGCCACTTTTCAGCAAATGCTTTTATCTCGGCTTTACTGGTTACCAGTTTTACTCCGCCAGCTTTTCCGCGACCACCAGCGTGCACCTGTGCCTTTACGACCCATTTATCACCACCAATTTTATCCGCCGCCGCGGCTGCTTCTTCTGGTGTATCGCACGCAATGCCACTTGAAACAGGCAATCCATACTGGGCAAATAATTGTTTGCCTTGGTATTCATGTAAATTCATTGTCGCCTCACGTTTTCACTGGATTATAAACACATTACTTCCGACTTCTTTACGGTTATTTAATTGTTAAATAATTTTATAACAAAGATATTACTCTAAATAATACAAATTGTAGTTTATTCTTTAATTACTAAAGATAAGTTAATTAATCTGTACCATTTTCCAAGTAATATCAACGCCTTGTTGAAATATTGGCAGATTATAACCAGTGTAATTTTATTTTACGACAGCCGAAAAAAAACCAGCAACGAATCACTGGTTTTTTAATCTACTAAAATAAAATAGCTTAGCGTTTTTTACGATTCTGTTTGTGAATCGCATGATTATTAACCGACAGAGCGGCCTCATGTACAGCTTCAGACAGCGTCGGATGCGAGAACACCATCATGCCAAGATCTTCTGCACTTGAACCAAATTCCATGGCAATCACAACCTGTTGCACCAAGTCACCTGCACTTGTTCCGATTACGCTTGCCCCTAGAATTGTATCTGTTTCTGCATCAGCAACAATTTTCACAAAACCAGTCGTATCGTTGGCAGCCATTGCACGGCCAATTGCAGCAAACGGGAACATACCGACATTGCATTTTACGCCGTCAGCTTTAAGTTCGTCTTCACTTTTACCAACCCAAGCAATTTCCGGGTGTGTATATATAACTGAAGGTACGCAGTCGTAATTAATTTGTGCCTTATGACCAGCAATACGCTCAGCCACCATTACACCTTCTTCAGATGCTTTATGTGCCAACATAGGGCCACGCACAACATCACCAATTGCATAAATTCCAGGAGCGTCTGTTTTGCATTGATCGTTAACAAATACAAATCCACGTTCGTCTAGGCTCACACCAGAATCTTGAGAAATTAAGTTTTCTGTATACGGTCGACGTCCTACAGCTACAATTAGCTTATCAAAGGTGATTGTTTTATCACCTTCACTGTCGGTATAAGAAACAATAACTTCTTTCTTTTTGCCTTTGCCTTTAACTTCAGTACCCGTTAAACGAGCACCTAACATTATGTTCATACCCTGCTTTTTAAATTGCTTAGCGGCTTCTTTACCAACCTGAGAATCCACTAGGTGTAAAAATTTATCTTGAGCTTCAAGTACGGTTACTTCAGAACCCAAACGACCCCAAACACTGCCTAGCTCTAAACCAATTACACCCGCTCCAATTACACCTAAACGCTTAGGTACTTCGGTAAACTCTAGCGCGCCAGAAGAATCAACGATTGCACCTTCTGTTAGTGGCGCAGGTGGTATCTCAACCGGTACCGAGCCCGTAGCTATTATAATATTTTCAGCATCTAAAACCTTTACTTCACCACTATGGTCAGTAAATTCTACTTTTTTACCGGCAATAATTTTACCAAAGCCCTCTAATGCTGTAACACCATTTGCTTTGAACAAACCAGCAACACCAGCTGTTAGGTTCTTAACAATGTCATCTTTACGGCCAAGCATTTTGTCGACATCCATTTTAATGTCTTTAGCTGTTATACCGTGAATTTCAAAATCGTGCTTAGCTTCTTCATATTTATGAGAAGATGCAAGAAGCGCTTTAGAAGGAATACAACCAACATTTAAGCAGGTTCCACCGTATACACCCTTGCCTTCTTTATTCAGCCATTTATCAATACAAGCTGTTTTAAGACCAAGCTGTGCCGCGCGAATAGCCGCTACGTATCCACCAGGACCGCCGCCTACTACAATAACGTCAAAAGAGTCTGACATGATAATTTCCTATGATCTGATGTTTACTGAGTTATGCCAAAAAAACTGGGCCTGATAAAACAGATAATCAGGCCTGTTATTTACTCTGCTAAATTAAATATCTAATAAGATACGAGCAGGGTCTTCTAGCAAGTCTTTAATTGCCACTAAAAATTGTACGGCTTCTTTGCCGTCAATCATGCGGTGATCATAAGACAATGCTAAGTACATCATGGGACGAATGACTACTTGCCCATCAATCGCCATTGGTCGATCCTGAATTTTATGCATTCCCATTATGGCGGTTTGTGGTGGATTTAATATTGGGGTAGACAGCAAAGACCCGAATGTTCCGCCATTTGTAATGGTAAAAGTACCGCCTTGCATTTCATCTATCGACAATTTACCTTCACGCGCTTTGTTAGCGTAACCAACAATAGCACCTTCAATATCTGCAAGGCCCATCGCATCAACATCACGTAACACTGGTACAACCAAACCTTTTTCAGTCGATACAGCAACACCAATGTCTTGATAGCCATGATAAACAATATCACCGCCGTCAATAGATGCATTGACTGAAGGAAAACGTTTTAGCGCTTCAGTTGCAGCTTTCGCAAAGAAAGACATAAAACCTAATCGAACGCCGTCGTGACGTTTTTCAAACGCGTCTTTATATTGTTTGCGCAATGCCATAACCGCTGTCATATCCACTTCATTGTAAGTGGTTAACATGGCGGCTGTTTGCTGGGCAAATACTAGACGCTTAGCAATGGTTGAACGCATACGTGTCATAGGAACACGTTTTTCAACTCGACCACCACTGAACGATGTCATTGGGTTAATTGGCGCAAGTGTCGCGGGCGCGGCTACAGGTTCTGGTGCCGCCATAACTGGAGCAGGAGCCTCAGCAGGTGCCGGAGCCGCCTTAATATGGTTTAGCACGTCTTCTTTAGTGATGCGTCCGTCTTTACCAGAAGCGGTAACGTCAGCAAGATCAATATCTTTTTCTGCCGCTAATTTTTTAGCCGCTGGATTAACCTTTCCATCGCCACGAGACGTTTCTTGAATAGCTGGAGACGCTTCTTCCGTTTCTGCCGAAGCTGATGCTGAACCTTTACCGCCATTTTCATAAATAGCGATGACTTCAGCACTTAAAATAGTTTCGCCTTCGGCTTTCAAAATTTCAGTTAATACACCGTCATTTTGAGCAACTACTTCTAGTACTACTTTATCTGTTTCTATGTCGACCAATAGTTCGTCACGGCTTACGGCTTCGCCTGGTTGTTTGTACCAAGTGGCTATAGTTCCGTCTGCAACAGATTCCGGAAATACTGGGGCTTTTATTTCTACACTCATAATTACTATTCCTAATTCCTTGTTGCTACTGCCTTACAGGCCCAGTGCATCTACGATCAATTGCTCTTGTTGCGATAAATGCAACGCCATATAACCTGCAGCAGGTGATGCAGATGCATCACGTCCAGCGTAATCCAAATACAACTTAGGATTCATTTCATGAACGACTCTGCGCATGTGGTGTTGACTGCTGTACCAAGCACCTTGGTTCATTGGTTCTTCTTGACACCAAACGGTTCCTTCAAGCTTGGTATATTTTGATATAGCAGCTAACAATTCTGTTTCTGGGAACGGATATAGCTGCTCTATACGAACAATAGCAATATGTTTTAGATCTTCTGTGCGGCGACGATCGATCAGATCGTAATAAACTTTACCGCTACATAGAACAAGGCGCTTAACATCTTTTGGCTTTAACTCGTCTGTATCTGGAATGACATTTTGGAATTCACCGTTAGCCAACTCTTCAAGCGTGCTAATGGCTTCTTTATGTCTAAGTAGACTCTTTGGCGACATAATCACCAAAGGTTTACGCAACGGACGAATTGCTTGACGACGCATTAAGTGGAATATTTGTGCAGGTGTAGATGGCACAACCACTTGAATATTATGCTCGGCACAAAGCTGTAGGTAACGCTCTAAGCGGGCTGAACTGTGTTCAGGACCCTGACCTTCATAACCGTGAGGTAATAACATAGTTAGGCCGCATAAGCGGCTCCACTTATGTTCTCCACTTGATATAAATTGATCCATAACAACTTGAGCACCATTGGCAAAATCACCAAACTGGGCTTCCCAAATTACCAACATGTTTGGGGTTGTGGTTGAATAGCCATACTCAAAACCCAGTACCGCTTCTTCTGATAGAAGTGAGTCATGGATAGTAAATGTAGGCTGATCTTCGCTCATGTTTTGCAACGAGCAAAAAGATTCACCATCTTTTTGATTGTGTAAAACCGCATGTCGATGCGAGAACGTACCACGACCAACATCTTGGCCAGTCAAACGAATTGGATAGCCTTCATCAATCAACGTGGCATAAGCCATTGTTTCAGCAAAACCCCAATTAATTGGTAATGCTCCAGCTGACATTTTCTGGCGATCTTCTAAAATTTTATTAACTTGGCGTTGAACTTGAAAACCCTCTGGTACTTTTTGCATTTGATTCGCAAGCTCTTGCAAGCGCTTCAAATCACATTGAGTACTGATCACAAGATCGTTGTCATGACCAAGGTAAGGACTCCAATCTACAAAGTTTTCCGCGTGAGGCGAAGTGACCAAGCTTTTTACAACGTGATTACCAGACTCTAATGCATTTCGGTATTCTTCTTCCATTTGCTTAGACGTGGCCTGATCAACCACCCCGCTATCTTCTAAAGACTGAGAGTAAAGAGTACGCGTTGTTTTTAAACTTTTAATAACTTTATACATCAAAGGCTGAGTAGCTGATGGCTCATCAGCTTCATTGTGGCCTCGACGACGGTAGCAAACTAAATCTATTACTACGTCTTTTTTGAATTCGTTGCGGTAATCTACCGCAAGTTGCGTTACAAATAATACCGCTTCAGGGTCATCGCCATTCACGTGTAAAATTGGCGCTTGAACCATTTTGGCAACATCGGTTGCGTATTCTGTTGAACGCACATCTTCACGTTTATTGGTGGTAAAACCAACTTGGTTATTAACCACTATGTGAATCGTACCACCAGTTTTATAACCACGGGTTTGTGACATTTGGAATGTTTCCATCACCACGCCCTGACCTGCAAACGCAGCGTCACCGTGAATACTGATAGGAACAACTGTCTCACCCGTTTTATCGCCACGACGATCTTGACGAGCACGTACAGAACCTTCAACTACTGGGGATACAATTTCTAAATGCGAAGGGTTGAACGCTAACGCTAAATGCACTTCTCCACCTGGAGTTAATACATTAGATGAAAAACCTTGGTGATACTTAACATCGCCAGAGTGGTCAAACTGAGCTTTACCATCAAATTCGTTAAATAAGTCTGAAGGTGCTTTACCAAGCGTGTTTATCAATAGATTTAGGCGCCCACGGTGAGCCATACCAATCACTATTTCTTTAGCACCATAAGTTCCACAGCGCTGAATGATTTCATCCATTAGCGGAATAAGTGCCTCACCACCTTCCAAACCAAAGCGTTTAACACCTGGATATTTAGACCCAAGATATTTTTCTAAGCCTTCAGCTGCGGTTAAACGTTCTAGCAAATGAGTTTTAGCTTCGGTGCTGTATTCTGGTTTTGAACGCACACTTTCAATGCGTTGTTGAAACCAGCGCTTTTCAGCGGTATCAACAATATGCATAAATTCAGAACCAATACTTTGGCAATAAGTGGTATCTAATGCATCGACAATTTCAGATAAGGTGGCTTCTTCTTTACCAATAAATAACGAACCAGTTTGAAAAACACTGTCCATATCGGCTTCAGTTAATTCGTGATAACGTAGTTCTAAATCTGGAACTTGCTCACGCTCCATAATTCCTAATGGATCAAGTTTGGCATGCTGATGACCACGAAAGCGATAGGCATTAATTAATTGAAATACACGCAACTGTTTTTGATCATAGCCACTAGAAACCTGGCTTTGAGTTGCTTGACCAGCGGCATAACTGCGCTGATTTTTAGAAATTAGTAAGAATTGTTCTTTGATTGGGCTATGAGGAATATCGTGGGTTGCCCCGCCTTCTGCCCTTGGAAGTGTTCCAAAATAACTGCGCCATTGTTCAGGTACTGAATTTGGATCAGTTAAGTAACGTTCGTACAGCTCTTCAATATATGACGCATTGCCCCCAGATAACTGAGAATTGCCCCATAGCTGCTCCATCGAGCTTTCCTGCATGATAAAACCACCTTAATTAAATGTATGAGGTACCGATGGCAGAATTTCCCTGTTGTGGATCGACAGCTGGCCAGGTGAGGCCTGAAATTCATGGATCAGCTCGGGGGTAACCCGATTCCCATTGACAACATTATTACAGCCTAGCAAATATGATGCTATTAGGCCTATTTTTTATAATTATTTATAAATTTTTTTTGCATCATGTGTCTGATGCGTGTGTTATTGATTAAATTTAGAACAAAAACAAGGGGCTTTCGCCCCTAAATAAAAATAAGGGGCTTTCGCCCCTTACTCTTAAAATCAGATCTGACGCGACAACAGCATGTTACGGATATGTCCGATTGCTCTTGTTGGGTTTAATCCTTTTGGACAAACACTTACACAGTTCATAATACCACGGCAGCGGAAAACGCTGAATGGATCACTTAAACCTTCAAGACGCTCTTCTGTAGAAGTATCGCGGCTATCGGCTAAGAAACGGTAAGCTTGTAATAAACCAGCTGGCCCAATGAACTTATCAGGGTTCCACCAGAAAGACGGACAAGCCGTTGAACAGCACGCACACAAGATACATTCGTACAGTCCATCTAACTTAGCGCGCTCTTCTGGAGATTGAAGACGTTCAATCGCAGGAGCTGGAGTATTATTTTGAAGGAAAGGATTCACTTTCTCAAACTGCTGATAAAACAAGCTCATATCAATAACTAGGTCGCGGATAACCGGAAGACCTGGTAGTGGACGTAAAACAAGTTTATTGCCTTTTGCACCTTCAGACAGTGGCGTAATACACGCCAAGCCGTTTTTACCGCTGATGTTCATACCATCAGAACCACACACACCTTCACGGCATGAGCGACGGTAAGCAAGTGATGAATCCTGCTCTTTGATTAGTGCCAATACATCAAGAACCATCAGGTCTTTACCAGCTGGAATATCCACCTGGTAATCTTTCATGTACGGTGCAGAATCAGTTTCTGGGTTGTAACGATATACGCTAACTAACATTTTCTCTCTCCCCCACTCTTAATATTTACGAATCTTAGGTGGGAATGCATCCATAGTTTTAGGAGCAAAGTTCACTGCACGCTTACCAATAGTTTGGGTCAGCGGGAAGTACACCGAATGGCATAACCAGTTTTCGTCATCACGTTCAGTGAAGTCGTTACGGGCATGGGCACCACGAGATTCTTTACGAACTTCAGCCGCAACAGCAGTTGCAAGCGCCACTTCGTATAAGTTATCAAGTTCAAGTGCTTCGATACGGGCTGTGTTATACGCTGAAGATTTATCTTCAAGGTATGTATTTTTAATGCGTTCGCCAATCTCTCTAAGCATACCTAGGCCCTTCTGCATGGCTTCGCCATCGCGGAATACACCAAAGTAAAGCTGCATACATTTCTGTAGCTCTTTACGTAGTACAGGAACAGATTCGCCAGAAGTAGAGTTGTTTAAACGATTTAAACGACCCATTGCGCGCTCGATATCTTCATCACGAGCATCTACTGTGTCAAAGCCTTCACGTAAGCTTTTCTCAATTTGAATACCAGCTGCACGACCAAATACAACAAGATCTAACAAAGAGTTACCACCTAAACGGTTTGCTCCGTGTACCGATACACAAGCGGCTTCACCACAAGCATAAAGACCATCAATAATTTGATCATTACCATCAGCGTCAACGTTTATAGCTTGGCCACCAATGTTAGTTGGAATACCACCCATCATGTAGTGACATGTTGGAATAACTGGAATGGGTTCTTTAACTGGATCCACGTGAGCAAATGTACGAGACAACTCAAGAATACCAGGAAGCTTAGCGTTCAGTGTTTCTTCGCCTAGGTGATCAAGTTTAAGCAATACGTGATCGCCTTCAGGACCACAACCGCGACCTTCAAGAATTTCCATAACCATTGAACGTGCTACCACGTCACGGCCGGCTAAATCTTTAGAGTTTGGAGCATAACGCTCCATGAAGCGTTCGCCGTCTTTATTGATCAGGTAACCACCTTCACCACGACAACCTTCAGTAACAAGCGTACCCGCACCGGCTATACCAGTTGGGTGAAACTGCCACATTTCCATGTCTTGAGCCGGAACACCAGCTCGAAGAGCCATACCAGAACCGTCACCAGTATTGATTAGAGCATTAGTAGTAGACTGATAAATACGACCAGCACCACCTGTAGCAAGAACCGTAGCCTTGGCTTTAATAAAAACAGTTTCGCCAGTTTCAATGCAAAGAGCGATAACACCAGCAATTTGATCTTTTTCGTTTTTAACTAGGTCAACTGCATACCATTCGCTTAAGAACGTGGTACCGCCTTTAATATTACCCTGATAAAGCGCATGCAATAGTGCGTGACCTGTACGGTCAGCAGCAGCACATGTACGAGCAGCCTGAGTAGGATCATCTGGACCCTTAGACTGTCCGCCGAAAGGACGCTGGTAGATACGACCATCTTCTGTACGAGAGAATGGAAGACCCATATGGTCTAATTCAAATACAGCCTGCGGGCCAACTTTACACATGTATTCGATAGCGTCTTGGTCACCGATGTAATCAGAACCTTTAACGGTATCGTACATGTGCCAACGCCAATCATCATTCGGATCGTCAGAAGCAATCGCGCAAGTAATACCACCTTGAGCAGAAACTGTATGCGAACGAGTTGGGAATACTTTAGTTACACAAGCGGTCTTAATCCCACTTTCTGTAAGTTGTAGCGCAGCACGCATGCCTGCACCACCACCACCAATTACGATGGCATCGTAAGACATAGTTGCAATACTTTTCGCCATTATTTAAACACCCCAGATAATGTCGATGCCCCAAACTAAGTAAACAAACAATGCTAGAAAACAAGCAAGTTGGAATACAAAGCGTACAGCAGTTGATTTAATGTAGTCAGTTGCAATTGTCCACATACCAATCCAGGCATGGGCAACTGTAGATAACAATGTAAGTACCGTGAAGATACGAACCGCAGTATTAGAGAAGAATTCGCTCCACTGAGCGTAATCTAATCCTGGATTACCTAGAAGATAGGCAATAATAAAAACGGTATACGCGGCAAGTACCACGGCAGAGAAACGCTGGATAATCCAGTCTGACAATCCACTTCGACTGAAGTTAGTAACACTTATGCCCATACCCAAACTCCTGCAAGAATAACTAAAATAGATGACACAATAATAGTAAAGACTGCGGCCCTAAAACCACCTTCTATAGTTTCGCCTATGCCAAGGTCCATGACTAAATGTTTAATACCTGCAACAAAATGAAATGCTAAAGCAGATAACAAACCCCATGTAATAAAACTACCAAAACCAGTTGTCATAGATTCTTTTGCTTCAGCAAATCCTGCAGCAGACTCTAAAGAGCTGCTTAAAGTGCACAAAAGAAAAATTATACCGACGAACAAAATTACACCGGCGACGCGGTGAGTAATCGAAGTTAACGCGGGTAGCGGAAAACTGAACTTAGTCAGATCAAGATTTATTGGTCTTTGTTGATTCACGGTTCTATACACTCTCTCTGTTCACCAAAATGATGCACTCTTATTTGGGCGGGCACGGTAGTTGTGCAAAATGTTAATAATAATGCGAACTTACGTGCTTTTTCAGTGCCTTCTTAATTGGGCCGAATTATAGACATAGACGTTGATAAATACAAACGGCAGCCTAGACTTAGCAGCTACAATCATAAACCTTATACGGCCCATCCCCGATACTAGATTAAACTTTTACAGTGTTAGCTTAAATAATATTATTAATCTTTTACGGTGTTATCTTGATAATAGATTAAACTTTAAACAATATTGGAAAAATCGGCCTTTTTCGAATGTCTGAAGAATTGACAATCGTTATTAAGGCTCTATAGTTGGCGGTCTTTGCAATGGTAAGTAGAGTGTAAATCGCTCTCAATTTACAAGGGATCCAAAAGATCTCGGTATCAGAAATAAGTAATCAGGAGGCCCTACATGGCTGACAAGAAGGCACAGTTAACAGTTGATGGACTAGACTCACCTATAGAGTTTCCAGTATACCAAGGCACACTTGGCCCTGACGTAATTGACGTTCGTAGCTTAGTAGCACATGGTAAATTTACATACGACCCTGGTTTTGTATCTACCGCTTCATGCGAATCTAAAATCACTTACATTGATGGCGGCAAAGGTATTTTGCTGCATCGTGGCTATCCTATCGAAGAATTAGCTGAACACAGCGATTTCTTAGAAACCTCATATTTACTTCTTCACGGCGAGCTTCCAACAGCTGAAGAAAAAGAAGATTTCGTAAAAACCATTGGTAACCACACCATGGTTAATGAGCAGCTTGTTAGCTTTTTCCAAGGCTTTCGTCGCGATGCCCACCCAATGGCACTTATGTGTGGCGTTGTTGGCGCACTATCAGCTTTTTACCACGACTCATTAGACATTAACGATTCTGATCACCGTGACATTACAGCTCACCGCTTAATTGCTAAAATGCCAACGCTTGCTGCCATGGTATACAAATATAGCATTGGTCAGCCGTTCATGTACCCACGTAACGACCTATCTTACGCTGAAAACTTTTTACACATGATGTTCAATACTCCGTGTGAAGAGAAAAAAATTAGCCCTATTCTTGCTAATGCTATGGATAAAGTTTTCTTACTTCATGCTGACCACGAACAGAATGCATCTACTTCTACTGTACGTATGGCTGGTTCATCTGGTGCTAACCCATTCGCATGCATTGCCGCTGGTATTGCCGCTCTTTGGGGCCCAGCACATGGCGGTGCTAACGAAGCTGTATTGAAAATGCTTGACGAAATCGGTGATGAAACACGCATTGACGAATTCTTAGACAAAGCAAAAGATAAGTCAGACCCGTTCCGCCTAATGGGCTTTGGACACCGTGTTTATAAAAGCTACGACCCACGTGCCGTAGTAATGAAGCAATGCTGTGACGAAGTACTAGCTGAACTTGGTCTAGAAGACGATCCATTGCTTAAAATGGCTATGAAGTTAGAAAAAATTGCCCTTGAAGATGAATACTTCAAAACACGCGGCCTATACCCTAACGTAGATTTCTATTCAGGTATTATTCTTAAAGCGATTGGTATCCCAACTGAAATGTTCACAGTTATCTTTGCTACTGGCCGTACTCCAGGCTGGATTGCTCACTGGAACGAAATGATTGGTGGTGAATACCGCATCGCTCGTCCGCGTCAGCTATATACTGGCCACACTAAGCGTGCCTACCCTACAAAGTAATCGCTTAATGTAAAAAACCGCGCTACTAATAATTGAGTTTAATTATTAGTAGCGCGGTTTTTTTTGGTTAATTAAATTGTTAATTGAATAGCTAAGTAAATAGTAATTTAGTAAAACCCCATACTCAGTTAATACTGAAAGCTGAAGTTATTAAACGTTATTAAAATAATAATCAAATACAGGATACCAGTGATGAAAATAGCATACATAGGTTTAGGGAAAATGGGCGCACCCATGGCCTCTCATCTTGTGGCGGCAGGTCATGAGCTGTCGGTATTTAATCGAACTGAAAGTAAAAGCCAAACTTGGGTCAAACAACATCCAAATCAAAAGTATGAAAAAACCCCTATAAAAACAGTGTTAAGCTGCTCAGTATTAATTTTGTGCGTAGGCAACGATCAAGATGTACATGACACTCTATTTGGCGAACACGGGGCTGCAAAGTCGTTGACCGCGGGGTCATTAGTAATAGACCATACAACAACCAGTGCAGAGCTTGCCCGTGACATGTACAAGAAATTAAAGCTGCAAAACATAGATTATGTAGACGCTCCTGTCTCAGGGGGCGAACAAGGCGCTATTAACGGGCAACTGGCCATAATGTGTGGCGGCGACATCCAAGCGGTACAAAAAGCCACACTGATAACGCAAGCTTACTGTAAAGCATTTAGTCATACAGGTGACTCTGGCACCGGGCAACTGACTAAAATGGTAAATCAAATTTGTATTGCAGGATTAATACAAGGTCTGGCTGAGGGTATAAATTTTGGCATCAGCGCTGGACTGGATATGCAAAGCACTATGAAAACATTAAGCGGAGGTGCGGCGTCTTCTTGGCAAATGATCAATCGCTCTGAGACTATGCTGCAGGACAAATATGACCATGGTTTTGCAGTAGATCATATGGATAAAGACCTAGGAATTTGCTTAACCGAAGCTAAAAAACTCAATGCAGAGCTTCCAATTACAAAACTAGTGAGTGACAAATATAAACAACTGCAGATATTGGGACACGGACAATTAGATACTTCAAGTTTGCTTAAACTGCTACAGCAAGAATGAATTTAAAAATGGATAATAAGGGCTAAATTTGTAGAAAATATACTGACAAATTAATCCTCTGACTTATCATTTGATAATGCCACTACTTGGTTCCTGCCGTTTTCTTTCGCCTGATACAAAGCACTGTCAGCAGTATTAACAAATAGCGTACATTCATCAGCAACACTTGGAATCCAAGCTGCCACCCCAAAGCTTGCGGTAACGCTCACTTGACCACTTTCAGTCTCAATAGTAGCCATTTCAATTTTCGAACGGGCTTTTTCTGCCACCTTGCATGCATCTTTTTCTGAGGTATTTGAAAGCATGTATACAAACTCTTCACCACCATAACGTGCCACCAGATCACCTGATCGACCTGCCTGCTCATTTAATAAAGAAGCAATAGTTTTAATGCAAACATCACCTACACCATGGCCATAAGTGTCGTTAATTTGCTTAAATTTATCAATATCTATAAATATAACAGCCAAACAATTTTGATCTCTGAAAGCACGCCGACATTCTTCTTTTAAGCTACGATCAAAATGGCGTCGGTTTGCAATTTCGGTGAGAGTATCGGTTAGCGTAAGTGACGTTAATTCGTCATTCAGCACCTCAAGTTTGGCTACCACTTCTTCGTATTGTCGTGTGCGCTTTGTCACTTGATTTTCTAGGGTTAAATTATGAAGGCGCTGTAATTCTAAGCTTTCGCCCTGAGCTTTTATTCGCTGATTTTTTTCTTGAATAACTTTTTCTTCTAATAATAAAGCTCTTAGTTGTGCATTTTCGCGCTTTTTTCGATCTAAGTTAATGCGAAAAGCTAGCGCAAATGAAAGTAAAACTAGCTCAATAACTATCCCTATCATTTGTGAATACACTGTAAAGGTATTAACAGGTAGTAGCCCTTGCCTCATTGAAACATAAACTGCAGTACCTAAAATTAATACCAGCCAAGCAAACATAAATATAATAGCCGTGGGTAGTTTTTTAAGAGATAAACTAAGCGATATCCAAATTGCAGCTACACAGGTAACAAATGTTGCTAAGACTAAAGCCGAGATTACTATTGGGCTTGAGGTAATAGCCAGTAATACCGATAAAATACCCCACAAAATTAATAATAGATTCGTCACATGAAACATGATGCCGCGATAAATCTTAAGCTTTAAAAATTCACGAAAGAATAATGTAGCAAAGAAAAAAGTTATTGCTGAAAAAGTGACCGTTGCAAACTCTAAAAACCAATTACTATGGGGCCAAATATACAATGGGCCAATTCCAGTTAATGAGGTTAAATATAAAAGAGTGCTAAAAACATAAGCAGAGTAGTAAAAATATGCGCTACTGCGCAGTAAGCTATACAAGCTTAAGTTGTATAACAGCATTATGAGTATTGAACCCAGAATGGCGCCTATAATTAATAGATCTATTTGACTATCGGCTTCAAAAGTTTGCTGCTTAATAATATTAATAGGCATAATCAACACATGAGCGGACACAACTTTAACCAAAACAGTCGTTAATTGGTCATTACTCAAAGGTAATTTAAATGTAGGATGGCGGAACATTTTTTCATTCAATGGCTTAGGGTACTTAATGCCCGCTGGATCGCTTTGCCAAGTTTCCAGAGTCACTGTATTACGAGTATAAACCTGCACTAGACGCAATGTGGTCAGACGAACAGAGAGCACCCAATCGTCGGCAATCGTGGCTGGGAGAATCACATTAAACTTTAACCAAAGAGCTTGTTCTTTAGTAGGTTTTACTAATTTATCAGCGTTAAACGGCTGCCATTTAATTGCAGAGTCGGAAGCGAGCACGGTTTGATCTTGGTCAGTAATCACATAATCGGGGGCGGTTAGACTATATGTATCTTGATGGTGATTAATTGAAATTGTTTCAGCTGAAAGAGCATCTGTAAATGCCAGCATCAACATAAAAAAGCCAAGCCAAGCTTTACAAAAACCACTAAAAATCATGATCGACAAGGACCTTGGTGCAATTTTTTTATCACTTTTAGATATAAGAACGATACAACTACCTCAATAAAGAAATTTAAGAGCCCTAAAATGTAGCAATATTAAAAGTTATTGCACCCCTATCTCAATAAGAATAGCCCAATATCCTATGATTGCTGCTTATCACTATTTGAAAAAGCCAACTTACCAGTGCAAAATCTAGTATAGACTTACACCAATAAAAAAATCTTGATATTAATATGTGAATATCACCCACAAACAGCGCAAACACTCGGCAAATAGCAAACTTGAAATATGAAAAATAATATTACCTGGCATTCACAAGGTGTGAGCAAAAATGAAAAATCATCCATTAAAAATCAAAAGCCTTGCATATTGTGGTTCACAGGTTTGAGCGGATCAGGTAAATCTACCATAGCCAATGCGGTTGAATGCAAATTATATGCAAGGAATAGACATACAAGCTTACTGGATGGAGACAATGTTCGGCATAACTTGTGTAAAGACTTAGGTTTTAACCATTCAGATAGGACCGAGAACATTCGAAGGGTCGGTGAGGTCGCAAAGCTAATGACTGATAACGGGTTAATAGTATTGACCGCTTTCATCTCACCCTTTATGCAAGATAGAAACATGGTTCGAGAGATATTTAATGACAACGAGTTCATTGAAATTTTTATCGATACACCACTAGAGGAATGCGAAAACAGAGATACAAAAGGTTTATATAAAAAAGCTAGGAACGGCGAGTTAAAAAACTATACCGGAATAGACTCTCCTTATGAGAGTCCAATTAATCCAGAAATAATTATTGCTAACTCAAAAGTAACCGTTGATGAAGCGTCTGATCAAGTTATTAATTACTTGCTAGAAAATAAATTTTTAACTATCTAACAACGATAGTAACAGGGTGAAAATTTAAAAACATAGACTTTTATCCTGAAAATTTTAACCACTTATATTGCGCTAATTTTATTTAGCGCAATATATAATAATGGTTATATATGAGACTCAGGGTTAATAATTTTAACTTCACGCTGAGGAAACGGTATTTCGATACCGTGCTCTCTCAAGGTTTCTAAGATAATCAACATCAGGTCTCCACCTACTCTGTTTTTACCGTCGTCGATACCAAGCATCCAAAATTCTACAAACATGTTAATACCAGAGTCACCAAAACTGTCTATTTCGCAATCAGGTCGCTCTTCAAACGGTACATCTAAACCACTTATTACTTGCTCATGTTCAGATACAGCTTCTTTAATAAATTCAACCATACTGCGAACATCTGTGGCATAAGGAACAGAAAAATCCACACGGTATCTTTGTTTTGGATCTTTATGAGTCCAGTTGACCATCAAAGAAGATATGAATTTTTCATTAGGCACTAAAATATCTTTACCGTCGTAGGTTTCTAACACGGCATAACGCATTCTAAATTCACGGACAAAGCCTTTCTGTCCGTCATCTAGCTCTACAAAGTCTCCCACTGTCAGTGAACGGTCAAGTAGGATGATGATCCCTGAAATAAAGTTTGAAGCAATAGACTGTAAACCTAAGCCCAAACCAACACCAACAGCACCACCAAATACAGCTAGCGTCGTTAGGTTAACCCCCATAACATTTAGCAACAACAGCATGACGATACAAAAAAGGCCCACTTCAAATAACTTACTAAATACTTCTTTGGTAGGCACATCAAGCGACGCTTGTTTTCTTATAACGGCTTTGCCGAAGGTATTTGAAGCGCGCCCCAACCAAAATAAGAAGCTACCAAAAATCAGAACTCGGCTCACACCATAAGCAGATATACTGATGTTGCCTACTTCTAAAGATATTTCTTCAAGTGTGCGAATAACCGTTGGTAATAGATCTAATAAATGCAATAACAAGATAGGTAATCCAACCCACCGGAATAAAGAAGCAGCGAATTTATGCTCAACAAAAACCCGTATTAAAGAATTAAAAAATAATAGTACGGCAATAGAGATAGCGGCTTCAATTAGCCAAGGTGTGAAAGCTAAGCTTTCACCTGCTTTTGTTGATATTTGTAAGAGGATAATGGCTAATAATGGGAATATTATGCCTCCCACTCTAAAAGCAAGTTTGCGCACAGGGTGTGCGCTTTCAGGTGGTTCATTATGGGTAAGGCCTACGTTATGCCTTATTTTATAAGCAACGGCAAAAGACATTACATAGATAACCACAATAACCAATAATTGAAGGTAAGTATTGGTATCACTAATAGTGGACTGAGCTGTTTGTAAAAGCTCATCTACTACAGTGGAAACGGGATTTATGTCCATAAGATGCTGACTCTTTTTATAATTAATTGGCGCATATAAAAAACACCTTTTACTGGTCTGTAGTGTAACCTTATCTTTCAGTATTTCCACATACAAATCATCGTTCGGCACCAACTAAAAACCTTATTAGAGTATTATGTCCTGCTTATTAGTCAGCATTAAGCTGCTGCATAATTAAAATACAAAACAAAATAAAGCTCACCCCTTGCCAAAACATTATTGGGTTACGTTGCATTAATGGTGGTCTAGTTTTAGATAAAAACACCTTATTCGGATGGCGTAGATCATAGCTAAACTCAGACAATTCTGCATAACGCTTTAGTGGATTAACCTGCAAAGCTTTCTGCAAGGCATAATCAATCCAACTAGGTAGCTCAGATTCATCGTCGATTAAACGACTATATACTAATCGCTGCTGCTCTTTTGAATTCCTAGCTTTGGAAATTTCTACACCATAAGGAAAACGTCCTGATAACATTTGATAAGTTATCACCCCTAACGCGTAAATATCTGACCGAGACGAACCCTGCTGACCTAAAAAATACTCAGGGGCAGAATATAGAAGTGTGCCGCGCATCACCTCGTCTGTTTTAGGGTCGGTCACGCCAGCGACAGATGTAGAACCAAAATCAATAATTTTTACGGTATTTGATTGATCAATCATGATGTTCTGCGGACGAATATCCTGATGGATCATCTCTTGTCGATGAAAGGCCTGCAAACCTTTAACCACTTGCTCAATAATCACCCTAACCTCTTCAAGGCTAGGCTTAGGATTGTCAATCATCCATTGATGCAGTGAAATACCTTCAATATATTCAGTCACTAAGTACAAAAAATTACGCTTGCGATTTGGCTCTATGGCTTTAGCCACATGAGGGTTATTAATGCGTTTGGCGATCCACTCTTCTAGCATAAAACGCTCAAGGTAAACCGTGTCATTACGTAATTCAATCGATGGAGTTTTAATGACAACCGTCTGTAAACTGTCTAAATCTCGTGCTAAAAATACATGACTGCGGCTACTAATATAAATCTCACGAATTATTTCGTAACCGTCAAAGTGCATTCTGGCAGATAAACTGGGCGCTACAGGTAAACGGGTTAATTGCTGCACCTCATCTAACTGGTAATTGGGCACATTCTCTACCCGCACAATTTGAATGCTTAAATTATCGTCACTGCCCGCAGCCAGTGCTTGCTCTATTATTTCATTAGCCGCTAAATCTAACGACTCTGTATTTGTTATTTTTTGCGAAATTTCTTTGCCATCAATAAATTCATATACCCCATCGGTGGCGAGTATAAATACATCACCTGTTTCAATTATCTGGCTTTGATAATCAATTTCTAGTGCTTGATTAATCCCCAGCGCACGAGATAAATAACTCACATCAGCCGATACCACCCGTCGATGATCTTCGGTGAGTTGCTCTAATTGTCCACCTGATAAGCGGTAAATACGAGTATCACCAGAATGAAAAAGATGGGCCGTATTAGACCTTAAAACCAAAGCACTAAATGTACAGATATAGCCTTTGTCTTTTTCGTAGCGGTAGGGACTATTGCGAGTTTCAGAAAATAACCATGAGTTAATTGACCTGACTACTTTTTGCACCGATGTTTTAACTGACCAAGATTCTGAGGTACAGTAATAATCATCTAGAAAACTTGATATAGCCGTTTGACTGGCTATTTGACTCACTTGGCTAGAACTTATGCCGTCTGCCATAGCAAGCACAATACCTTTGGCACTGAGTAAAGGCTCTTCTGGAACTAAGCTACCCAAAAAATCTTGGTTAACAGGCTTAACGCCTTTATTCGTTGCGCTACCAATACTGACACCAAGTGGCTGACTCACTTTTTAACTCCTAATAGAATTTATTATTGTCGATCATAATATAACAATAAAAAAGGCTCCGTAACGTGTATTACGGAGCCTTTAATATTAAATACTATGGTTAATTAATCAGATTAATTAAGCCGCGTTAGTACTCTTTGAAGTTCTAACATGGGTGTAGTACAAAGGTAAACCTACCAAGCACAAGCCACCAAATAGGTTACCCAAAACAGTAGGGATTTCGTTCCATACTAGGTAATCATAAATAGTGAATTCGCCACCCATAATCATTGAGAAAGGGAATAAGAACATATTAACAATTGAGTGCTCAAAGCCCATAAAGAAGAACAACATAACAGGCATCCACATTGCCGCCATTTTAGCGCCAGCTGATGTAGTGATCATAGCGCCTACAACACCCATAGAAACCATCCAGTTACACAACATGCCGCGAATAAAAATAGTAAACCAACCGCCCATTCCTTGCTCTTGATAACCTAGAGTTCGAGATTCACCAATAGACGCTACCTTTGCTGCAATGGCACCGCCGTCTATTGCATAACCGTAGGTTAGTATAAAAGACATCATAAATGCAGTTGTCATGGCACCAGCAAAGTTACCTACAAAAACCAAACCCCAGTTACGTAAAATGCGCGACGGCGTTACACCTGGACGCTTATCAAGGTATGCCAAAGGTACTAAAGTGAATACACCAGTTAACAAATCAAATTTCATCAAATAAAGCATGATAAAACCAACCGGGAAAAGCAGCGCGCCAACTAAAGGCTGACCAGTTTTAACCGCTACAGTAATGGCGAATATAGCTGCAAGGCCTAATATTGCGCCCGCCATAAACGCTCTAATAAGAGTGTCTTTTGTAGACATGAATACTTTTGATTCGCCAGAATCCACCATTTTGGTGACAAACTCACTTGGTTCTAAATAGGACATCTTCATTCTCACTTGTTTTAAGGGTCATTCGATTATTTAATAGCACTAAAGATGCCAAGTATCTAAGTCATTGATATATATGAATATTTTAATAAAAAATATAAAGCATGGCTTATTATTGGTGCGCAATTAATGCAGTCATAACGTAAATATTGAAATGCGCACCAAAACTAATCACCTTTTAATAATTATCATATTATTAAGCAAAGAGTTAATTAAATAAGTGCAATCCCAGGCGAAATTTTAGAAAAAACTAACTTAGTTAATCTGTTAAAACATAGTGAAAGCAGATATTTTACAAGTAATTTCGACCTGACTAAGTGGTTACTATTTACCTATAGCTTTATGCCGAAAGCCCCTAGATTAGCGGCCAGTAGCGTTTATCTTCATTTGAGTGTTTTGCTGGTTTATAGATGACTTAGATTATTTTGGAAAAACTACTTCTAGTAAGCTAATATTTAAATAGACTGCACAATAATAAATAGGCTAATGGCAACTTTAATATGCTGATATTTAACAGAGCGGCCCTTGTTACTGCGTTGTGCTTGGTATCTATTACTCTGTTTGCAAAAGAACCTACCAGCTATTTTAATATGTCGCTGCAAGAACTTTTACAAATTAGAGTGAGCGTGGCTTCGCCAAATTCAGAACGCATCATTGACACCCCCGCCATTGTCTCCCGATATGACATGAAGGATGTGTCAGGTATGGGCCTACGCACTCTAAAAGACCTACTGTCATTCATCCCTGGCTTTGTATTACAAGACAGCCGTTTAGGCGGTACCACCGTAATGATTCGTGGTCTAGTTGAGGCATTTAATCAAAAAGTGTTATTCATGCTGGATGGCGTCCCTTATTGGATGCCTTCTCACTCAGAAATTCCATTGTTGGGCATGCCACTTGAGGCAATTAGCCACGTAGAGGTGATTCGTGGGCCCGGTGCGGTTATTTATGGCAGTAATGCATCAGCCGGCGTTATTAATATTATTACTAAACAAACCCCACAAAGTGTCGTTGCGTTTTCAGCTGGTTCACATAATAAAATAAATGGTGGCGGCTATATCTATCAAGGTATTTCCGCTGATTCTTCATTTTCCCTATCTTTCGAAGGACAAAGTGAAGACAGCTATGAAGGTGAATATACCGATGTATTACAACCCTCTTTCTTTCCCGCAAATATTAATGACGACGGTAACGGGGCTAAATCAGAAGAAATGAAATCACTACTCGTCAAATACAGAAAAGGAGAGCTGAATGTGTTTGCTCAAACCTTTAAAGCCCTTATTAACGCAGATGACCGCCCTTCAACTTTGGTAACAGGCCAAAACCTTGAACATACTGGTTACCTAGTGCACGCAGACAACAGTTGGAATTTTAATAACATCAAGGTGAATATTTTTTCAGACTACAATCGTTTTTCTTTAGCTTTTGAGTCAAATAACGTACTGGGTGTAGGCGCACATGGCGGCTTTCGTTTTGCCGATGACGGCGATCAAAATTATCGTTGGCGCAGTGGCAGCTCCATTCAATATCAAGCAGCTTCAACGTTAAATTTTTTAGCGGGCATTGAATTTGAACGTAGAAATATTGACGACTATTTTCTCTACAGCCAAGCGAGTAATACTAACGTAATAAAATTAGTTGAGTCGCAAAATACACAGGAAAATTCCTTATACGCTCAAGCCGATTATAGCGCTAATAAATGGCGCTTTATTCTTGGTGGTCGTTATACAGACAATAGCCAAAGTGGCGAAAAATTCACACCTAGACTATCATCCGTGTATAAAATAGATCAAAGACAATCTATTAAACTTCTCTATTCGGTGGGCTTTAATTCGCCTAACTTTGTGCAAACTTATATTAATGCTCCAGGTGTACTAAAGGGTAATTCTGAATTAACAGCCGAAACAGTTAAAACTTTTGACTTTGCATATTCTTATGAAAAAGATAACACTCTTTTTGTGGTCAATACTTACCATTTACATGGCGCAGATTTTATTCAAAGAAGGGAGCAAGACGGCATAGTAAATTACTTTAATGCGAATAAGTTTGAACGCTCAGGAATTGAGCTAGATTATCAAAAAGCTACTTCCACGATGTTAATGTTTGCTAATGCAAGTTACATTTACGAAGGAGATAGCAAGCAAAAAGATGATGTTACCGCTCCTTTTGTTCCAAAGATAACAGCTGCTCTTGGCGCCACCTATAAGATAATTAATCATCAATCTGTTGGTTTGTCTTTGCGCGTAGTAGGACAACACAATAAAGCCCCAACCACATATCAATTAAAT
The DNA here is from genome assembly GCA_034112325.1 of Bermanella sp. GTDB lineage: Bacteria > Pseudomonadota > Gammaproteobacteria > Pseudomonadales > Oceanobacteraceae > Bermanella. The sequence continues at coordinate 11,222 of JAWUVO010000103.1, read as the reverse complement.
ACTGATTACGGCTACAAGAAAAACTCTACGGAATTTTTCCTAACCATTCGCAACATATTAGACGAGCGACTTGTGGCTACAGATATAGTGGACTTATCTGACGACCAACTGGTTCCCAATGGCGACGGCATAAATATACTAACTGGTATTAAATACCATTTTTAAAAGGAGATAAATCCAGTCACCAGCTAGCTATAGCTCCTCAAGAATAATGTCATATTTCAGCGTATCTAGTTTACCCTTTACTTTAGATGCGATCATATGAGTTTGCTCATTTATACTTTTACGTTTCAATAGTAAATCAGGCATGTTCAACTCATGGTCAGGAAAATACATTTGTGTAATTATTTCTAAATAGCCTTTTTTAGTAATCTTAAAATGTATATGCGGCGGCCTTGTCCATGTATCTGATACTGGATAAGCCCCTGGAATAATTGTTTTAAAACGAAAATAACCGTCTTTACCACTTTTGACAATTGCCCAACCTTGAAAATTTGGGTCTAAAGGTGCGTTATTCGAATCGTGTGGATGTCTATATTTCCCTGCTGCATTAGCTTGCCATAAGTCAACCGTGGCATTTTCAATGGGATTATCATTAGTATCTAATACTCGGCCTTCAATAAATACCACCTGCCCTTTTGCAACCCCCATTTGATCTTTAACCTGGGTAAGATCAAAGTCCTTATCTTTCTGCGCTAACACAGGGTAAAAAGGCCCTTCTATTTCTTTTGGTGTAGGACTGCTTGAATTAGCAGAATAAGACAGCAAAGAAAGCGTAGTGGCAAAGAGACCTCTTTTAATAAAAACACGTCTGCTTGATTCGTTCATTTTAACTTCCTTTATTATTATAATTCGTAGCTAAACAGTATTGATGCATTTATTAGTTTACATGCTTGAAATTAAGTTCCATATAAATATAGGTGTATATTTAAACTAAAAATATCTACTTAATAATAAATTAGCTACATAGGTTTTTAGCAGCTAGTTACTTATCCTGTCGGTAAGCACTAGGTGATACGCCTGTCCACTGCTTAAAGGCCCTTGAGAAAGAAGCCGCTTCAGTAAAGCCAATTTTTAAACCTATGTCAGATATGGATAGATTAAATTGCCCTAATAAATTAATCGCCCGATCGCGACGTACATTATCTTTTAATTGCTGAAAACGACTTCCCTCTTTAGTTAATTTTCGGCGTAACGTTCTAGAGGTCATATTCAGTTTATTGGCAACCTTTTCAATATCGCTATCATGGTCTAAATCTTTGTCTAAAAATCCCATAACTTGCGCGGTACACGAGCCATAAAAAGATGGCTTTTTAAACCATTGCAAAGGAATTTCTTGCAGATAACTTGTTAATTCGTCTGCATTTCGTACAACAGATAATTCTAAATATTTCGCATCAAATACCAATGCATTGTACTGGCAATTAAATTCACAAATACTAGGAAACATTAAACGATATTCTTGATAATGCTCTGGCCTATCATATTGTAAGCTCACCTTAGTTAGAGGGATAACTTGTCCTAGTAGCCAACTACAAAAACGATGAAAAATTAACAATAACAATTCAATTAATAATGTTTTAGTGACTGGGCTGTTACGGTTTTCATTAAAATTAGGCGCTAAACTGACCACAATATACGGACCCTCTAGGTGTGTTTTTACCGCAAGTTGCTCACCGCTTAAACAATAAAATCTCTCGATATAACTAAGCACGTCCTTTAACGTTTTACATGTAATTAAGTGTTCGGCCAATAACTCAAACATCCCTAGTTTTAATTTCTGCTGAGTAAACCCTAATAACTCATCGCCACTAAAAGCCCAGCAATTGTTCACAATATCCGCCAATTGGGTAGCGAGTATTCTTGCCTTAGGGTGATCTAGTTGTGTCGGTGTCAGCCCCGTATGACGCAGTATTTGTTGCTCACAGGCGCCTACCGACACGCCATTAGACAGGTGCGTGCGGGCAAAGTAATTGGCTATTGTCAGCCCATTAGACATATTATTTTCAGAGCTCATTAGTGTCCGGTTTTGATAATTTATTAAGGAAAATCCATATTTATTCGATAATATTGTCTTTATTCTAATTTACTGTGTCCGTAATTGCTAACTAATTGACTGTATTGGTTATTGTATCTAAAAAGCTATGTGGCAATAATTTAATCATTAATTTAACCGCAAATTTAACCGTTAATTGATTTAACAGGAGAAAACTATGCCTAATACCGAAATTGCTAACTCAGAAGAAATACAAATGTTCCGAGACATGGTGTTGCGTTTTTTAGAGCAAGAGGTACTTCCACATTATGATAGCTGGGAAAAAAATCACGCCATGCCTAGAGAAATGTGGAACACATTAGGCAGCGCGGGCATGTTGCTGGTAGATTTCCCAGAAAAATATGGCGCAGCACAGGCCAGCTTCGAAGTGTCGCAAATGATTCAAGAAGAAATGTGTCGGTTAAACCTACATGCCTTGGCTACTGGCTATAACATTCATGCAAACATTGTAGCCCCCTATATATTAAATATTGGTAATCAAGCACAACAAGACCGCTGGCTTCCGCCCATGGTCACTGGTGAAGTTGTTACCGCCATAGCCATGACTGAACCCAGTGCTGGCAGCGACCTTGCCGGTATTCGCACCAGCGCGGTTAAACAAGGTGATCACTATATTTTAAATGGCTCAAAAACCTTCATTACCAATGGTAACAACGCCGACATGATTATTGTTTGTGCCAAAACAGACAAGACAGCGGGCGCAAAAGGTATCTCGTTATTTTTAGTCGACACTAGCTTACCAGGATTTTCTACCGGCAAACCTATTGAAAAAATTGGTCAGCATTGCAGTGATACGGCTGAATTATTTTTTGAAAACATGGCCATTCCTGCAGACGCTTTATTAGGCCAAGAAGGCCAAGGGTTTGTATATTTAATGCAAGAGTTGCCAAGAGAGCGCTTAGGTTGTGCGGTTCAAGCGATAGGCCACGCCCAAGGTGCTTTAGATATTACCTGCGAATACGTGTCACAACGTAAAGCATTTGGCCAAGCGGTGTCACAATTTCAAAACACCCGCTTTAAACTTGCTCAGTGTCAAACCGAACTTGAAATGTGTAGAGCTTTACTAGAGAAAAATATTCAAAAATATCACGCAGGCGAAATGACTGTACAAGATGCGGCCATGCTAAAACTAGCAGCCACAGAAATGCAATTGACTATGGTTAATGAATGCCTGCAATTATTTGGTGGCTATGGCTACACCGATGAGTACCCTATTTCTCGCTTTTACCGTGATGCACGCATTCAAACTATTTATGCCGGCAGTTCAGAGATAATGAAAGAAGTGATCGCCCGTGGAATTCTAGGACGCTAGACACCGTTGTTAAGTTATTAGTTATATTTTTTTAGTTTAATCGTTTAGTTTATTTATGGAATTTTTATGACCATCCCCGTTCAATTTAAAGGCCGCTTACAGCTACCTCTAATCGTTTCACCAATGTTTATTGCCAGTGGCCTAGAGCTTGTAGTCGAGACCTGTAAGGCTGGTGTAATAGGAACTTTTCCGGCACTTAATCAACGCACCAGCCAAGGTTTTGAAGACTGGGTGATTGAAATTAACAAGCGCTTGTCAAACTGGGAAGCCAGTACAGGCAAAAAAGCGGCACCTTTCGGTGTAAATTTAATTGTGCATAAAAGTAATCCGCGCTGGCAAACCGATTTAGATATTTGTGTAAAACATCAAGTACCGCTTGTTATCACCTCTTTAGGTGCCGTTTCTGATTTGGTCGATGCCGTACACAGTTATGGTGGCTTGGTGTTTCATGATGTTGTAAATGCACGACATGGTAAAAAAGCAGCCACCGCCGGAGTGGACGGTTTAATTGCGGTATGTAATGGCGCTGGCGGCCATGCGGGCACCACCAATCCTTTTGCATTGATTACTGAAATTAGACAGTTTTTTACTAAAACAGTATTACTAGCGGGTAGTTTATCTAACGGTCGAGATATCGCGGCGGCCGAAATAATGGGCGCAGACATGGCCTATATGGGTACTCGTTTTTTAGCCACTGAAGAAGCCAATATAGCAGCCGATTATCAAAATATGTTGGTAGCAAGCCAAGCCAGTGACATTGTATATACGCCTAAAATATCTGGGGTAAATGCTAATTTCATGCGTCAAAGTATTGAGGGTGCAGGTATTGACCCTAACGACCTTACACCTAAGACCGAGCTAGACTTTGGCAGTGAACTTGATATAGACAGTAATGCAAAAACCCCGCAATTAAATACCGATAAAAAAGCTTGGCGCGATATTTGGTCAGCAGGTCAAGGTGTAGGGGCTATTCAAAGAGTACAAAAAACCAGTGAACTCGTAAGCAACTTAATTACTGAATACCATCAGGCTATTCTTCAACAGCAAACACAAACTGCACAACAGTTTCCGTTAACAAAATAACAATTTAATAACAATTTATAAGTAACAACATACACAACTAAATTTAAAGGTAAGCCATGCAATATAACACCCTAGAATATAAAGTTAAGGACTTAATACTAACCCTTAGCCTTAACCGCCCCGAACAAATGAATGCGTTTACAGTAGAAATGGCGAACGAATTGGTCCATGCATTCAATCGCGCCAGTGACGACGACGACGTAAGTGCCATTGTGGTAACAGGTAAGGGTCGCGCATTTTGTGCAGGCATGGATCTAACCCGCGAAGGCAACGTATTTGGTTTAGATGAAAGCCAGCAACCTAGTGTGCAAGACATGCAAAATAATGACGTGATACCTGGGGTAAGCGACACAGGTGGCACTGTAAACTTAAGTATTTACGACTGTAAAAAACCGGTTATAGCGGCCATTAATGGCGCAGCTGTTGGCGTTGGCGCCACCATGCTTGCCGCAATGGATATACGCCTAGCGTCACAAAAAGCTAAAATTGGTTTTGTGTTTGAAAAAATAGGCATAACACCTGAAGCATGTTCTAGCTGGTTTTTACCGCGCATAGTAGGCATAAGCCAAGCACTAGAATGGGTTTACACTGGTGAGATTTTTGATGCCGACACAGCCAAGGAGACGGGCTTTGTACGCTCGGTTCATGCACCAGAAGACTTATTAGAAGCGGCCTATAAAATTGCTCGAAGTATCTGTGAAAAATCACAAGTTAGCATCACCCTGGCCAGACAAATGATGCTTAGGCTTTCAGCAGCACCCAGCCCGAGAGATGCCCACAACATAGACTCGCTGGCAATATTTTATACAAGCCAAAAGGATGGTAAAGAAGGAGTTAAATCTTTTCTTGAAAAACGCAAGCCAGAGTTTAAGTCAAAATCGTCAACCGATATGCCCAGCTTTTATCCTTGGTGGAAATAAATACAAGATTCACCCTTTTCTGTATATACCATTTTTAAATGATCGAGGAGATCCAAGTGCCAGACCAACAAGCAGAACAACAAGCAGAACAACAAGGGCTGACGTTATACACCATCAATATGTCGCACTACAGCGAGAAAATTCGCTGGTTACTTGATTACGAGAAAATTGATTATCAAGAAGAGGCATTAACACCCTTTGTACATGCGCTACCTATGTTAAAAAAAGGCAAGCGTAAACGAACTACCGTTCCTGTTATTCAACAAGGCGATAAGTGTGTGCAAGATAGCCCTAGCATAGTTGACTGGCTATCAAAGGAATACGGACCATTAAAAACCCTCCCTACAGACTTGCAAAATGAGGTTTTAGAAGTACAAAAGCGCTTTGATATTATTGGTAAGCCAGTGGCGCGTTATCTTTACCAAACTGGATTTTCCCATCCAGAATTAATAAAAAATATCTGGACGCAGTTTGCTAAGCCTTGGGAAAACCAAGTTGTACGACTGCTCTACCCAGTGATTAAAACCTTATTTAAGAGCAAGCTACGTATTAATGAAAGAGATGTGGCAAAAGCTGAACAAAAAATTGAACTTCAAATTAAATGGCTTGGGCAGCAACTTAGCGATGGCCGTCAATTTTTAGTGGGTGATACTTTCACTGTGGCCGATATTACAGCGGCATCTATTTTGGCACCGTTAGCTTGCCCACTTGAACACCCTATATATGGCACTAAAGATTTCAGTGACAAGATAGCCGGCCCAGCCAAAAAATGGAATAACAGCCCTGCATTAGAATGGGTACGAACTATCTACACCCAGAATCGCGGTATAATTTGGCAGAAAAAACCAAGGACATTAAGTTAATATATACGTTAAGATTTAACGGCACCAATAGGAATACTCTAGCTTGAAGGTGCCCGTTTAATTAACTAGAAGTTCATAGTGTGTCCTTTCCGACTATTGGTAAGGTCATAATAATATTAGCAGTAGAATTTTTTAAAATTCAAGCCAGAATAGGTATCAATATTGAAACAATCACGATGGTAAAGGCGATTACTAATATAGAAATAATAAGCTTTTTCAAAGAATGCATGCTTTCCCATCTTGCCTTAGCATGCGGTAATTTCTTATCAATATAGATTTCGATTATACCTGCAATTGAATATGCAAAAAGGCAAATTGCGACACCTAATAAAAGTCCACTATACCTGTCAAATATTAATGCTATAACAAGTATAATAGCCGCTGGAACAACGGTTAAAAGCTTAGATTTAGCCGACTTTTGCGAAAGCGGAATAGCTTTAGCCTTAAACTTTTTATGTTTACGACCTCCGCCAATTATCATCACTGCCGCCACAAAAAATATAACAATGCTAATAGGTGGCGCTAAAATAACGGCTAAAATTAATAAACCAAAACCAGTTAGTGCAATCTTTTTACCGTTATTTTTTTCCATTACTAATTCCCATTATTCGTTGATAACCTTACCAAATTTATCAAAGATTAGTTTGTTAACATTATGCATTAGGCGTCAAAAGTATCGTAGCAAGTTTTACATTTTAAATTATATAGATGGAAATAACGTCAGAATTCTAACTAAGGAGAGCTTTTACATTAATATATGTTAAGGAGATTTTACTTTAATAAATATTAGGAATTTTACTTTTAAATGGTGCGGATGGAAATAACTACAGAACTCTCAATCATGGAAAGCTTTTACTTTAATAAATATTGGGGATTTTACTTTTAAATGGTGCGGATGGAAATAACTGCAGAACTCTCAATTATGGAAAGCTTTACTTTAATAAATATTGGGGATTGTACTTTAAAATGGTGCGGATGGAAATAACTACAGAACTCTCAATTATGGAAAGCTTATACTTTAATAAATATTGGGGATTTTACTTTTAAATGGTGCGGATGGAGAGACTCGAACTCTCACGCCTCGCGGCACTAGAACCTAAATCTAGCGTGTATACCAATTTCACCACATCCGCATTACAGATAGCAGAACTAAATCTGCTTAAAACATTTCAGCTAGAAGCTGAAACACCTAAATAAATAACTTACGGGAAGATTATATTCAGGATTTTTAAAGAATGGTGCGGATGGAGAGACTCGAACTCTCACGCCTCGCGGCACTAGAACCTAAATCTAGCGTGTATACCAATTTCACCACATCCGCATCAAATTTGTGCCTCAAGTATGTAATTTAATACAGTTACTCAAAGCAAAAATAATGGGGTGGCTGAAGGGGATCGAACCCTCGACCACAGGAATCACAATCCTGCGCTCTACCAACTGAGCTACAGCCACCACTAATCACTACATTTACCAACTTGTTGGTACGCCCGACAGGAATCGAACCTGTAACCCTCGCCTTAGAAGGGCGATGCTCTATCCAGTTGAGCTACGGGCGCTCATCTATTAAAGCTAGACAAACAAGCTTTCGCTTGCACTTGATAGGTAGTGCTAATCAAGTGGTGCGGATAATACGTATCAAGCTGAAAAGCGTCAATAGGTTTTTAGATTTTTTTTATAAAAAACAAGCGGTTCCAGTATTTTAGCGCTATTTAGATCATACATTAGACAATGCACGATAAATTAACCTAAAGTCTTTTGTATTCAATGCTATTCATGCGAAAATTGCGCCGAATTAAAGCATCAAATTGGACAACCATGAGCGCACAACGCATAGATGGCAATGCCGTTAGTAAAAAATTACGTGAAAACGTAGCCGTTAAGATAAGCAAACGTATAGAATCTGGCAAAAGAGCCCCTGGCTTAGCCGTGGTTCTTGTGGGCTCTGACTCGGCAAGCCAAGTATACGTTGGTAAAAAGCGCCAAGCCTGTGAGTCTATAGGTATCAAAAGTGTGGCCCATGATTTACCCAGCAATACCGATCAAGACACCCTACTTTCGCTTATCGACAGCTTAAATCAAGATGACTCTATTGACGGTATCTTGGTTCAGCTGCCTCTACCTGCGCACCTAGACAGCACTAGCGTATTAGAACGCATAGACCCTTCTAAAGATGTAGATGGCTTTCATCCTTATAATGTAGGCCGCTTGATGCAACGCACCCCGACTCTGCGCTCTTGCACACCGGCTGGCATCATGTCGCTGTTTAGTCACTATCAAATAAACGTTAAAGGCTTACATGCGGTCATAGTGGGCGCGTCTAATATTGTTGGCCGCCCTATGGCTATGGAGCTTCTTTTAGCTGGCTCGACCATTACAGTCTGCCATCGCTTCACAAAAGACTTAGAGCACCACGTAAGTCAGGCCGACTTGTTAGTGGTAGCGGTGGGCAAACGTGGCATCGTCGACTCAAACTGGATCAAACCAGGAGCTATTGTCATTGATGTGGCTATGAACCGCTCAGAAGACGGTAAGCTATGTGGTGATTTAGACTTTGAAGTGGCCGCTGAGAAAGCCAGCTTTATTACTCCTGTCCCTGGTGGCGTGGGGCCCATGACAGTGGCAACGTTAATGGAAAACACACTGTATGCGTGTGAAACTTTTCACGACAAATAATTAATGCAGTATTAATTTGCAACTAAAAAAAGCGCCTAGGCGCTTTTTTTAGCTCTACAAGATTGTGAAAATATTAAAGAAACAGTCATCACTTTTTAACCAGTAGCCAGGCCGCTACCGCACCAACTAATGCGCTAATAGAAGCTAACTCAAACATCGTCACACCAAAATCTACAGACCATATGTAACCTGAAACTATCGCCCCAATGGCACCACCAGCACCATAAGTTAAACTGGAAAATAGCGCCTGGCCCTGCCCTTGGTGCTTGCCTTTAAAATACTGATGCACATAATGCATAGACACCGCATGCATAGTGCCAAACGTGGCAGCATGAGTTAGTTGTAACAAAATTAACAGCCATAACACATCAACAAAGTGTGCTGTAAAATACCAACGTACTGCTGCTAATAATAAGCTAATTACCAATATTGTTTTGTAATTAATAAGTTTAAATAATCGATGAACAATCAAAAATATTATGATTTCGGCCGTGGCACCTACCGCCCATAAAGTACCAATCATAGTATTTGAATAGCCGGCTTGCTCTAAAAACAAACTAAAAAAGGTGTAATAAGCACCAAAGCTTAATTGCATTAAAAATGCGGCCAGTAAAAAACCAATTACCTCTGGTTTTTTAACTAACGACAAAAAACCTTCAGTCTCTTCGTGCTCCTGGGTTAATTCTTGCCCGTTAATTGATAAGCTATTAAAAAACATCACTACTAATATGATCAGCATAAAAACTGGTAGATATTGCACGCTTATGGTGTCAAACAAAAATCCTAAAAGCAGAACAAATACTACAAAGCCAATTGAGCCCCAAATTCTTATTTTTGAATAATCATCTGTTTTTTCTCCCAGATAATTTAGTGTCACTACTTCAAACTGAGGTAAAACAGCCGCCCAAAAAAAACCATAGCCCAGCATAATTATGGCCATGGTGAAAAACGAGTTAACCCAAAATATATTAAAGAATATTAAAGCGCACATGGCGCAACCTAGGCGTAACAGTGCCATTCGTCGACCGGTGTAATCGCCTAAAGCGCCCCATACATTAGGTGCGATAATACGTACCAAACCAAATAGCGCCATTAGCTCGCCTATTTGCTGGGCGCTGTAGCCGCGACCATCAAGGAATAACCCCCAATAAGGAGAGATACAACCCAATAAGGCAAAGTAGAAAAAATAAAAAGAGGATAGGCGCCAATAAGGCAATTGAACCGCTGCTTGTGGAAGGGCGCTGGTGCGTGAAGAATCAGACATTCTAAATCCCACGCCTTTCCACAATTACAACTTTAGAAGAGACTAGTACTTACCAGCTGGAATAACCGGAGTGGTACATTCAACTTCAGCATTTTGACCACGATCACGTAAATAATGATCCGCCAGCGTAATTGCCATCATCGCTTCTGCAATTGGCGTAGCACGAATACCCACACACGGGTCATGGCGACCCTTGGTGATTAGTTCAGTTTGATTACCGTGTATGTCGATAGTCTTGCCGGGAATGGTAATACTTGATGTGGGCTTAAGTGCAATATGAGCAATAATATCTTGTCCACTACTAATCCCACCGACTATGCCACCAGCATGGTTAGATAAAAAACCTTCTGGTGTCATTTCGTCTCGGTGTTCTGAGCCTTTTTGCTCAATCACAGAAAAACCATCACCAATTTCAACTCCTTTAACCGCATTAATGCTCATTAGACCATGAGCCAAGTCAGCATCTAGTCGATCAAAAACAGGTTCGCCTAAACCAGGCTGCAAGCCCGAAGCAATTACTGTAATTTTAGCGCCAATAGAATCGCCTTCTTTGCGCAATGCATTCATATAGGCTTCCATTTCTGGAACCTTATCTACATCGGGGCAAAAGAAAGGATTTTTACGAACTTGATCCCAGTCAAACTTTTCAGCCTTAACCGGTCCAAGTGCCGACAAATAACCGCGAACTTGAATACCTTTACTTAATAAGAATTTTTTAGCTATAGCACCAGCTGCAACCCGCATGGCGGTTTCGCGAGCACTTGAACGACCACCGCCTCTGTAATCACGAAAGCCATACTTTTGCGTGTAACCATAGTCTGCATGGGCCGGACGGAATTTTTCGTGAATGTCGCCATAATCTTTAGAGCGCTGATCGGTATTTTCAATCAACATACCGATTGGTGTACCTGTTGTTTTGCCTTCAAAAATACCTGACAAAATTTTCACTTGATCGGGTTCACGACGCTGAGTGGTAAATTTAGACGTGCCGGGTTTGCGCAAATCTAGCTCTACCTGAATTTCTGCTTCGCTAATTTCGATACCTGGAGGG
>JAWUVO010000102.1:0-8140 GCA_034112325.1 Bermanella sp. | reverse complement strand
TAGATCGCTTAGAAGCCCATGCTTCTTATTTGGATTTAGAGCTGGAAGCTGGCGGTTATTTTAGTCACGACATTCCTGAAGGCCATCAGGTGCTTGTCTCGGTTTATGACGGTGATTTCATTAGTACTGGAAAAGATGGGGTGGATAAGCCTATTTACAAAAGTCAGGTGGCTCAGTTCAGTCAGGATGGTCAGTTAGTTTTAAAGTCTTCTGAAGGTGGTAAAGCTTTGATCTTACACGGTAAGCCACACAAAGAGCCCATCGCAAACTATGGGCCTTTTGTAATGAATACCAAGGAAGAAATAGATCAGGCGATACAGGATTACCAGAATGGCGTCTTAACAGACTGAGGCTTAATGAATTAAAAATGAATAGAATGAAGTCAGTCTGAGCATGGCTTATGGCGGATAAGAAAAAGCCCAAACTAAAAATAGTTTGGGCTTTTTTTATGTGCAGTTTGATACCGATGAATCAAACAGAAAATTAACCGTTAACAGGGATTAAACATTATGCGGATAGGGTTAAAGCCAGTTGAACCCAGATAGCCAGCAGTATTAGCATTGAAATACTGAACACACCCATTCGATGTAATGCGTTGTTGTAGCTCATGTGTATCAATGAGTGGATGAGTCTAACCGCAAGATAGCTCCAGCTTAAATAAATTAATGCACTGGATTGTATGTCCTGTGATATAGCCAATATACAGGCTAGGTAAAACAGGATGGGTTGCTCAAGCAAGTTGATATAGTGGCGATTTATTTTTTTTAGGTGGTTAGGTTCATCATAACCAGACATTAAAAGATAAAGCTTTGGATTTACTTGTCGTTTTTGCACAGACAGAAAACGAAGTATGCCTAGGGAGGCGCATACTAAAATTGTAAAAATGATCAGAGCAAGCATGGGGTAAAGCATATTCGTTTTCCATTTCTAATTAGGCAGAAAATATAAATTATAACGGGTCAGGATTAAAGAACGCATTTAGAAAAGAGTCAATGGCAAAAAAGTTAAGTCCATTGGCAAAGAAATGAAATCATTGATCGGTGTTTATGGATGGCATTTAGTATTTGTCGCAATAAAAAAGCCTCTAATGAGTATCTTAGAGGCTTTTGTAATAGAAAATTTAGGCGGTTAAATAGTGGCCATTTTAGCCAATAGATATCCGCAGAATCCTAGCTGAATAATATAGAAGGTAAAACGAGCGGCTACAGCAATTGGGCTAGCACTTATCACATGGGTGATACTTTGAGCCATGCGAGCCAGTAAGATAAAGCTGGCAACCTGATCTGACAGTGTCGTCATGCCCATTACTACGGCGGTTAAAAGCGTACCATTTAGAATGGGCAGGTTTTCTAATGAATTATAGATGGCGCGCATATACCGTTGATTGGCTTCACCTAGATTACTGCCGTCTGGTAAAAAATCATTTATAGCCACCTTGCCTGTTAATACCAGCATGCTGCTTAGTATGAGAAGCGCTGCGCTTAAACAGATGAGCCAGGCAATTAAGCCGATAATAATTTGCTGTGTCATGGGGTGCTCTGTTTTATGGTTATTTTTATTTAAGTAGGTTAGAGGTTAGAGCTAATACTCTAACTTAGAATTAAGGTAATAAAAAGCCGATGCTGAATCGGCTGGCTTAAAATTGATAATTTTGATGTTTGTGCAGCAGGTTAGTTCATATGTGCTGAGCCATTTTTATCTTTGATGACCCATAAAATATCTACAATAAGCACTGCCGATACTGCAATCAGTACGCCGGCTATGGCGATGTTCTCTGTGTATAGGGTGATAAATACGGTGGATACAAACAAGCAAGCAAATAACACTGCAAATATCAAAATTAGGGCTTTTTTATGTTCAGCTTGCATACGATGATCTCTTATTCTTTTAGATTTTATTGATGCTTCTAATATACCTTTAGGAGTTAAAAAGTTGGGTGACAATTTGTAAAGAAATGCAGTGTTATATATCGCAGGCCAATGAATAGCGATCTAACGCGCATTGCTGCTGGGGCAATCTACTGCTTTCAAGTATGATAACCATAGATAAATTTAGTGAATGAATACATGTTTAAACTTGGTTTGATAATAAACCCCATGGCAGGGTTAGGTGGCAGCGTGGCCTTAAAGGGCAGTGATGGCGTTGCAGAGTTGGCCTTGCAAAAAGGGGCTGTTCCTAAGGCAAACCTAAGAACCCACATTGCATTAAACGAAATAGCTCATCTTAAAGATAAGGTGTCTATTGTAACTTGTGCAAACCTGATGGGTGAGACTTGCGCTAAAGAATTAGGATTTGATGTGAGTGTGATTCCGTTGTCGGTTTCAGAAAAATCGACTGCTGATGATACTAAAAAGGCCGCAGAGCTCATTAAAAAAATGGGTGTTGATTTACTGTTGTTTGCAGGGGGAGATGGCACTGCTAGAGACATTTGCAGTGTGGTTGAAGATGAATTCCCTGTATTAGGTGTGCCTGCCGGGGTGAAAATTCACAGCGGTGTGTATGGTATTACTCCAAAGGCCAGCGGTGAAGTGCTTCGTATGTTGATCGAGGGTGAATTAGTTGATTTAAAAACCCAAGATGTGCGTGACATTGATGAGGTGGCGTTTCGTAATAACCAGGTAAAATCAAAATTGTTTGGTGAAATGCTGGTGCCGGAAGCGGCTCAGTTTGTTCAGGCGGTTAAGCAAGGTGGTATGGAACAAGAAGACCTTGTGCTTGAAGACATGGCCGCTTACTTGGCGGATGAAGCGCAAGACGATGTGCTGTATTTAGTGGGGTCGGGTAAAACAACTCAGTTTTATATGGATTACATTCATGCCGACAATACCTTGTTAGGGGTCGACGCAGTTTTTAATAATGATGTTGTAGCCAATGATTTAACCGAACAACAAATACTGGCACTGATCGAGCAATACAAGTCGGTTAAATTGATCGTGAGTGTGATTGGTGGGCAGGGGCATGTGTTTGGTCGTGGTAATCAACAATTAAGCGCTGATGTGATTAAGAAAGTGGGTCGTGAGAATTTAATTATTTTGTGTACTAAATCTAAACTTAAGCAGTTAGAAGGCCGACCGCTGATAGTGGATACCAGTGATGTTGAATTAGATAAGCAGCTGGCGGGTCATATTGAAATTTTTACAGGCTATAACGATCGAGTTTTATACCCAATACAGTAAAGCGATTGAAATTGGGTGGCTAACAATAGAGGGTGCCTCGCAGTGAGGCTACTTATTATGCGGCCATCAGCCACTGCTTAAACGAATTCTTTTAAATTCTTACCTTGCTACATTCCCCTAGATTTTAGTATGTAACGCTTTTTTTACCTGAATGATTAGAAGAGTGAAGGCAGCCCTATGATTAAGCCCCAAGAAAAATTCAACTATAAATTGTATAAAGCAATAGAGGTTAATGGGCAGTGTATGTAATTGGGGGGGGGATTGCTAAGCAGGTGTTTGAATAAATTGGTTTGTTTTTAACCCGTTTAGGATGGAAACAATTAATTGTTCATTATAAAAATTGATGCATGAATAATTGGAAGTTTAAAAGTTTGGGTGTTTAAGTTTTTAGGGGGGAAAGTGGCTCCTCGAACTGGACTCGAACCAGTGACCAATAGATTAACAGTCTACTGCTCTACCAACTGAGCTATCGAGGAACTACAGCGCTGCCTTGGTGATAACCTTAGCTGCGGCTTGCATTCTAGATAGTTAGTATTTTTAGGTCAAGTGTGTTTTTTACCAAATATAGTTTTCTTTGGCTATATGAATTAAAAAACACTCACTTGATTAGAAACTTGGCTTTTATTTGATCAACTAGACCGCCAATTTAGTTTTATACCGATTTTAGTTCAACCATCAGATCATTGCTGATATTTTCTAAAGCATCACGAACATCATCTAAATCTGCGTTGGCAGGTGTTTGAATGTCGGCCTGAGTTTTAAATAATGCTTCGGCTGACATCGCTGCGCTTTCAAACTGAGTGTTCAGTTCTAAAACATTTACGCCCAATTTGGCTAATACTTGAGATACATCGCTTACAATACCCGGGCGGTCATTACCAACAATATTTAGCTTGGCATTAGGCTTGTTCTTTTGTTGTGTTGGTAACGATTCTTCAATTGTAATTAGCCAGTTTTGATCTTTTAATAGCATCAAGGCTTCGGTCAACGATTGCTTTTTATTGTCGTTAACTTGAACTTGCACAATCCCCGCAAACTTGCCGGCTAAATGAGACATGCGACTTTCTAACCAACTGCCTTCGTTTTCTCTAATTATGTGAGACAGAGTTTCTACTAGGCCAGGTCGATCGTCGGCCATAATACTAATAATTAAAAAACCAGACATTTTGGGCTTCCTTTATATTTATTTTAGTCACTACTATAGCCCAGTCATTTGTTATTTAGAACCGGCTATTGTTACTTTTTAAATGTATTTTATTTGCCAACCTAATAAAAAATCTCTCACTATAAAAATAAAATATAGCGTGAGAATGAAAGTATTTTTAAGAAAATAAATATACTATTTAAAGCGGTTTATGATGTTCATTTGCTCAGTTACTAGGGTGTTTACATCTGTAGCGGCTTGCTGGCTTGTTTGCGCGCTGAGCGTATTATCTTGGGCATTTTGGCGAATAGTTTCCATGTGAACTCCAATTTCTACAGAGCCTTCTCGTTGTTCTTTTACCGCTTGTGAAATCATGCTCATTTGTTCGTTGATGCTATCTACACTATTTTTCACTAGTTCTAATGATGCGTATGTTGCTTGGATCTGCTCGTTATTTTGCGTTGCTTGCTCGCGGCTTCTATCCATTGTATCTGTGGCATCAGTGGCACCAATGCGTAATTTATCAATAATACGTCGAATCTCTTCTGTCGATTCTTGGCTGCGAGTGGCCAGGCTTCTAACCTCGTCTGCTACTACCGCAAAGCCACGGCCCTGTTCGCCCGCTCGTGCCGCTTCTATAGCCGCGTTTAGTGCAAGTAAATTAGTTTGTTCTGCAATACTTTGAATGACTTCTAAAAAACTATGAATGGATTCAGCATGATTAGACAATTCTTTAATGTTGACAGAAGCCTTAGTAATGGTCTGATCCATTTCCTGTAAGGTATTTTTAACTTGTAACATTTGTTGTGCGCTAGCATGTGTGTCTTGCTGTGCACTTTGTGTTTGAGTTGCTGTTTTATTTACTGATCCTGAAATTGAGTCAAATTGTGTGGTTACCTGCTCAAATGCGGCGGCGAACATGGTGGCTGCATCAAGTTGCTCTGTTAGTTTTTCTAGGCTGTCTTGCGACGCTTCATGACTAATATTGCTTGCTGCTTGTATTGGCTTGGTGGCGTCTTCTAAACGTTCTCTTAAAGTAATTAATTGACTATTCTGATGTTCAAATGCGAATAGGGCTTCACCCACAGGGTCAGCTCTATTGGTGTATATAAAAGCAGCTAGTGGATCATTACTAATACTGCGGGCTTTTTTAACAATGGCCCTAAGACCTTTTTGTTCATATAAATGGGTAAAATACATACCGGCTAATGGCAGCGCAGCCACAAGTGGTGACACCATAGTGGCTAGAATAATTGAAGATGCACCTAGTGCAATATTGGCTATTAATGCTAAAGGTAAGCTGGCAGCTTGTTTGCCCTTTGAAATGGCTGGTTTACCAGCATTGATGCGCTCGTAGGTTTTAGTCGCTCGGTCAACAGGTTCTGCCATAGGTTGATACCGAACCGACTCGTAGCCTATAACTTGTCCATTTTCTTTTACAGGTGTTACAAATGCATCTACCCAGTAATAGTTACCATTTTTGCATCTATTTTTTACCATCCCTTTCCATTTTTCCCCTGCTTTTATGCTTGACCACATTAAATCAAACACGGCTGGTGGCATATCGGGATGACGAACAATATTATGGCTACTGCCAATTAGTTCATCTTCATTAAAACCGCTAATATCTAGAAAATCACGATTTATGTAGTTGATTTGACCTTTGAGATTAGTAGAAGAAATAATCTTTTGTTGTGCTGATAACTTCAACTCTATATTTGTAATTGGAAGGTTATTCTTCATATTTATTACCCAGCAATCCTTTGGCTATATGTTAATAATAGTAGACTAATTTAAAACCCATGCTGACTTTCTGGCGGGTAAAATATAGGTGATGTTGATACTTAAGATGTTATGACAGATCGGGCCAGCTTGTGAAACTTTGAGACAAAAAGTCACATTTTTAGAAATTAGATAAAAGACTCTGACAGATACACTTTTTATAACGGTTGGTTAGGTAGAGTATCGCGCGCCGGAACAAGTCAGTAGAATGCTGTTCAATTTCAATACCCTTGTTGGTAGTAAAAGTATGTTGCAGTCTCAAAAGCAGGCCCTGCGATTACGCAGAGCTTGGCTGGCAAATTTAGGCTTAATGCTGTGCATCCCTCTATGCCTGTCGGCTTCTTTATTAGGTTATGCCTCTATATCGCATGTTAGTGTTATTACTTATGTGAGCGTTATGTGGTTAGGCCATCTTCTATTTGTTAGTTTAATTTTCTTTAACTGGAATTTACGTTTCAAAGACGCCAGCCTGACTATCATTCAGATGGCTTGGAGCATAGCGGGATTAAGTGGCTTAATGTACATCATGAGTGACATTCGTATTCTTATGTTAATGGGGTGTCTGCTGGTAATGACGTTTGGGTCTTTAAAGCTATCGTTTCAGAGCTTTCAGGGGATGATGATTTATTGTGTGGGTTGTTATTTAATTGTTTTATATTGCCTACAGAAAATCAGTCCCGAAAAAATTAATATTGGAGAGGAGTTTTTTACTTTTATTGGTTTTATTTTAGTTTTAGCTGGGTTTGTTTTTATGGGTGCTGAAGCCAGTAATTTAAGGAAGGTACTATCTGAACGACATAAAGAGTTAAAAGCGGCTCTAACCCGTATAGAAGACCTAGCGATTACAGATGAATTAACCGGACTCATTAATCGTCGGCATCTATTAAGTGTGCTCACACAGCAGCGTGCCTTGTGTAATCGAGGTCGTCACGGTTTTACGCTTTGTTATTTGGGCCTAGATCACTTTAAAAAGGTTAATGATCAATACGGGCATCTATTTGCTGACAAGATGCTTAAAGCATTTTCAAAAATAATTACCGATAACTTAAGGGAAGTGGATGTAGGTGCCAGAGTAGGGCGCGAAGAATTTGTATTAATATTGGCTGATACTCAAATCTCCGCTGCTAAAAATGTATGTGAGCGAATGGCACAAAACTGGCGTGATCAAGAGTTTTCAGATGCAGCGGGTTTAGCATGTACTTTTTCAGGCGGTATAGTCGAATATAAATCTCCTGAAACAATTGAGCAGTTGTTAGAAAGAGCCGATACACTTCTGCTTGAGGCTAATCATAATGGCCGTAATTGTTTGCTTATGGAGTATCAGGATTTACAGGTGCCACTAGATTTAAATGTCATGTCCTAACTGTAAACCTATTAAAAGCGACGCTGCAGGCTAATCAAACTACTGGTATTCAGTTGATTGAGTGCTTTGAATTCAATACTCTCTGGATTTTCTTCAGTTTGAAATATTGTGCTAAAGCCTACTTTTATCTGTGGAACCAAGTACCAGTAAGGGGCTAAATAATAGCGATAATGCCAATTTATCTCTAAATCAATTAACTGTGCGCGACTTTCCTTTTTAGATGCCGCTCTATGCTGAGTAGCGTTGTCACTGAAAGACAGATCTAACTGAGCTAAATTTAATTTCCACTGAAAATTGGCCCCTCGCTCATCACTTATTCGGCCAACGGATAAACCAAACCCAGTGAATAATCCGTCAAAAATATCGGCACTATTTGTGAAGATATTACTAGCAGCAGGGCTTGCTTCTGAATGGTAAAATATACCGATTAAATTTAGTGGTGCCTTATATTGAATCGCTTCATGCCAAAATAGGCCATATTGATTAATGCTGTGCTCAGCTAATATTTTACTGCCTGCACCTAAGGCGATGCTAGAATTTTGATTATTAAGAAATACCTTATCCTCTAAAACTACCACCTTCATGTTTTTAGTTTGCTGGCTTACTTGTAGCCAAATACCTTGATGTTTATGCCAGTGGTAAACCGGTACTTGGGCTTCTAGCTGCTGAAAGTTT
>JAWUVO010000101.1:0-43127 GCA_034112325.1 Bermanella sp. | reverse complement strand
TCAAAACCAGTAAACATCTGAAGATTGATCACATCACATTAATACCTGATGCAACAGCACAGCAAGTCAAACGATTACAAGACTTAAACCCAGACACTGAAGTAATGACGTTACCATCAAGTAGTATGAAAGATTGGCCTGCTAGCCCATCGCTTTTTGTGGAATCTGGTTTAGGTAACGTTCAATATTTTGGGCCACTGGGCTTTGGCGCCTTTTGTGGCGAGTCGTCTTCGAACATCATTGACCAACAGTTGTTAAATGCACAATCGGCAGATAAACCCAGCCCACCCTTTTTCAACGTCATTGGTAAGGGATGTTTTTGTCAATGGGCAGTAAATCATTTAAGGTAATAGTCTACAGGGCGTATTAATTAATTATTAACCGCTTATTTAATTCCATATTAGCCAGCCAAGAGTTAATAACTAGACTAAAATTAAGTAAACAGCGCTATAAATGACTCTCATGCCAGACTTTAACTATCAATCCCTTGTCAAAATAGGCCGCAGCTTAATTAGCGAGCGTAATATAACTAAACTGTGCGAACTAATTTTAGATGAAGCCCAAGCGTTAACTGGAGCGGATGGCGGTACTCTTTACTTAGTCGACAAAACCCCAGCTACCTGCCTCAACTTTGCAATTGTTCATAATAAGAGCCTGAATACTCGGTTGGTGGCCAGCCCAGGTGAATCTATATTTGAGCCTATTCCGCTGTTTAAAACAAATACTGATAGTAATCAAAACCATGTTGCTGCATTTACAGCACACGCAAAAACATTAATAAATATTGATAATGCCTACGACAATACTCAGTTTGATTTTTCAGGGGCTAAAAAATTCGACCTAGAGCAAAACTACAAAACCCAGTCAGTGTTGGCCGTTCCACTATTAAATGAAATGAATCAGGTTATCGGCATGATCCAATTAATAAATGCCACAGACCCAATAACTAACAAAGTTATCGCCTTTCCCGAAGCAGTTGAACCCATGGTTATCTCTCTTGCTATGTTTGCAGCAACGGCGATTGAAAACAGAACCGTGAGCGATAATCAGCGAGAGCTACTGATCGAACTAGCGGCCACTACCAATACTGAAGAGATTATTGAGCGTATTTTAAACG
Source organism: Bermanella sp. (assembly GCA_034112325.1). Taxonomy (GTDB): domain Bacteria; phylum Pseudomonadota; class Gammaproteobacteria; order Pseudomonadales; family Oceanobacteraceae; genus Bermanella. The sequence continues at coordinate 42,010 of JAWUVO010000101.1, read as the reverse complement.
AAGCTATTAGTATTACACATAGCGAAGGTGGAACACTTTATTTAATAGATAAACAAGGGGTAGACAACCCCACCCTAACATTTGAAATAATTAAAAATGATACCCTTAAAATATATATGGGTGGTAAAAACGGAGTCGCTATTCCATTTCCTTCGATTCCATTATTTAAAAGTGACGGCACGACTAACCAGCATAATGTTGCAGCATTTAGTGCTAACAGTGTTGAGGTTGTCAATATAGCTGACGTTTATCAATCTGAAGATTTTGATTTTTCTGGTGCACGTGAATTTGATAAACAAGCAAATTATAGAACCAAAAGTGTTCTAACACTGCCTCTGCTTAATCATCAAAATGAAGTAATAGGCGTGCTTCAATTAATCAATGCCCGGCACCCAGATACTGGTCATATCATTCCATACTCAGAGCGATTTATACCACTGTTAAAAGGCCTAGCCCTATATGCGGCTATCGCTTTGAATAATCAAATACTGGTGCAAGATCTTAAAAATTTATTGGATGCCTTTGTTCGTACCATTGCCAAGGCAATTGACGCTAAAAGCCCCCATACCAGTGGCCACTGCCAGCGTGTGCCGTTATTAATGGAACTAATGGCAGAGGCTGCCTGCCAAGACAACAACAAGTACAAAGACTTCAAACTGAACGAAGAGGAATGGTACGAACTTAGGGTAAGTGCTTGGATGCACGACTGCGGTAAACTTGCCACACCAGATTCAGTGTTAGATAAGTCAACTAAGTTACACAAGATGCGAGACGGTATAGATTTAATTGCTACCCGGTTTTCGGTCTTAAAGCACCATAAAAAAATACTATACCTAGAATCTTGTATTAACAATCCAAGTAAGCAAGAAACACAGAAGGCACGTTATCTGGCAACAATCTCTGAGCTTGATGAACAGTTTGAGTTTTTAGAAACCAGTAATAAAGGTGGCGAGTTTATGTCTGATGATTCAAAAGCCCGCATTGTAGAAATTGCTAAAACTAAATGGCCAGACATTGGTGGCAAAATGCAAAATATGCTAAGTGAAGATGAAGTTTATAACTTATGCATTGAACGTGGAACATTAACCACTGAAGAACGGCAAATCATTAATAACCACATGACTGTCACCATAGACATGTTAGAGGAACTGCCATTTCCCAAACAATTGCAGCGTGTACCTGAGTATGCTGGTGGACACCACGAGAAAATGAACGGCAGTGGATTTCCTCGAGGGCTAACTAAAGATCAAATGTCTATTCCGGCTAGAATGATGGCCATAGCTGATATTTTTGAAGCGTTAACGGCTAAAGACAGACCGTATAAAGATCCGATGAAAATCAGTCTTTCTTTAAATATAATGGGTCGCATGGTTAAAGATGAACACATCGACCCAGACTTATTCGAATTATTTGTAAAATCTCGCGTCTGGGAAAAATACGCTAAACGTGTACTTAGCCCAGAGCAGATAGACGTAACCGAAATAGAGCCCTATCTTATTGCTGTTTAAGCAGCTAGCCAAATTAACAGCAAGCTCCCTCTAGTGTATCGTTAGATGCAAAAGGCACTGGTGTCCCGCAGTCAGGGAATATTCCATAATGTGTACTCCAATCACCATAAAACTCAAAGTGACCTTTAAAGCGGGTTTCGTTCAGCATTCGATAGGTATTACCACACACTGAGAATATTTTACCTGTTTCAATTTTGTGATGTCCATCTAAACTAAAAAAGTAAGGGTTATGTTCGATTGTGCCTTTATATTTTACCGCTTGACCATAATCTTCACAGGCTGTTTCTAGCGTGTCTAATTTGAACAACCGATAAGTCGCGCTATAAAAATTCATATGGCCAATTTTAGCTTCTAGCTTTGAGTTTTCAATAGTTAAAACTCGGTCTTTAACTAATCGTGGGTCGGCAAATCCGGCTATTTTACTGAAGTCTAAAAAGTCTCTCCAGTACAACGCGCCACTCAAGCACTCACCATAAAGCACTTCGTCTTTTACCAACTCTTCTGGAATGCGTCTGTCGCAATACACATCAGAAAAATACATCTCTCCACCTGGCTTAAGCAAACGATAAGCCTGTTTAATAACCGCTTGTTTGTCTTCTACTAAATTGATTACACAGTTAGAAACAATTACATCAAAGTAACCATCTGGATATTCGAGTTTTTCTAATTCGTCTATATTGCCATTAACAAATTCTACATTACTTTTTGAGAAGCCAAAAATATCAGCATGATACTCTTTATATTGTTCAGCCACAGCTAACTGTTCTGGAGTCATATCTAGGCCTACGACTAAACCAGTCTCACCTACCATAGCCGAAAGGGCATATACATCGCGTCCCGCGCCACAACCTAGATCAAGTACTTTTAAGCCTTTCATCTGTTCGGGGGTGACTAAGCCACAGCCATAATAGCGCATCATAACTTCGTCATGAACTTTAGAAAGAATTGGCTTTAAGAATTCGGGCATAGCCTCGTCGGTACAGCATGCATTAGTTTGAAGGTCGTCTGAAGAGCTCAAAACTTTTCCGTAATAATCTTTAACTGAATCTAACATTCACTTTCCCTTAGAATAATATAAATAATTTTGACATTTAAACAATAGGAGCCCATAACCGCCGCAAAGTTCGCTGATAGGCATGCAAAACAATAAATTATTGTATCTACAAAAGTAAAATCACTTACAACTAGAAATTACTCTGGCTAAAAGCTTTTTGTAATCTCGCTGAACTTGTTTAGTTAGATGACTAGACTCTTGACTATAAAGAGCATTGTTCAATAACTGAGTTATTAAAGATAATGCGTAAGTTGATTGTGGATAGTATGTCGATACCGCTTTCTCTATTTCTATAAAAGACATTGAGACTGACACTTCAACACCCACTTTATTTAGACGTCGCACATAGTTTTCTAATAACTTAGCATGCTCAGATCGGACCGCGCGACTGCCACTAAACATCACAAATGCAAAGACAACTGCGACCACCAAAAACATAATAGCCGATATAATAAGTCCCCAAGTTAAAGAGTCACGAGCCCCAAAAATAGAGATCAAAACTGATCGCTGAGTGTCGTCTTTATAGTTCAACATAAGATCATTCCAGACATAGCTAAACGCCTGAAATTGATGACGCATATCATTCAGCCATTTAAACTGAGTTTTAAAACCCACAAACTCTTGTTTAACGGCTTGCTCGATCCCCTGCTCTACCCGTTCAGGAGAAACCCAACCTGTAGGATCAATTCTTAACCAGCCTATGCCCTCAAGCCAAACTTCTACCCACGCATGAGCGTCATACTGATAAACTGAATAATAATCGCCCACAGGATTTTTCTCTCCACCCAAATAACCTAGAACAACCCTAGATGGAATGCCTGCACTTCTTAGTAAATAAACAGCACTACCGGCATAATGGGCACAAAACCCTACCCTTGTATCAAACAAAAACTCATCAACTCTGTCGTCACTGGTAGCCTGCCCTGGGCTTAATGTATAAAAGAATTTATTTGACAAGTAATAATCTGCAAGCAAGCCAATAAAATCTAAATCACTATCTGCATTAGCACGTAGGTTTTGTGCAAGCTCAGCCGTTCTTTGGTTTAAGTTTCTAGGCAACTGTAAATAAGACTGCCGCTGAAATGCGGATAATATCTTGTCAGTATTAGGAAGAATACTTGCTTGAATACCATTTAATTTATTAAAGCTGGCTTTTGATGATAGTGGCGCCTCAGCCCTGTATTGAAACTTTGTAATAGCTTTTTGTTTGTTTAAAAACAAACCGTTGTCTTGAATAGCAATACCTGTTTGTAACGGAGTAGAACCCTGTAATGAAAACAGCCATTTTTTTTCATGAGCTTCGGAAATGACTTCGTAAATATAATTAGTTTTTCCAGAATCAGTTAATCCATCAGTAATATTTTTAACTGAGGTAACGATAGGCCAAATAATATCCGGACTATAAGATGCTTCCCATTTATCACCGTCGTAAGAATCTAATATAAGTGCGCGCCAGTAAAGCTGGTTAGCAGAAGGCGCTATGGACTCAAACTTCACTCTAAATGCAAGTTCGTCGCTGCGCCCAAGCTCGCTAATATCACCAGGTGACATTGAATCAGATAAGCCAACCAAGCCTGCTTTAGTAGACATATTAAGTGTCCACAAGGGTGCTAATCTTGGCAATACAAAAAACAAAAAAATAGTTAATGGTAGCGATAAAAACAATATTTTAGTCGCCATTTTGATCTGCGAGTTACTCTCAGAACTTTGATTAACAACAACCAAGGCTACTAAAGTGAAGAAAAAAGATACAAGTACAAATAAATATGCCAATGGTCCTTGCTCGAATAGAAAGTGCTGCCCTTGCACTAATACACACAAAAACAACAGCACATAGCTATCTCGCTTAGCCTGTAGCTCTAAAGGTTTTAACGCTAAACTGGCAACAAGTAAGGTAACAGCCGATTCTATAGTTAGAGAAAAACCATAAGTAAAATACACGCCATAAAAACCTGACATCACTAGTATTAACTTAATTAAAGCATTTGGTTTTTTTATCATCCCACTAAAGATAAAGTAGCGCCAAACCATAATCATGGCAGCCAACCCTAATGCCCAAGCTGGCAAAAATTCACTATGTAATAATAGTGATAATGATACACTCAGAAATAAATAGAACATTCCAGCACGGGTAAGCGTATTACTTTCCATTGCCTGCCCCTACAATAAAACCTGATGATTTCATTCCATAAAGTGCCAAGGCTTCTAAGCATATATTTTTATGGGATTCACCTGAACCGACAGGAATTTTTTGGTTAGGTAATATCAAACCATAATCAATGCCGTCATCATGTGCCGTTAGCACCCAACCGCATAAAATTTGCAGCCTATCTTCAGTGCCTATTCCCTCAAGTGAATGCCAATCTAAAAAATGGGTAATACCCTGCACAGAAGAAAATTCTTTAGTTAATAGCTGGCCAGTTTTTGCATATTGACGCCAAGCAACATGTTTAAGTGAATCACCAGGGTGATAAATTTTAAAACCATAAAAGTCATCCGCTGTTTGTCCCTTTATTAACTGAGTGACTTCAGAATAGTCCAAGTCTTCGCCATCAATATCGCTAGACATTTTAAACGGTTTAAAATTAGGTTTAGGATAAACAAGCACTTTAAAATCGAGCCTAACCCAAGTCCAACACCGTAATAAACCTAACGGGTAATAACTAAATAAAGTAAATCTGGGAACCGTTAACAAACCTCGCTTAACAGCTAAGCAAGACAATAACGCGGGACAGCTAGAGTCCACCTGACTAACTTGGTAAGCACTTTCTGCATTAAAACCAATCTTGATACCTTGTTTAGGAGAACCAGCCGAGAACGATAGATCTACTTTTATAGTGGCTTTCTGCCCCTCAAATACCGGTTCGCAATTTCCAGCCTTTATTGTTAAACCAGATAAATTTTTGTAAGTAAACGCAATTGCAGTGATAAAAATACTGACCAGTAAACATGAAAAACTAAATAGTAAGTTATTTTGATAGTTAATTGCGGTGACAAACATTAGGGCCACAAGAGCAAAATAAAAAACACCTATTAAGCCTGGAAATATAAAGATACGTTTTTGTGTCAACGTCACCGAAGGGCGAGACTGGATTCGCTTTTCTAAAAAACGATCATACTTGCGCTGAAAAAATGCGCGAGTAGCCGTGATCATAGAATAGCTGTGGTGTTTAGAATAGTTTGACAAAGCGTGCCGTCGTAACGCCCCATTGCCGCCGCTAATCGATGCTCGACTACCGGCACAAAAACCGCTTGCACATCGTCTGGAATAACGTGGTCACGCCCTGACAGCATGGCCCAAGATTTAGCCGCATTAAGCAAGGCTAAGGAACCCCTTGGCGACAGACCATAACGCAGTTCTGTATGGTCTCTTGTGGCTTGAATTAAGCGCTGTAAATAATCTAATAGTGCAGAGCTTGCCACCACACTGGCCACTTGCTGCTGAAATTTGAAAAATTCTTCTAGCGAGATAATGGGTTTAATAATTGAAGAGTCGACCTTTTTACCTTCAAGCAACAGTCGTTCAGCCTCTATGCCTGGATAGCCTAGCTCTAGCCTCATTAAAAATCGATCTAATTGCGACTCAGGAAGAGGAAAGGTACCAGATTGAGAAGTAGGGTTTTGTGTAGCAATAACAAAAAACGGATTAGGAAGCGCTTGAGTTTTACCGTCAATACTTACCTGACGCTCTTCCATCGCTTCTAGCAAAGCGCTTTGAGTTTTGGGTGTGGCACGGTTAATTTCGTCGGCTAAAACCAGTTGAGAAAACACCGGCCCCTTGTGCAAAACAAAACCCGCTTGCTGGCCGTTTACTGCTTGCTGATAAACGCTGCTGCCCACAATGTCGGAAGGCAGCATATCGCTAGTAAACTGAATACGTTGATACTGTAGCCCAAGAACTCTGGCCAAAGCATGACTTAATGTGGTTTTACCCATGCCGGGTAAATCTTCAATTAATAAATGACCTTCAGCTAGAACACAACATAAGGATAATTTAATTTGATGCTCTTTACCCAAAACAACGCTATTTAACACGTCGAGTACAGCTAGTAATTTAGCATCCATAAATTATCCCTTATTGTGTCATGTTGTTTTAATTGCTAACTAATACGGCTTAAGCCAAAAGATAGATCACGCTTAATGTCTTCGATGTCTTCTAGCCCACAAGCTATGCGCACAAGGCCATCTGAAATTCCGGCTTTGTCTCGATCTTCTTGGCTAACACGACCATGAGTAGTAGTAGCTGGATGAGTTATGGTGGTTTTTGTATCACCAAGATTTGCTGTAATCGACAACATGCGAGTGCTGTCTATCACTTGCCATGCTGCCTCTTTGCCACCAGCTACTTCAAATGCTAATACACCACCAAATAAAGACTGTTGTTTTTTAGCAAGTTCGTGCTGAGGATGATCCTTTAAGCCAGTATAGTGCACAGCAGTGATAGCTGGCTGCTGCTTTAACCACAAAGCCAATTCAGCTGCGTTGTCACTATGCGCTTTCATTCTAATTTTTAAAGTCTCTAAGCCTTTTAGCATGACCCAAGCATTAAATGGACTCATGGTAGGGCCGACACTTCGTAATACGCCGACCACTTCCTCCATTAGTTCAGATCGACCTAAAACAGCGCCACCCAAGCAACGTCCCTGCCCATCAATATATTTAGTGGCACTATGGATAATTATATCCGCACCCCACTTTAATGGCTGCTGTAAGGCTGGAGTACAAAAACAGTTATCTACAACCACTAAAATATCTTTAGTTTTTGCAAGCGTAGTTAACGCCGCCATATCACCCACTTCATTCATTGGATTAGATGGCGATTCTAAAAAAAACATTTTGGTATTTTCTTTAATGGCTGCATCCCACTCAGACACATCGGTAAGGGAGACATAATCAACCGTTATGCCTAACTTACTAACGTATTTTTGGAACATAACATTGGTCGAACCAAAAATACTTCGACTAGAAACAATATGATCACCAGGTGATAACAAAGCTAGAATAGTTGAGAAAATTGCCGACATGCCAGAGGCTGTAGCCACACATTGCTCTGCTCCCTCTAATGCCGCTAATCGCTGTTCAAAGTTACGCACCGTAGGATTAGTGTAACGGGTATAAACATTGCCTGGTTCGTCACCAGCAAAAATAGCCGCGGCCTCTTGAGCACTGCCAAAAACATAACTAGAAGTTAAAAATAAAGCTTCGCCATGCTCATGTTCAGACGTTCGAATTTGACCAGCTCTTACGGCTAATGTATCAAACGATGCATTTTCAAGTTCTGCGTTGTAGCGCTTTTTATCCGACATGTTTACGATTACTCAGCCGTCTCATCATTATGTAGATCAATAATTCCGCTCTCGGCATTGTTAGCCTTTTTCTTCGCGTCGTTACGTTTGGTTTGTAAGTTTTCTAGATATTCTTCATTAATATCGCCAGTTACATATTCACCATTAAATACAGAGCAGTCGAAATCATACTTAACATCAGCCCCATCGCAAGTAGCTTCGACTAAATCTTCAAGATCTTGATAGACAAGCCAGTCGGCGCCAATGGCAGTTTCAATTTGTTTAATCGTACGGTTGTTAGCAATAAATTCTTCTTTTGCTGGCATGTCGATACCGTAAACATTTGGATAACGCACCGGTGGCGCTGCACTTGCAAAATACACTTTGTTAGCGCCAGCTTCACGGGCCATTTCAATTATCTGTTCACAAGTAGTACCACGAACAATAGAATCGTCGACCAGCAAAACATTCTTGCCGCGGAATTCTAAATCTACAGCGTTAAGTTTTTGCTTAACCGATTTTTTACGTAACTGTTGCCCTGGCATAATGAATGTTCGACCTATGTATCGATTTTTCATAAAACCTTCGCGGTATTTAACACCCAATCGATTTGCTAATTCTAGCGCACTACTGCGGCTAGTATCTGGAATAGGAATAACCACATCGATATCATGATCTGGGCGAATACGCATAATTTTTTCAGCTAAACGAGCGCCCATTTTTAAGCGCGCTTTATAGACAGAAATTTTATCCATAATAGAATCTGGACGAGCAAAATATACATGTTCAAAAATACATGGCGTAAGCTTAGGGTTTTCTGCGCACTGCTGGGAATGTAACTCGCCATCTACTGTAATATAAACTGCTTCACCTGGTTCTATATCGCGAACTAGGTCAAACCCTAATGCATCTAATGCAACACTTTCTGAGGCGATCATATATTCAACGCCTTGCTCAGTGTCGCGCTTACCGTAAACAGCAGGACGAATCCCATTAGGGTCACGAAATCCGACTACACCGTAACCAGCAATCATGGCAATGGCAGCGTAGCCACCTTTAACACGTTTATGAACACGCTTAACCGCTTCAAAAACATCGTCTTGGTTAGGTGATAAGGTTTTTTTCACATGTAATTCATGGGCAAAAACGTTTAGCAAAACCTCGGAGTCACTGGTGGTATTAATGTGACGCAAGTCTTCACGGTACACATCGTTAACCAATTCAGCAGTATTGGTTAGGTTACCGTTATGGGCGAGTACAATGCCGTAAGGACTGTTTACATAAAATGGTTGTGCTTCAGCCGAAGTTGAACTGCCGGCTGTTGGATATCGAACGTGGCCAATACCCATGCTGCCAACCAGTCTAGCCATATGGCGAGAGCGAAACACATCTTTCACTAGCCCATTATCTTTGCGCAGAAAGAAACGACTATCATCGCACGTGACTATTCCAGCCGCGTCTTGTCCACGATGCTGTAAAACTGTCAGTGCATCATACAACCCTTGATTAACATTGCTCTTAGCAACTAAACCAACAATGCCACACATGGCGTTTCCCCTTAAAGATATTAACTAGGCTATCGTTTAACCGACTCACCTAATGTTAAAAAAGTTTCGGTAGCACCTGGTAAAATATCTTTCGACCAAGTGACCATTAATTCAAAATGAGGTAATAAAACAGAATTCTGCCACCAAGGATCTTTACTCAGCGGTGTCATTTGCATGCCATATACGGCTGCCATAACTAAAATTAGGCCTCGGGTGGTACCAAATACCACACCAAACATTCTATCGGTTCCAGCAAGGCCTGTTACCTTAACCAACTCACCCACTAGATTGTTAATCATAGCTCCAATTATCAAGGTTACAGCGAATAAAATTCCGAATGCGGCACCGTAACGAGCAGAAGGTGTTTCGATCCATTGAACAAGTAATACTTCGAGGTGACCACTAAAAATACGGGCGATAATAAAAGCCGCTATCCAACTAGCCAAAGACAGTATTTCTTTAACGAAGCCGCGCTTAATACTGATTAAAGCAGAGATGAGAATTACCAATAAAACTAACCAATCGATCAACAACATATTAAGATCCAATGGTAACTGTAGGCTGGTATAACATTGATTTGACTGCCGTTTTTAGAAGGGCGCATTCTAACAAAGCCGGCACCATGATAATAGGGGGTCACTTACCTAGATAAGGCACTAATTCGCCTTTTATTTTAAAGGTTTTCTCGATCGCGGACAATTTTTGCTCAAGTCCACCCTTCTGGGTGCTTGGCCCAACGAATACACGAATATACTCACCGTCAGCAGACGGCTTATCAAATGCCTTATAGCCTGCCTTTCTTAGCTCATTTCGAAGTGCTATTGCATTATTAGGCTTTGCGAAACTGGCTACTTGAATATGCCAAACCTTAATTTGGCCACTAACATCAACAACAGGTACGGTTATATCCTTAGGCTTTAACGTATCACCATCCACATTCATATTAGCCATTGGGATGACCCTAGTATCAAACTGCTGAGCGCTCAAATCACGAGTGGCAAGTGACAATGATTTTGGCAATGGCATATTCATATCAGGCAAATTGGACTCGTAAGGTACACTTTTATTTAGATACGATGCATCTTGGGTACGAGGGGAAATAAATGGCAGCAAGATAATCGCCACAAGCACTAACGCGCCAGCCCCCACAAGTTTTCTTTTAATTCCATTATCCATTTTTTACTTGACCTTCTAACCACTTTTGGGCACTTGCGACTGTAAAAAACGAGCCTAATATTAAAATTTCATCATCTTCAGTTAGCTGATTCACCAAGCTATCTAAACCTTCCGCTACATTTAAATGAAGCTTGTCGGCAGATATCATAGCAGATACTTTATCATTCAGTGTATCCGCCGATTGACCACGATACCCATGAATACCAGCAAGGTGCCAAACATCTACAACGGCTCTTAACTCAGTCACAACCGCTTTAGCGTCTTTGTCAGCAAGCATGGCTAACAAGCAATAGCGTTTACCTTTAATTGGATTATTCAATACTTCCTTTGCCACTAACTGCGCAGCCTGGGGGTTATGACCCACGTCTAAGATTGCGTTAAATGGTCGCTCTATTTTTTGCAGACGTCCGGGTAAACTTGCAGCACTAAAACCAGCGGTTACCTGCTTTTGATTAAGCTCAGGATAAATACACAAAAGTGCCTGCAGAGCAGTTCCAGCGTTTTCTAAAGGCAAATTAGGCAACGGCATTGGACCGAACGACACGTCTTTGTCATTACCAGTACTATCAATAACCTTGCCGCTCCAATACCAGTGCTGATTATCTACTTTTATACTGAAGTCTTCATTTTTAACTAGCAATTTAGCGCCTATGTTTAACGCATGGTCTACTAGCCGCTTATCCACATCAACCTGACCGCAAATAGCAGCCTTACCGGTTCTAAATACCCCCGCTTTTTCGAATGCAATTTGAGATATGTCGTCGCCTAACCAATCTTGATGATCCAAGCCAATACTTGTAACTACACTTACATCTGGGTCAACAATATTACATGCATCTAAACGGCCTCCTAAGCCAACTTCAATGACAGCCATATCGACCTTGTATTTTTTAAATAAATAAAACGCAGACAAGGTGCCGAATTCAAAATAAGTTAAGGTGACATTTCCACGGGCTAATTCAATCGCCTCAAAGCTTTCTACTAAGTCTGCATCTGAGGCCATTTCATTATTAATGGTGACTCGTTCGTTGTAATTATGTAAGTGAGGGCTCATGTAAGTGCCTACAGAAAAACCACACTGAAGCAAAACATAGCGACTAAAAGTAACCGTCGATCCTTTGCCATTAGTGCCTGCAACCAACATGACTTTAGGTGCAGGTTTGATTAAGCCCATCTTTTCAGCAACAGACTTAACTCGAGCCAAACCCATTTCTATTTCAGATGAATGAACCGATTCTAAATATTGTAGCCATTGATTGAGGTTTTTATTTTTCATTTTCGATAGATAACAACAATAAAATAGAGGAAAGCGTAGGTTTTAAATGCTTGCGATGGACTATTTGATCAACCATTCCATGCTGCAAAAGAAATTCACTTTTTTGAAAACCTTCAGGCAAAGTTTCACGCACTGTTTGTTCAATTACGCGGGGACCAGCAAAGCCGATCATAGCTTTTGGTTCAGCAATAATAATATCGCCTAACATGGCTAGACTTGCACTCACCCCACCATAAACCGGGTCGGTTAACACTGAAATGTAAGGGATTCTATTTTCAGCAAGTCGCTCTATGGCGGCACTGGTTTTAGCCATTTGCATCAAGGATAACAAAGCTTCTTGCATACGTGCGCCACCACTGGCGGCAAAACACAACAGTGGTATTTTTTTCTCTAATGCAAGTTCGCAGGCTAAAGTAAATTTTTCGCCAACAACCTGACCCATAGAGCCACCCATAAATGAAAATTCAAATGCGCAAGCCACAACAGGCAAGTCGTTTAATTTCCCATCTATTACTATTAGCGCATCTTTCTCGCCGGTTTGCTTTTGTGCAGCAGACAGCCTTTCTTTATATTTTTTAGAATCTCGGAACTTAAGAGTGTCCTTGGGTTTAATCTCACCGAACACCTCGCGCATGGTTTCCGCATCTAAGACTAAATCAAGGCGTTTCCTGGCAGATATACGAAAGTGATAATCACACTTGTCACAAACATTTAAGTTACGTAGCAAATCAGGCTGGTAAACAGCAGTTTGACACTCTGGACAGCGAGTCCACAACCCCTCAGGAATGTTACTCGCTTTCACAGCCGTGCTGGCTTTTATGTTCGCAGGAACAATTCGATCTAGCCAATTACTCATTTACCAATCCTTTAAAAAGCACTTTTAACCACTGCTTATTTAGCTACTGCGTCCATTGCATCACGCATTTCAGACATTAAGGCTGATAAATTAGCTTTAATAATATCAGGCTCATTAGGGTTATTAGCGATGCACTTAACCAACGCACTTCCCACAATTACACCGTCTGAAATTTTTGATACTTCTGATGCTGACTTGCCATCCGAAATACCAAAACCAACTGCAAGAGGTAAATCTGTTTTTGCACGAATGCGCTTAAGATTTAACTCAACATCATCAACATCCAATGCAGCCGAACCTGTTACACCTTTTACTGAAACATAATAAATGTAACCAGAGCTCTCACGAGCGACTAAATCAACTCGGTAGGCTGGAGAAGTGGGTGACAGTAAATAAATCATTTTTAGATCTTTTTGCTTGAACAAATTACTGACCAAAGCACCCTCTTCAGGTGGCATGTCTACCAACAAAACGCCATCTATTCCCGCTTCGCTGGCTTGCTCAGCAAACGACTCATAACCTAATGCTTCAACTGGGTTTAAATAGCCCATCAACACTAACGGTGTTTTACTATCCACAGATCTAAACTGTTTTACCATAGCTAAAATATCGCGCAGGCTTGTGTTATGAGCAAGCGCTCTCTCACACGCCAACTGAATCACTGGACCATCGGCCATTGGGTCTGAAAACGGCACACCAATCTCAATAATGTCAGCACCTTTTTCAACTAATAGGTGCAGCAATTCAACTGTTAAATCTGGATGTGGGTCACCGCCCGTTATATAGGGTATTAACGCTTTTTTTCCTGTTGCTTTTAATTCAGTAAAACACTGGTCTATTCTATTCATATTTCCTCCCTGCTTTTAATTTTACAATCAAAAGCATTTTTCAATTTATTAATCGCTGTAATCTAATCTATATTATTAAAATAATTAATTAGATTTCAATTCCAGCGAGACCAGCAACCGTATGAATATCTTTATCGCCACGGCCAGATAAATTAATAACTAATATCTGATCCTTATCCATCTCTGCCGCTTTTTTCATGCCGTAAGCAATAGCATGGCTGGTTTCTAGCGCCGGCATAATGCCTTCAATTTCAGTTAGGTCATGAAATGCTTTTAGTGCTTCAGCATCTGTCGCGGCCACATAATTAACACGACCAATATCTTTTAGATACGAATGCTCTGGGCCTACACCTGGGTAATCTAAGCCCGCAGAAACAGAATGAGTAGCTTTGATCTGGCCATTCTCATCTTCCATTAAGTAAGTTCGAGTACCGTGTAGTACCCCAGGCTTACCTTTGCAAAGCGGGGCAGCATGATCGTCGCCGTCTAAGCCTAATCCTGCTGCTTCGACACCATACATTTCAACTGTTTCGTCTTCGATAAACGGGTAGAACATACCAATAGCGTTAGAGCCACCACCAACACATGCAACCAGTGCATCAGGCAAACGACCTTCTTGGAGAATACACTGGCGTTTTGTCTCACGGCCAATAATAGCTTGGAAATCACGTACTAATTTTGGATATGGGTGTGGGCCAGCCGCCGTACCAATAATATAAAAAGTATCATCTACATTGGTAACCCAATGGCGCATGGCTTCATTCATGGCGTCTTTCAATGTAGCTGTACCAGAATTTACCGCTACCACTTCAGCGCCTAATAATCTCATGCGGTATACATTAAGCTTCTGACGCTCAACATCGGTAGCGCCCATAAATACAGTACACTGTAAACCTAATCGAGCTGCCACTGTTGCAGTAGCAACACCGTGCTGCCCTGCACCTGTTTCGGCAATAACTTTAGGCTTACCAGTATATTTAGCCAACAGTGCCTGGCCAATTGTATTATTGATTTTATGAGCGCCGGTATGATTTAAATCTTCACGCTTTAAATAAATTTTAGCTCCGCCAACTTTTTCAGTTAAACGTTCAGCAAAATATAACGGCGACGGACGCCCCACGTAATGAGCGAGATCGCGGTCGTATTCTTCTTGGAATGCTGGATCTTTACTTAAACGGTCGTAGAGTTCCGTTAAATCATCTAACGCAGACATTAATGTTTCTGATACGAAGCGACCGCCGTACTGACCAAAGTGGCCTGTTTTAGATGGTAGCTGTGATACTGCTTCAAGATCGATTTCTGTTTTTAGAGTAGTCGACATCATATACCTCACTTACAAATTCTTTTATTTTTTCTGAATCTTTTATTCCTTTTGCAACCTCAACGCCGCCACTAACATCTACGGCAAATGGCTGTACATCGTTAATAGCTGAGGCAACATTTTCAGGGGTTAAACCACCTGCAAGAATAATAGGATTTGAATGATTTTTTGGAATTAGAGACCAATCGAATGATTCTCCTGTTCCTCCTGGGACACCAGGCTTGTAACTATCCAGCAGGATACCTACGGAGTTTGGGAACCGCAGGCTCGACGCCACCACATCCGACGCTTGCCGGACACGGATTGCTTTAATGAAGGGGGTCTTGAACTGACTACAGAAGTCATTTTCTTCGTCACCGTGGAATTGAAGTAAATCAATTCTAACGTTATTTAATACTTCCTGCACGTATTCCTTAGTAGGATCGACAAAAAGCGCTACAACAGAAACAAAAGCTGGTACTGCAGCAGCTATCTCTGTTGCTAAATTAATACGCACAGATCTAGGACTTGGATCATAAAACACAAGACCAATAGCATCTGCACCTGCATCAACCGCTTTTAGTGCATCTTCAACGCGGGTTATGCCGCAAATTTTAATTCGGGTACGTAAACTAGCCATATATGCCTCAGCGGGTACGTTCTTTTAATAACTGATAAAAATAAGGGCCATCATTTTCAATGGGTAAATCTGGAAATTCTGGATACTCTACATCAACAAAATATAGCCCTTCGCCCGGTGCTGTGACACCTGCTTTTGTTCTGTCTTGTTGCAATAAAACTTCCCTACACCACTCAACCGGCTTCCTACCTTCACCTATTGGCAGCAATACTCCTGCGATATTTCGCACCATATGGTACAAAAAAGCGTTGGCGCAAACCTCAATAATTACCCATTCGTTTATTCGAGTGACAGAGATATCCTTCATTGTCCTAACTGCATTATTGGCTTGGCAATCACTGGCTCTAAATGAACTGAAATCGTGCTTGCCAATTAAAGCCTGAGCCGCTTCATGCATTTTATTGGCGTCCAGTGGCACTCGCCACCAAGTTGCCTGATCGTGCATCAATCCGGGCTTAACCGGCTTATTTAAAATAAAATAACGATAGCGACGAGCAACAGCACTAAAACGCGCGTGGAATTGCCCTTCTCTAGCATCCGCTACTTGGCTGACATCTAATTCTGGAGCTGGTTGAACCCAGTTTAAACAGACTCCATGAGGCAGGCCTGTGTTCACCCCTAATTTCCATGATCGTTCAGTGCGCAACGCAGTTGTATCAAAGTGAATTACCTGAGAACTGGCATGAACCCCTGAGTCAGTCCTGCCCGCACAAACAATACTTACAGGATGATTAGCAACTTTAGACAGCGCATTTTCTAGCGCGTCTTGAACACTTAACCCCGGATGATGTTTTTGTCTTTGCCAGCCTTTAAAAAGTGCACCGTTGTATTCAACACCGGCCACCCAACGCTGTACTTGTTGCGTCATAACTTAAACCTAAATCAAACAGCAGAACACACTTTAGCCACCACATAAGCTAAATTAATACAGGACAATATTTTGCACTGACTATCTAAGCCTAAACTGACCAGTAATATGCTTTTGCGCTCTATCAAAAATCTCAAAAAAAAACCCGAGTATGTATCCATACTCGGGCTATTATAACTAAAAATCACACACCTTAAACACTGCTTTTATCAGTGTTAAGCCATGCTATCCATAAGCTTACTGGCATCACCTTTTTGCTGATCAGTGCCTTCTTCTAATACTTCTTGAAGAATTTCTCGAGCACCGTCTTTATCATCCATATCGATGTAGGCTCGGGCAAGGTCTAGCTTGGTTTCACTTTCGTCGGTACCACTTAAAAAGTCTAAATCTTCACCTAGGTTATCTAAGTCCATATCACCAAGAGCCGGTAAGTCGTCCGTACCTAACTCATCTAGTGAAACTAAGTCACGATTGCTTTCAGCAGCTCCATCAAACGCATCTGCATCGGCAACTAATTCGTCCAAAGCATCTAGTTCAGAACTATCTGCAACTTCTGGCATTTCAAGATCCAGAGACTCTTCAAGATCTGCCAAGTCATCATCTAAACTAGCATTCTCAGACAAATCAACAGATTCAACCTCTGTTAAGTTATCGGCTTCGCCTAGCATTTGAAGGTCTGAATCATCAACTAAGTCGTCTAACGTTTCTAGATCAGAAGACATTGATGAATTATCTAGTTCATTATTTAGCTGACTTAAACTATCTAGGTCAGCATCATCTAAGTCAGCATCATCTAAGTCGATATCAAAAGCGTCTTCTGTAACACTTAGAGAAGGAACTTCAAGGTCAGATAAATCTAAATCATCGGCATCAAGCCCTGAAGAGTCTAGCTCGTCAACACTTAAGCTAGGTACGTCTAATCCTTCAAACTCTAATTCGTCATTAGGCAGCTCAATATCAGTCAACTCATCAGACAAACTTGGAACATCAAAACCTTCCAAGTCCAGATCATCGTCTAACGAATTATCTGAGCTTGTCTCAAAACTTAGGCCATTGTCATCGTCTAGACTACCTAATCCACCATCCGATAAATCAGCATCCAAATCTAACGATTCAAAATCATCATCTAAATCTGATGCTACTGAATCAGCACCCAATGAAGCTAAGTCATCGTCAAGCGAACTATCAAAATCTAAACTGTTATCAGCAGTATCAAGATCAGTAACTGGTGTTATTTCCAAGCCACCTTGCGTGTCACTATCAAAGTCTGACAAGTCCATATCAAAGTCTAAACTTGAATCACCTTCAAACTCTTGGGCATTATTATCTTGCAGTGGTGCGTCTGGATCTGCATTTAAATCTAAACCTTCTAAATCAAAGTCCAGCTCGCCTGCGTCTGCATCTAACCCAAGACTATCTATCCCGCCATCAGACTCAAGGCCTAAGCCGAAATCATCTGAAAGGTCAGCGCTTTCTGCTAAACCAAACGCAGATTTTATAGACTCTGCTTGTGACTGATCCGCAGGTTGGCCATTTTCCATTACGTAATCAAAATGCTCATTAAAAGCCTCCTGATCATCCATTTCGCTCAATACTTCCAGCAACTTAGTTCTTAGCTCCATTCTACCGGGCTGTTGCTGCAATGTTTTTTCTAATAACTCTCTGGCTGGCTCCGCACGGTTGTAAGCCATGTATACGTCGACTTCGCCTAAGATATCCTGACCTTCTCCCAGATCAGTGCCATCTAAAGAGTCAGGTAAACTCCCATCAGCGGCGTCAAAGTCATCTAAGCCATCATCAGAGAAATCTGCCCCGTCAAAATCAGACTCTGCAAACTCAGCTTCAGCAGCTGAACCACCCAGGTCAAGTTCGTCAAATTCAGAGTTAAAATCATCTTCTAAATCGGCATTAACATCATCCAAAGGATCTTGACCATCAAACGCAGCGCCATCAACAGATTCTTCAGCTTCTTCTTTACGCTTACGAATTCGCTTGCTAAGTAATAACCCGCCTAATAGTGCCGCTAAAATTACTCCAGGGACTGCAGGGTTTTCAGAAGCAAAAGATATAACATCAAATGGCTCCTCTTCTACTATCGGAGCAGGAACAGGTTTAGGCACAACTGGCTTGAGTTTTTTCTCAACAGGCTTAACTTCAGCTACAGGAGGCTTGGCCGCAGGTTCTGCGAAGTTCAAATCATCTAAAGGCGCAGTTACAGGCTTATCTATAACTTTAACAGGCACCTCAGGCTTAACGGGCTTAGATGCCTTAGAACCAATACCGGTCTGTAATGCAACCATCTGCTCGTCTTTAAGGTTAACCAAACGCTGTAATGTATTAATTTGATCTTCTAAAGAGTCTAATCGAGTACGTAACTCGTTATTCTCTAAATTTGATTTATCTAAATTCTCAAGCGCTAGGTTCAGGTCATTTTCTAAGCTAGATTGATCACCAACCGCTTTTTTATCTACCTTACCGCTTGCTCCACGCTTAGCTTCTGTTGTGGCATCGCCACCAGCCAATAGTTTTAAGCGAGCATCTGGGGCCGAAGTATCACGCTCTAGCATTTTCTCTTTGCGAGTAGCATCTAGCTGAGCCTTACGCTTAGCAATGGCCTGATTCTGTAATGCCACCTCAGATACAGCCTGACTGAAGCTACGCGATAGCATTTCTTCTTTAGTAGGAACTCTTAATACTTGATTCCTTTTAAGACGATTGATATTCCCATTTATAAAAGCAGATGGATTTAAGTCTTGAATAGCCAGCATTGCTTGCTGAGGAGATATAGTGCGATTCTCACGAGTACGTATTGCTACTTCCCATAAAGTATCGTTTTTACGTACAGCATATTTTTTAGGCTTTTTAGCTACGGGCTTTTTACTAACAACAGGGGCCTGTACTTCTTCTTCGTACATGTCATCGTCAGACTGATCAGCCGCCATTCCAGGCAGAGAACTTTGTGGTAATTCTTCATAAAGATCTTCAGACTCGGTGTCATAATTGTCGTAAGGTTCAGACTTAGGAGCAGAAACTGATTGCGGCTGATCTTGTGTAAATACTGGTGGATCTAGAAGAACAGTATATTCGCGCAATAAACGACCACTCGGCCAATCCACTTGCACTAGAAAATTTAAGAAGGGTTCTTTTACAGGCAGCTCAGAAGTAATATTTACAAAAACACCAGAGTCGGTTCTTTCTACTTCAAAACGAAAGCTGTTCAAAAAGAATACACGTTCAACACCGGACTTTTCAAATTCGTCACGGGAAGCAAGATTGGGTTTAATTTCCCAATCTTCTAACTCACTAGCTTTCAAGAGTTTGATGCGTGCGTCTAAAGGCTGATTCAATGCTGAATCTAACTCTATATCCCCCATGCCTAAAGCATAGGTTGTTGAAGCACTCATCATTGCCCCAGATGCAGCTATTGCAATCGCAAGCTTGCGCAACATAGCAGTGTATCCTTTTTTCTAATTCTTTTAGGGTCAACGGGCTATTACTAACTACCCTTCCATACAATCTCTTATAAGATTGTGTCATTAAGGAGTGAAGTATTAAGTAAAATCAAGGATTTATCAATGTATATAAGGGTTTAACTGGCCATTGGCCGGATTTTTCTAAGGTTTTGTTGCTATTTTATGAATAATTGCATAAATACCCGTGTAATCAAGGGATTACACGGGTGATGACCGGGGCAAGATAGGCGTTAAGCCAGAAGAATACGAAGCATTCTGCGAAGTGGTTCAGCCGCACCCCACAGCAATTGATCGCCTACCGTAAAGGCTGAAATGTACTCAGGACCCATAGATAATTTGCGAATACGGCCTACAGGAATGCTCAATGTTCCAGTCACCTTAGCAGGCGTTAGCTCATCCATAGTCTGCTGACGATCATTTGAAACAACCTTCACCCAGTCGTTACCAGCCGCCAAAATTGACTCAATTTCGGCTATAGAGATGTCTTTTTTAAGTTTGATTGTCATAGCCTGAGAATGACAACGCATAGCACCGACACGCACACAAATTCCATCAATTGGAGTTGGCGCAGCCGACGTCCCTAAAATTTTATTAGTCTCGACTTCGGCCTTCCATTCTTCACGACTCTGTCCAGATTCTAGTTGAGTATCGATATATGGAATTAAACTGCCAGCTAATGGCACCCCAAATTGATCTGTTGGGTAGTCACTACTGCGAATAAACTCAGCGGTCTTTTTATCAATTTCTAAGATAGCTGAAGCAGGGTCATCTAATAAATCTTTAACGTTGCCATGAACCGCACCCATTTGACTAATTAGTTCACGCATATGCTTGGCACCAGAGCCAGAGGCCGCCTGATAAGTCATTGGAGAGATCCATTCAATTAAATCTTTCTCGAACAACCCCCCTAAAGCCATCAGCATTAAACTAACCGTACAATTGCCGCCTACGTATGTTTTAACACCGTTTTGAATGCCGTCTTTGATAACGCTCATGTTCACAGGATCTAAAACAATAATAGCATCGTCTTCCATTCTTAATGAAGACGCAGCGTCAATCCAATAACCCTCCCAACCAGTAGCTTTTAGTTTTGAATACACATCTTTAGTGTAATCTCCGCCCTGACAGGTAATAACAACATCCAGTTTGGCAAGCGCTTCAATATCAAAAGCGTCTTCTAAAACACCCCCATCAACACCACCAAACGTCGGTGCTTTTTGACCTTTCTGTGACGTAGTAAAAAACACTGGATTTATTAAAGAGAAATCGCCCTCTTCTTCCATGCGTCCCATTAACACAGAACCAACCATTCCGCGCCAACCGACTAACCCTACATTTAACTTACTCATACTTATTCTCCGATCCTTATTTTGTTTAGCACCTATAAACGCAAAACTTAACAAGAAGGTAAAATACTTCTAATGCACAAAGAAGTGCAAAAATTAAATTTATTTAAGCGCTGCAACAACCGCTTCGCCCATTACCTGGGTAGATACTTTTTGCATACCATCACTGAAAATATCAGCAGTACGTAAACCTTGGTCTAGCACTTTACTTACCGCTTCTTCAATTGCATCAGCAGCAGCTACTTCATTCAAACTGTAACGCAACATCATAGCCGCTGACAAAATAGTCGCTAATGGATTGGCGATTCCTTGGCCAGCAATATCTGGTGCTGAACCATGACAAGGCTCGTACATGCCCTTATTATTTTTATCTAAAGACGCAGAAGGCAGCATGCCGATTGAACCTGTTAACATAGCCGCGGCATCCGATAAAATATCACCGAACAAATTACCAGTTACAATTACATCAAATTGCTTAGGTGCACGAACTAACTGCATTGCAGCGTTATCTACATACATATGAGAAAGTTCAACGTCTGGATAATGCTTAGACTCTTGCTCCATAATTTCACGCCACAGAACGGTAACTTCTAGAACGTTTGCTTTATCAATTGAGCAAAGTTTTTTACCACGCTTTTGCGCTGACTCAAAAGCTACTTTTGCAATACGGCGAATTTCGGTTTCGTTATAAACATAAGTATTATAACCTTCGCGCTCGCCATTCTCTAAAGTACGAATACCACGAGGCTGTCCAAAGTAAATACCACCTGTTAGCTCACGCACAATTAAAATATCTAAACCTGAAACTATTTCTGGCTTTAAAGAAGACGCATCCGCCAGCTGTGGATACAAAATAGCTGGGCGTAAGTTAGCAAATAACTCTAAGCCCGAGCGTAATCCTAACAAGCCTTTTTCAGGGCGCATTTCACGATCTTCTAATGCATCCCACTTAGGACCACCCACTGCACCAAGTAAAATTGCATCAGATACTTTTGCTTTTTCCATTGTGATTTCAGGAAGTGGAGAGCCAAGTTCGTCATAAGCAGCCCCCCCTAACAACGCATTATCTAATTCAATGTCTAACTTGAATTTAGCTTTTACAGCTTGTAAGACTTTTACCGCTTCAGCAACAATCTCTGGACCAATACCGTCGCCAGGTAATACTAGAATTTTTTTAGTCATCATTTTTCAACTTTGTCATTATTTTTGAGAGTGCTTGCACGAAGCAACACTTATGGCGCGCTAGTAGCAAGCCCCGTGAACGGAGCGAGTACTTTGGGTGCGCTCTCCTACAAAAAATTATTTAATTTGGCCAAACAACCAAGGGGATGTCTCTTTACGCTTGTTTTCATAGGCGCTAATGTCAGCTGCATCTTGCAAGGTTAAGCCAATGTCGTCCAAGCCATTAATCAAGCAATGCTTGCGGAACGCATCTACTTCAAAACCGATAGTCTCGCCATTCGGCTTAATTACACTTTGGTTCTCTAAATCAATAGTTAACTGATAACCTTCATTGGCTTCCACATCGGAAAACAATCCATCCATTTGCTGCTCAGTAAGAACAATCGGTAACAGACCATTCTTAAAGCTATTGTTATAAAAAATATCAGCATAGCTAGACGCAATAATTGTATTAAAGCCAAAATCTTCTAATGCCCAAGGCGCGTGCTCACGAGAAGAGCCACAGCCAAAGTTTTCACGACAGATTAAAACAGACGCGCCCTTGTAACGATCTTTGTTTAAAACAAAATCGGGATTCAAAGGACGGCCAGAGTTATCAGCATCAGGCTGGCCTTCGTCTAGGTAACGCAATTCATCAAATAAGTTTGGGCCAAAGCCACTGCGCTTAATTGATTTTAAAAATTGCTTTGGGATAATCATATCCGTATCAATGTTGGCTCTATCCATAGGAGCCACGATACCGGTTTGCTTAACAAATGGTTTCATTAGTATTCTCCTTATTTAACCAAATCAAATTGACGAACATCTACAAAGTGGCCTGCAATTGCCGCAGCAGCAGCCATCGCTGGACTCACTAAGTGTGTGCGACCGCCATAACCCTGACGACCTTCAAAGTTACGGTTTGAAGTTGATGCGCAATGCTCACCATTACCTAATTTGTCGGCGTTCATTGCCAAACACATAGAGCAACCTGGCTCACGCCATTCAAAACCCGCTTCGGTAAATATTTTATCTAAGCCTTCTAGCTCGGCTTGCTCTTTCACTAAACCAGAACCCGGAACCACTAATGCCTGCTTAACGCTGCCTGCTACTTTATTACCTTTTGCAACCGCTGCCGCTGCACGTAAGTCTTCTATACGACTGTTAGTACAAGAGCCAATAAATACACGATCTAGCTCAATGTCGGTAATAGCCTGACCAGGCTCAAGCCCCATGTACTTGTAAGCACGCTCAAAACCACTGCGCTCTACGTCATCTTTTGCATCTTCTAGCTTAGGCACAAACCCATCTATGGTCACAACCATTTCCGGCGACGTGCCCCAAGTCACTTGTGGTGCAATGTCTTCAGCCTTAACTTCAACCACTTTATCAAATACAGCGTCTTCATCAGAAACTAGGCCAGCCCAGCTTTCTAACGCTAGCTCCCAGTCATCTCCTTTTGGAGAGTAAGTACGGCCTTTAACGTATTCAGCAGTAATAGCATCAAATGCCACCATACCAACACGGGCACCCGCTTCGATTGCCATGTTGCACATCGTCATACGACCTTCCATGCTCATAGAACGAATCGCGCTGCCACCAAATTCTAATGCACAACCATTACCACCCGCTGTTCCAATGATACCAATCACATGAAGCACCACGTCTTTGCCGGTAATACCCTTGCCTAATTCGCCATCAATACGAATCAATAGGTTTTTCATTTTATTTTGAATCAAGCACTGAGTTGCTAATACATGCTCAACTTCTGATGTGCCTATGCCGTGGGCTAAAGCCGCAAATGCGCCGTGTGTTGCTGTATGAGAATCACCACATACAACGGTCATACCTGGTAATGTTGCACCTTGCTCAGGACCAACAACATGCACAACGCCTTGGCGTTTGTCTTGCATTTTAAATTCAACAATGCCAAATTCATCGCAGTTATCATCTAAAGTTTGAACTTGGATTCTAGATACTGGGTCAACAATCCCTTCAATACCTACTTCACGCTCTGTTTTTGTAGTTGGCACGTTATGATCTGGTGTAGCTAAATTAGCGTCTATACGCCATGGCTTACGACCCGCGATACGAAGACCTTCGAATGCCTGCGGCGAGGTTACTTCGTGTAGTAATTGGCGATCGATATAAATTAACGCGGTTCCATCCTCACGAGTTTTAACCACGTGCTGATCCCACAACTTGTCGTATAACGTTCTTCCAGCCATTTTATCTCTCCGCAAAATCTATCGCTGCCCATTAAACGTAACTGGCAGCATATTTGATCTAACTTTTTATATAATTTTGATTTAGATGCAGTTTACGTCCTGCAGACAAATAACTCAAATTCATATTTTTTATTTATTGCATTCCATTTAGGAATGCATAATATATATTTAACAATTTAATTTAAATGTGAGTGATAGGCCATTCTATGGACACACAATCCCTTCAAGCCTTTTTAGCGGTTGCAGAAACCGAGTCGTTTTCTTTAGCCGGTCAACGACTACACCTCACGCAGCCGGCTGTGAGCAAGCGTATTGCTAACTTAGAGGAAAGCTTGAATTGTCAATTATTCGACCGACTGCCGCGTAAGATACTTTTAACCCCGTCAGGTGAGGCATTGCTGCCAAAAGCAAGACACATAATGGCTGAGCTAATGGAGATAAAAGCCGAACTGGCAAATTTAAGTGGCGACGTTAGTGGTACCTTAAAAATTGGTACCAGCCACCACATTGGACTGCATCATTTACCCCACCTACTTAGGCAGTTTCACACATCGTATCCACAAGTAAAATTGACTATGCAATTTTTGGGTTCCGAAGCCGCTTGCGCAGCATTAGCTCAGGGGGAGCTTGATATAGCATTTGCAACACTGCCACTTGAAAACAACCCGAAATTAGAAATGCAAACTCTTTGGCGCGACCCACTAAGCTTTGTGTGCGCGCACACCCACCCATTAGCAAAATATAAAAAACCGACTCTGCATGACCTAACCAAGTTTGAGGCCATACTGCCAGAAGCCAATACAGTGACGTTCGAAATTATTGAAAATGCATTCAAACGGGACAACCTTTCACTGCATACCGCCATACCTAGCCGCTACCGTGAAACCATAAGTATGATGTCTAGTTACATGGAGACCATCAAAATGATGACAAGCGTGGGCTTAGGTTGGTCAGTTTTACCCGAACACATGGCCAACGACCAACAGCTATTAAAATTAAATACCGGACCAAGACAACTGTATCGTGACCTTGGCGTATTGCAGCGCAAAGGCAAAACACTAGGGACCGCAGGCAAAGCCTTTTTAGCCATTCTGCCAAATGTATGATAATACTGTTATTTACTGCTAAATTAATTAACTTATTTGATCTAAAACAAGAGTTAACCGCCACATAGGACTAAACTTAACAAGTAAACAATTGAAATCAGGAGATAGCCTAATGTTAGCGATCAACAATATATTGCTGGTGCTAGACCAAGACCTAGACAATCAGAATGCCATTAAGCGCGCCATGCAAGTTAGCAAAGAACAAGGCGCTAATCTTTTTGTCACCACCTATGTTTACAATCATGCCTGTGAAGAAGGCTCATTAGCTGATCTTGAGTTACGCCATGATTTAAAATCACTATTGATTGAGCAATCGCTTAAATGGGCTGGTGATTTAATTGAAGAGTATTATCTGCCTAAAGACACCCCCCTATCAGTTTGCTGGTGTAGTCATGCTTACCAAAGCGTAATTGATAATAGCCAGGATTGTAGTTTTGACTTAGTCATAAAGGCGGCCGCCAACCATCATGGTATTTTAGACCGCGTTATGCAGCACCAAGACTGGAACTTATTAAATCTTTGCCCCGCACCTACTTTGCTGGTTAAACAAAAATCGGCTTGGGATTCACGAAAAATTATCGCTGCCATAGATGCTACATCATTAGACGAAGCACACAGGACAATCAACGAACACATTTTTGAGTTTGCAGAAATACTCAATGCCGACAGGCTGTATGACGTTCACCTAGTTAATAGCTATCCGATGATGTCCCTGACTTTAGCAAGTTTGCCAGACACCCCAGTTCCTGAGGATTTACAGCAGTATGTTAGCAAACAACATATGAATGCATGTGAGGTCATTGCAAGAAAATATAATATTCCGGATCAACAATCTCATATTAGAGAGGGTGAACCCGAAGAAGTAATTACCAATGTTGCAAAAGAAATAGACGCAGACGTGGTGATTATTGGAATGCCCCCAGAAGAAGGTATACAGGGTATTCTATTAGGCACTACGGTTGAGAGGGTTTTGGATAACACTCACTGCGATATAATTGCGATTAAACCGCAAGATGGTGTCATTGCTATAGAAAATGACTGACTAATTGAGTGAGTAATTGGACAGAGTTTCTGCAAAAAACAAAAAAGCCAGTGAAATATCCACTGGCTTTTTTATGCCGCCAAACCTCGCAGCAGTTTAAATTAACAACACCAGGTTAATACAGCCTCATTAAATAGAGACCTGCTTGATTACTTTTCACCTCAACACCGCTTTGGTCTTCAAATGTTAATCGACTTAAATAAGCACCTAAAGAAACCCCCATTGCACCGCGTATTTCCAAAGCGACCTTAGGCCCAAAAGCGGGCTTGTATTCAAACGTTTGCCCTTGACCTTTATATTCATGGGCGGCTCTTGCAGTTAACCCTACTGCAATACTGCTCACATGATTAGATTCTACCCAAAGTAAATCGCTGGATAAAAAATATTGCTCACGGGAAGAGCCATTGTCCGCTGAAAGACCATAATAACTACCGCCTAGACTGGTTCTAATACTGCTAGAGGGTCTGCCTGAAACCGCCCAAGAATAACCAAAAGACAAAACAGGACCGCCACCCAATGTTAAGTTGGGTAGATATTCTTCAGCAGAATCCAAAGTTTGTGCGCCTCGGCTGAAAGAAAACTGCCAATAAGGTCCTGACATTTTCTCAAATGGTCTTGAAAAACCTTCATCTGGTGTTAACAATTCAAGTTTTCCTAAAGGCAAGTAACTAGCTGGTTTGCGCTTAGAAAACGGAGTAACGCTATAGCTCCAACTAGCACCTTGATGCTGCGTAGTATAAGAAGCCTCTTCACCATATAGGTTTGGCTCTGTACGAATAACAAAGCGAGTGACGTCTCGGTTTAAATCTATTGGTATAGCCGAGTACCGACCTTTAGAGCTTGCCTGAGTGAAGCGTAATTGGGGTTTTATAATTTCAATAAGCGCGCCATTTGAACCATACAGCTCAATAACTGGATAGAAAAACCCATCTCCAAGTTCAGTTTTATCGATATAAGTACGCAATTGTATGGTTATACGTTGATGGAATCTAGGTAACTCATAAGCCTTATAAAACGATCTACCTGTGCTTAGTTCAATAACCTGCTCGTCTAAATCGGGGTCAGCCTGCATACCCGTAGGTAATTCTTCAAATTGATATTCAGTATCAACCGTGCGACTGTTTAAGTCGTTCATCTGATCACGCACGGTTAATTGCGCACAGCCTGATAACAACAATATACATAGGCCAGACACCGTTAATTGAACTTGCTTATTCATTATTTTCACCTGATTGCTTACTTGATTGATCTGCATAAGCGTCTTTATTTTCACTGAATCGATATGTTAATAATTCAGTATGGTCACGTAATAAAATAGTCATTCTAAACAACTCCTCCATTACATCAACAATTCGTTCTCGATAGGCACTGTCCTTCATGGTCCCATCGTCATTAAACTCTTTCCAAGCCATGGCCACCGATGACTGGTTTGGGATAGTGAACATACGCATCCATCGACCTAACAAGCGTAAGCTATTGACCGCATTAAACGACTGAGAGCCACCACTAACCTGCATCACTGCCAGCGTTCGACCTTGTGTAGGTCTAACTGACCCGAGCGATAATGGAATCCAATCAATTTGGTTTTTAATCACCGATGTTAAGTTGCCATGAATCTCAGGGCTACACCACACCATTCCTTCGGACCACAAAGCCGCCTGGTGAAGTTCTTTTACTTTTTTATTTTCAAAATTTTGACGATCAAACATAGGTAAATCGGTAGGGTCATATACACGCACTTCGGCGCCAAATGATTGAAGAATTCTAGCGGCCTCAAGCACCGCTTTTTTACTGTAAGACTCCGGGCGAAGCGAACCATAAAGCAGCAAAATCTTCGGGGCATGTTTACTAATTTTTTTTGCAGAAAAAGCCTCTGCTGTACCATCTACCGAGAGATCGGATAATAAAAAATCATTCATAATAATTGCAAAAACCTTACTTTATAATATCTACATAAATATAACAGGCTACTTTAACAGTAATTACAACTCGTTACTCCAAAAATGGACCATAAAAAAACCCGCTTAGCGGGTCAATTAATAACTATCCATTTGACACTAAAAAACATTTATTAATGAGACTTGTTGAGAAGATTTACTGGTGAAACGCCATTTTCAACTTCGAATCGAGACATCACAAGTGCAACCTGAGATTGCCATTTATGATATTGAAAAGACAATAATTGAAGCAACTGTGAAACATATAAAGCTAAATCCTCAACGGTCATGCTGCTTGAACTATCAGGTAACTTACCAAGCTTAATTTCTAAATATTTTAAAATATGAATATTACTGCGATTCAATGATACCTTAACGGGCTTGTTCTCTAGCAGCTTCAGCAAAGAGTTTAACATCAGCCAGAGCTGTTGTTTTTCCTTCACTCCAGCCTGTAGTATTTTTGTGCTAACACCGCTATGCAAACTATTAACGATCAAACTTAGCGGGTTATATGCCTCTTCTATAGACAGTACTTCTCTTCTCACTTGAGCATAATATTCTAAATTTGAAAATGCGGTTAATACCAAACCTCGAGCTGCCATATCTAAATAATTTAGCGCAACATAAGCACGCTGATAAAAAACTTGGTCCATGGCTTCCATGTGATACAAAGCTTGCTGATACTGAGATCGCATGTGTTGCAAATAAGCCTCCGACTCGCCTTTAGGTAAAACCTCATTGCCCAGATGTTTTTTTACCGGTAACCCAGACAATATCAAACGCTGAATCAGGTAAGCTTTATGTATTCGCTTTAATAAATTACCAGATGACATTTGGTACTTTCTGTCTTCGACTCGATAGCGACGAATATAATCAATACTAGTTTGAATATCGAATTGAGAAATATCACGCTCTTCAGTTGGCTCAAACCTAAGAATTCTAGTCTCTACGCGCCCGTCAAAGTAACGATAAGCTAATTTATTTAATTGTTCTTTTTTAGCTTGAAGCTGCCTAATTTTTTCAGAAGAAACACAATAGCTTTCAGCATCAGCAATTCCAGAGCTTACATAATCCAAAAGGGTCAGCTCCTTAGCGAGCAAACCAGGATTTTCTAACAGAACAGAGGCACGAACATTTGCCGTTAAAATACCTTTTATTCCAAGGTCATTAGCATGGGTAATTCGAGCTGCATCACAAGGACAAAAACGAGTCACCTCTTTGCCTTCGTTTTGCTTGAATAGCAATTCAGACTTGGCAGTAGATTTACTAGCTTCTAATGCCACAGCTAAAGCATAGTTATCCAGCAAATAACCTTCCTTCCAAGCCCAATCATTTTGTTTAGATACGGCCGTTTGAGAATTTTGAATCTGACGTAATTGATGCAACATACTAGTAAAAGCTTCAGTTCCAACAAACGAAATTGCTGCCGCATCTGTCTGCAATTCAATCTGCCGACTCTTCCAAGCGGTCAATCTGCGATGCAGTGAAAACATGCAATAGAAAGCACTTTGCTGAACCAAATGAATGCGCTGCCACACCCAAAGCTCTACATATTCAAATTTAGAAAGATCTTCTTTCTGCATTCGTGTTAACAGCTTTTGATGAAATTTATCTTGCCCAGAAGCTCTAAAATATAGCCATTCACTTACGTGATGCATTAAATAAAATGCTACTTTTTTTTGCTTGTTTCTAAAATGAGAAAGTTCATGAGCCAATATAGCGGCAAGCTGATTTAACGATAACCCCATCAATAGAGGAGCACCAATTACAATTTTATATTCGTCTCGGTAAATACTATTAATGCCAGCATAAGCATCCACCCTTATGGCCGTCTCATTATTAATTTCTATTTTTTGGGGTGACTTAACATTCAGGTGACGGCTGAGACCGTCTGTTAATGCAAATAACGCAGGCGCCTCGTGGGTCAATAAAACTCGGCCATGGTAGGACTTGAAGCCGCCAAATAAAGGACGCATTAGGATATAAAGTAAACCAAACATTAAAACAGCCGGAGACGCCCAGTAAGTAGCCTCAAGATAGTTTGCTTCAATTATATGGACAATCACAGGTTCACTAAAAAAAATGATCCCAAACGTCATAAACCCAAGCACTAAAGAGATATAAAGCAACGGGATAAACAAACTAACAACTTCGACAAAAGCCAGTTCTAAGCTGTCTTTTACTGTATTTTTGTCGGCCGCAAGCGAACCCTTAAAGGATTTATCAAAATAAGCTAATAACTTTTGGCTGTTGGAGCTAGGAGCTGGTACAGACTTTTTAGACGTGGCCTTTTTCGCTATTTTGCTGGCCGTTTTCCAATCTATTTCTGAATCATTTTCTGCCACTGGGCTGACAGCCCTTAGTGGACCAGTCAGGTGGCGTCTTGCTGCGAAATTTGCAAACACGAACATACCCTATTGTTTTTTTTATAATATCAACTTAATGGATAAAAAAATATGCCTAAGAACAGATTGATTTACATACAGTTGCGTGCCAGTTACAGACAATAACATAAGCTCAGGTCACATCTGACAAACTGTTCGTATTATAAAACAAGCTTAATTCCTATGGCTAAACCGGCAAAAACGTTCGATCCAGTACTTTACGCATCACAAAACTTGAGTGCACTCCAGTTACTCCCGGTATTCTTGTGAGCTTACCCAGCAAAAAATCCTGAAAAGCCGTCATGTCCTGCACCATCACCTTTAAAACATAATCCGCACTCTGACCTGTAATTAAATAACACTCTAGAATTTCATCACACTCGATAATGGCCGCTTCAAAGGCTTCAAATCTATCTGGCGTATGTCGATCCATACTAATAGAAATCATTGCCATTAAGTCCAAGCCTAGTTTTTTAGCATCTAGCAACGTAACCGTTTTTAAAATAAAGCCACTTTCTTCAAGTGCCTTAACCCTTCTAGAGCAAGGACTGGCGGACAAATCTACCTTATCTGCTAGGTCTAAATTACTTATCGAACCGTTTTCTTGCAAGGCTGTTAAAATCTTTCGGTCTACTTTATCTAGCTGCATAACACGCCCTTTATGAATTTTTATGGATTGTTATTGAACTTTTTCAATTTAAGCCACAGTTTTAGCAGACTAATCTACCCTCAACAACAACAATACAATAAAAATCTAATAAAATGATAAAAATTAGTTAATAAAACCCCAAAATAGATAATTTAGCACAATATTAGCAACATAAAACCAGACAAAACCATTTATAATAATCTCACTTGCTAAATAACCAACCAAAAGTTGATTAATAACCGCCAGCAACCAAAAGTAGCTAGCGGCCAGGTCAAAGAATCAAAAGTTCACATGACCTAGCAAGGCTAACACTCAAAGCACTTGTTAAACCTACTCCCTCAATTAAGGGATAAATAGAGAGAAAACCATGTTTGATCACACTAAGTATCGACCTTTTGCCGCTATTAATAAGCCAGATAGAAAGTGGCCAGCAAACAGCATTACATCGGCTCCAATTTGGTGTTCGGTAGATTTACGCGATGGTAATCAAGCGCTTATTGAGCCAATGAATGTTGCTCAAAAGCTTTTGATGTGGGATTTATTGATCGACATGGGCTTTAAAGATATAGAAGTGGGTTTTCCCAGCGCATCGCAAACTGATTTTGATTTTGTAAGAACTCTAATAGAGGAAAATAGAATACCTGATGGTGTAACTATTCAAGCGTTGGTACAAGCCAGAGACCAATTAATTGAACGTACTTTTGAATCATTAAAAGGTGCTAAGCAGGCCATCGTGCATGTTTATAACTCAACCTCGCCGGTGCAAAGAGAAAAAGTATTCAACTTAGACAAACAAGGCATTATTGATATTGCTAAACACGGCGCAAGTAAAGTTATGTCATGCGCCCAACAACAGCCCGAAACCCACTGGACTTTTCAATACAGCCCAGAAAGCTTTTCTAGCACCGAAGTAGATTTTGCAGTTGAAGTTTGTAATGCTGTTGTCGATGTTTGGCAGCCCAGCGAAGCTAATAAATGCATTATTAATTTACCCGCAACGGTTGAATGCGCAGGGCCTAATGTTTTTGCTGATCAGGTAGAGAGCTTTTGCGAAACCATTAAAAATCGTAATAGCATCATCATAAGTATTCATACCCATAATGATCGTGGCTGCGCCATTGCAGCTGCAGAAATGGCTATTTTAGCAGGTGCTGACCGCATAGAAGGCACGTTAATGGGTAATGGTGAGCGAACGGGTAATATGGATATTATAACCATGGGCATGAACCTATATAGTCAGGGCATCGACCCACAATTAGATTTATCAGATGCTCACCGTATTACCAAGACTGTGGAAGAATGTACTAATATTGCTACCCACGCTCGCCATCCGTGGATGGGCGATTTAGTCTACACAGCATTTAGTGGGTCGCACCAAGATGCCATTAAAAAATGTTTAAGTCAGCAGCATGAAGGCCAACCATGGGACGTTGCCTACTTACCTATTGACCCAAGCGACATTGGTAGAGATTACCAAAGCGTTATCCGCGTAAATAGTCAAAGCGGTAAAGGTGGCGTGGCTTATATGTTAGAGGCAAATCATGGTATTCAGCTACCTCGCTGGATGCAAATAGAAGTTAGCCAAGCGGTACAAAAATACACAGAGGAAAACAGCTGCGAAGTTAATTCCGATACTATCTGGGACATCTACCAACAGACTTTTGATATTAAAGATCAAGCTTTAAAATTAAATGGCTATGAAATTTCAAACCATAATGATCACCAGACAATTAAAGCTGAAGTAATTAATAACGGTAAAGCCGTGACAATTAAAGGTCAAGGCCAAGGTGCTTTAGAGGCTTTTTGTCATGGTCTAAGCCAGCACTTTTCAATCGATATAGACATTAAACAGTACGAGCAGACGTCTATAGGTGAACACAACAATGCCAAAGCTCTGGCCATGATAAACATGACTATTAATGGCGAAAAACGTGTTTGTTCAACAACTAATGATGACACGCTAAAGGCCAGCCTTAATAGTCTATTAGTTGGGGTTGAAAAGCACTTAACCAAAAGCTCAGCCCTCGTTTAAGCGCAGCAAAAAAAGAGTCCTAAAAAAAAGTCCTAAAAAAGAGTCCTAAATGTATATTTAGGGCTCTTTCTAAAGCTAAAATTAACCACAATAAAAATGGCTTTAAACTCTATCCTTCCTACACTTAACGTTAATAAACTTATTATTCGGTGAATGTATGTGGAACAATTTAGCCATAAGACATAAGTTGTCGCTGGTGATTGGCGGCGCGTTATTGCTTAGCTTGATTATTTCAACATTAATCAGTAACAATGCCATGCGCGACATGGTGGTTGGACGCATTGAAATTCAAGAAGTACCCGCTACTTTAAGCAGTGTTGCGAACGCTATAGAAAAAGAAATTAATATCCCATTGGCCATATCTAGGGCCATGTCGCAAAATATTTTTACTAATAATTGGCTTGAAAATGGTGAGCCTGCCGAGCAAACTCCTGAGATGATCGAATACCTAAGGGTCATGCAAAAAGAAAATAATGCTATTACCTCATTCATCGTCTCTGGTAACACCAAAAACTACTACACAGCAGATGGTATTTCGCGCCAAATCAACCCCTCTACTGATAGCTGGTTTTATGAATTTATAAACAGTGGAAAACCCTACTCACTGGATATAGATATAGACCATGCCAAACAACAAGCCGCGCTTTTCATAAACTACCGTACTGCAGACAACAAAAGTATTACTGGCATAGGCATGGGGATTTCTCAGGTAGTGAAACTCATTAGTAATTATAAATTAGGGGATAATGGTCTTGTTTATATTGTAGCCACAGACGGAAAAATAAAAGTTCATCCTAATAAAGACATTAAACAAGATACTCATTTAAACACCTACTTAGGTGAAGATATAACCGCTAATTTATTAAATAAACAACAAGTCAATGTAATGCAAACCCAGCAAAAAATGAACGCTATTATTGCGGCGCAATTTATTCCAGCACTCAATTGGTTTGTAGTTGTAGAAATCCCCACAAAAGAGTTATTTGGTCCCATCAACAACTCGATCATTCAGCTAATAGGTTTAAACTTTGCGGTTGCTTTAGCTTTAATAGCGCTTGGTTTATGGGTTGCAATGGGCGTGGCAAAACCGGTAGCCAAAGCCGCAAGAATGCTAAACACTATTTCCACAGGCGATGCTGACCTCACCCAGAAAATGCCTGTTATTACCGGGGACGAGGTAGGCCTACTGGCTACATCATTTAACAACTTTGTAGGCCAGCTGCGTACTCTGATCGCTGCGGTTGCTGACAATGCAATTAAAGTAAATGACGCGTCGAGTGATTTATCAAAAGCCGCCATCGCAACAGAAAAAAACACAGAAAGACAACAGCAAAGTGTCGACATGGTAGCCGCTGCCATAAATGAGATGGGCGCGACTGTTCATGAGATATCACGTAATGCCCATGATACGGCTGACGCTGCAAAAAATGCTTCCTGTGACAGTATAGAAGGTCAAACCGTGGTAAATAAAACCGTTGAGGGTATTAATGTTGTGTTTGAAAAAATACAAAATGCCTCGTCTGTAATCCAAACACTGGCTGAAGACGTAGGTGGAATTAGTTCTGTACTTAATGTGATTAAAGGTATTTCAGAGCAAACCAATCTACTGGCTTTAAACGCTGCAATAGAAGCCGCTCGCGCAGGTGAGCAAGGCCGTGGATTTGCCGTGGTAGCAGATGAAGTAAGAACACTTGCCCAGCGCACACAAGAAAGTACAGAAGAAATAAACAAAATGATTAAAAAACTCGAAGACGGTGCCCATAATGCAGTAAGTGCGATGAATTCGGGAATAGAAACAGCGTCAGACGCGGTTGAAAATGCAGACACAGCCGGTAAGTCTTTAGAAAAAATCACCAATGCAATAAATGCTATTAGCGACCTTAGCATTCAAGTAGCCACTGCCACCGAACAGCAAAGCTCGGTAGTTGAAGAACTAAATTCACATATGCTAAACATTAAAGATATGTCAGACAATACTGCCGAGCAAACTAAAACCATTAGCGATAAATGCACCGCACTTAATCAAACATCGGACAAACTAACATCGCTTGTAGGTAATTTTAAATATTAGTTTGACTGACTAAGCGCTGTTCTTACTAGAAGTTAGGGACTAACTATCTGGTATCTATTTAGGTTTTAAGAAAAGTGCAATAGATACCCGCATTCGCGAGTAAGACAAAATGACTTCGCAATATCGATATAGTTTACTAAATAAGTTCAGTTTCTTATGGGTCATACCTAAAATATTACAGCTAATTACTTAGGATAACCTGTGATCTGTTTGATTTGCTTGTATAAAGGTTTTAACCTCTGATACATCTTCAAATACACATTTTTATACAACTGATCATATAGCTTAACGGCTTCGGTATTAGGTTCAAACACGTCACCTACCCCTGTCATTTTATTAATAGCCACATCGTAATTGCTATACAGGCCCAAGCCTACCGCAACATTAATGGCGGCCCCTAAGCCCGATGTTTCAAACGTACTAGGTCGTTCAGCCGGAATACCAAAAATATCTGCCGTCAACTGCATGGCCGCATCACTCTGACTACCACCACCACTGACGCGCAATTTGGTTATTTTTTTCCCACTGCATTTTTCTATTTTTTCTTTGCCTTCTCGTAAACCATAAGCAAGACCCTCTAGTATTGAACGATACAGATGCGCCCTGGTATGCACATCGCCAAAACCAATCACTGCACCCTTAGCTTCAGGCCCAGGAACTCGAGTACCTGGCGACCAATAAGGCTGCAACATCAAACCCATAGAACCCGCTGGCACAGAGCTAACCAACTCGTCAAACAAAGCCTCGGGAGCTAAGCCTTGCTCCTCACCTAACTGCTGCTCTTTTAACCCAAACTGCGTTTTAAACCAACTCACCATCCAAAAGCCACGGTAAATCATAACTTCAGTATTGTAAGTATCAGGAATAGCACCAGGATAAGGCGGGATAAACATAACCGGTTCAAGATACTTTTTAGTGGTGGTATTAATCGTCGCGGTTGTGCCGTAACTTAAACATCCAGTATGAGGATCGTTGCCACCACTGCCAATAATTTCACACGCTTTATCAGACGCACATGCTATTAAAGGAACACCAATCGGTAAGCCCAGCTGTTTTGCGGCCGCCTGATGAATATGGCCGAGCACTTCACCCGGCTTAACCAGATCGGGCAACATACTGTCTTTCATGTTGATGACTTGCCACTTCCAGTCACGCTTGCCCGCCCACTTATGATTTTTATAATCAAACGGTAAATAACCAACAATACAGCCGACCGAGTCTTTGAACTCGCCAGTTAAACGATGAGTCAAATAACCGCTAAGCAAAAGAAACTTATGTGTCTTCTGCCATATTTCAGGTTGATTTTGTGATAACCAAGGAGCCTGTGCTTTGCGCTGAAAACCTTCGACTACGTGACGTAAACCCAACACCTTAAACATCAAACCCCAAACACCACCAATGGGTTTTTCTATTTCAGCTTGCCTTTGGTCCAACCATGTAATGGCTGGCCTTAGAGCATTGCCTTGTTGATCTACATTAACTACGGTGCCCCGTTGTGTAGTTAAACCTACCCCCACAATTTGCTCTGGTTTTACATCTGTAGTTGCCCACATTTGTGCACAAGCTGTACCTAAGCTGTCCCAGTAAAGCTCGGTGTCTTGTTCGGCCCAACCTGGTTGCGTAGAAAAATAAGGCTCTATCTCAACCTTACCTTTAGCAACAAGCTGACCATCTTGATCAAATAAAAGAGCCCGCACACTTTGTGTACCGTTATCTATGGAAAGAATGTATTTATTCATAGTATTACTGCTGCCCTGTATGAACTGATTTTGGCAGGCTATAAGAGGTGTTCCAAATGTCCATGTAGCGATCCCATTCGTCATTCCATTGGTTTTCACTCCACTGCATCTCGGCCATACAAATTTCTTTAATAATATTTTTATAGTCCAAGCCACCATTGTTACAAAACAATCCAACTCTGGTGCGACGCAATAATATGTCATCAAGGTGCATTGCTTGCTCATAACGGGCCGCATAGCGAACTTGCACCCAATAGGTTTTGGTACCTGGCACTAACGACCACGCTTCCTTACCAACACAATCGCATAAACTTTGAATTTGAGTGCCATAAAAACCTAACAAACGCCTTTGCACGTCTAACTCAAGGCCTCTTATTTCCACAGGGACCGAATTAGCCTGCCTGAATATTTGCTGTTGGTTGTCTTGCCAATTTAACCCAGGAAGATAGCTACTGGCGGCCTTTAAAACATCTAAAGCTATCAATCTAAAAGTGGTTAATTTACCACCACTAACAGTGATAAGACCTTGGTCATCCCAAATACTATGATCACGCTTTTCAGCAGACGGATTTAAGCCGCCACTAGAAACAATGGGCCTAACGCCAGCCCAACTAGAAACAATATCTTTACTGGTAATAGCAGAACTAGGAAAAAGAGAATTAGCGGCTGCAATTAAATACTCTACTTCCTGTTGCTGAATAACCGGTTCAACCGATGTGACAACAGGGTTGTCTAAATCGGTTGTACCAATCACTGTCATACCCTCCCATGGGTAGACAAACATACTGCGACCATCGACTGGATGTTTCATGGTAATAGACTGAGCCATTGGTAAGCGCCAGCTAGGAAGCACCAGATGACTCCCTCTAAGTGGCCTTATTTTAGCTTTTTGACCCAGATCTTGCCTGAATTTGTCGGCCCACGCCCCTGTGGCACTGACAATTACCTTGGCTTTAATAATTATTTCTTCAGGCTGATTTTCTAATTTAAGCTTTAACGAAGTAATATGACCCTCTGTTTTTATTACATCGGTAACCGCTGCATAATTTAATAAAACAGCGCCGTCTTGCTCAGCTTCTTTTAACACTCTTAGCACTAAGCGACTATCATCAGTCACTGCATCGGCGAAGCAAGTAACACCCATTAAATTTTCAGTGTTTATATTAAGGAGTTGATATTGTGCTTCACTTTTAGATAAAAAATGTCGGTAGCGCTGCCCTGCCATTAAGTCGTAAAGCGCAAGTAAGCTATTAAAAATAAATGGCCCAGGAAACTTTCCCTTGTAATGCAGCCAACTAAACGGCAATACATCTACCAAGCCAGGCGCTTCTTGTAATAATCTTTCACGTTCCTTAACACTGTGGCTTGTTAGTTTAAAATTTCCCGCTGCTAAATAACGCAGGCCACCATGAACCATTTTAGAAGAACGACTTGAGGTGCCCCATGAAAAATCCTTTTGCTCTAAAAGTAAAACACGCATACCTTGACGAGCCGCTTCTCTTACAACGCCGGCACCGGTAATACCGCCACCAATCACCACCATGTCCCATTCATCTGTTTGATGAATGGCATCGACATTGGCTTGGCGCTTAACCTGATAGAATGGTGCCGCTTGCTGTTGACTCATTTTCAATCCTTTTAGCTGGAACTAATTACTGCTAACAAAAATATTATTTTTCTTTAACTTCTAATAATGTGCCAGGGTTTAACTGTTGCTTAGGGTCAAAATGCTCAACTAAATTTTGCAATGTAGACATACCTAACTCACCCTTTTCTGCTGCTAGATAAGGCGCATGGTCTTTACCCACACCGTGCTGATGAGAAATGGTAGCGGTACCATTAGCCACACTCTTACAGGCCGCTGCTTTTATTTTTTTCCAACGGGATAAAGTATCAGCGTAGCTATCGGCATTTGGGAACACATAGGTTGTATAAATACTGCAGCCTTGGGTATACATATGTGACAAGTGAGTATAAACATGAGGCACAATGCCTTCTTCTGTTAGAGAGCTACGTACGGCTTCTTCCATCGCGTTCATTTGATCGCTAACGCGGTGCCAGTCAGTGGCTGTTTCAAAGGTATCCACTGCATAACCACCAAGCCAAAGATTTTCACGCAGGTATGGAAATTTAAAT
The DNA here is from genome assembly GCA_034112325.1 of Bermanella sp. Lineage (GTDB taxonomy): Bacteria > Pseudomonadota > Gammaproteobacteria > Pseudomonadales > Oceanobacteraceae > Bermanella. The sequence continues at coordinate 2,348 of JAWUVO010000101.1, read as the reverse complement.
CTATTTTCGGCCCATTTTTCACCCATCATTTTAGGACCTTTAACACCGCCAAAAGAGCTTAAAATTTTAAGCGCTTGTTTGAGTGATAAAGCATTTTGCTTTTTATCACCAGTGGTACCAAACGTTAACATGCATTTGCCATTCGAAACCCCACGAAAAGATAGATATTTTTCTAACAAGCCAATTTGTTTTTCGTGACCCGCTAATTTTAATTGCGTCTCGGTTTCCAATGCATTTGATACCCGCAACATAGATAACGGGATCTTATTTTGTACAATTTTTCTAACCGCATTTTTTGCCGCTTCAAAATCGGGTAAAAACACGGCAAAAAATGTTTCTTGTTGCGGCAAAGGTGTAATTCGTACATTTACTTCGGTAATAATCCCCATGCGCCCTTCACTGCCCATAACCACTTCACGCAAATCGGGACCCGCTGATGAGGCAGGAATAGTCGGAACAATTAAATTGCCTTTTGGTGTCACCATAGTGCAACCTGCAAACATTTGCTCAATTCGGCCATACCTAAGAGATTGCTGTCCACTTGAGCGGCTAGCAACCCAGCCACCTAATGTAGATAGCTCCCAAGATTGAGGGTAATGACCCAAGGTATAGCCTTTTGCTCTTAGCTGCGCTTCAACTTGCGGCCCGGGTACACCCGCACCAAAAGTAGCTATCTGACTTTCAGTATTCAAAGAAAGAAGTTGGTTCATGTGGCCCATATCAATTGTCAGCACCGCTTGTTTTGACTGTAGCGGGTTAATGTGTCCAGCTACGCTCGTACCACCACCATAGGGAATAACATGAATGTCGTTGGCATAGGCAAATTCTAGTAACTGCATAACCTGTTCAGTTGACTCTGGATAGGCAACGCCGTCAGGAAACACCCCAAAATCTCCGCTGCGCATGGCTAGCCAATCAGGCAAGCTCTGACCACGAGCATGACGCACACGCTCTTCTACCGACACATCAATCAACTGATGACTAGGCAGGCGTGTAGCTGGGACCTGAGCACATACACTGTTAAAATCTACGTCAGCTAACACTGGGCCAGCGGCAACCTTTGATTCTAAAAAGGCCATTCCTGAAGCAGGTGTTTCCATAGTAAAACTATCATCACCCCAACCATTCCAACGACGCATACTGTATTCCTTATAATTTTTTCATGTGAAATTAATCTGTTTAGTTGAATAGACTCATAATTCAACAGTGGTTATGATGTATATAATAGCTTTGGCTCGTTTGGATACACCGACCAATTATGCCAATGTTAGAGCAAATAAAGTCATAACAATAAAAAACGATTATTACATTATGAATCAACTAGGCCATGCATCTTCACCGGCTGTTTTGCAGTATATAAAAGCGGCGTCAGATTACGGCCTAACAGCCGAGACTGTTCTTAACGACAACGAGGTTAGTCTCGACATCGTTAACAATAATCTGAAACGCATCAGCGGTGAACAGTTTCAGCGTATTATTCGCTATTTAATTGAAAAAACGGGAGATCCCTGTTTTGGATTAAAAAGTTCCCGTTATGTTCAAGCCGGTTCATACAGTGTTCTGGGTTACATTTTAATGAATTGTGCCAGCTTACGTGAGGCGCTAAACAAGGCACCCGCCTATGAAAGACTAGTCGGTGATATGGGTGTGAGCGACTTTAATCAAGTTGAAAATGGTGATACCGAAATCCGCTGGCACTGTAATTACACAGATACCATTGTTAGGCCACATATGATTGCTAATGTGCTAGGCTCTTGGGTAAATTTTGCTCGATTTTTATTAGACAAACCAGAAGGTAAACCCAACAAAGTATGGTTCGAATTCGCTCAACCAAACCCTCATAGCGCACTTCAATTTCAGTCAATGTTTAACTGCCCAATTCGTTTCAATGCGCCATACAGTGCACTTTTCATGGATGATAAATTGCTTAATTTACCCATGAGACAGCCAGATGAACAGCTGCTAAAAACATTAGAAAACCATGCTGAAATTTTAATGGCTGACATAAGTGATAAACAGCCATTACCTATTCAAGCTAAGAATGTAATAACCGGGCTGCTATTAGAAGGCATACCTAGAAAAGAAATAGTCGCTAAAAGATTGGGGCTCACTGAACGAACATTCCAAAGAAAACTACAGCAATACGATTGCAGTTATCAGCAAATATTAGACGAAGTACGGTTGGCTCAAGCTAAAGAATTATTAACCCAGACAGAGCTTTGTGCACAAGAAATTGCCATAAGACTGGGATTCAGTGAACCAAGGTCGTTTCATCGCAGTTTTAAAAAATGGCTAGATACAACCCCTGGAGAATATAGAGAGCAAAACAAAAAATAATTATTTAAAAC
>JAWUVO010000100.1:0-12944 GCA_034112325.1 Bermanella sp. | reverse complement strand
ATTCCTACACGAGCCACTAAGCGCGACATTTCACGCTTGGCAATAAAACGTACCTCATCTACTAGGTCTGCGTCTATGTAGCCAACATCTAACATAAAATCTTCTAACATAGTGGTCCAGCCTTCAGCATGTTCGTTAGCTGAAAAAATACGACGTACAAATGATGGGTGATGCGCGGCCGAGGCAAACTGCAAATGATGCCCTGGTATACCTTCATGAATCATCATTACGGGAATACCCAGTTTAGTATGTTCGGCTAGTTGATCCTCTTTTAGAGTTAAATATACCAAGCTAGTTTTTGTACCATCTCGTAAAGCTAATGGCGGCCACATAGCACCAGCTGGAATTACTGGCTCTAAAAAACTAGGGGTTTGCATAATTTTAATAGATTGTTGTTGCGGAATTTTAAACAGTTTATTTTTATCAATAAACTGGTTAATAGTTTCAATTTCATCTAGGTAAATATCTAAAATAGAATTAAGTTTACCGTCCTTTAGAGTAGCGGCAAATTTTTCGTTCAGATACTCATGTAACTGCACCTCACTGGTGGTTTCAGGTAGATTATATTTTTGCAATAACCCTGCAGATAAAACGTTTAATAAGGCTTGAGTCTCAGCCATAAAATCTCGAGCCATTTGAATTAACTGCTGCGATGATTGTTCGATATTTCTTAGCGCCAGTAGTTCGTTAACCTTTTTTTCACCAATAGTAAAATCTGTAAACGTTTCACGAGAAGCTAAATCCTTTAGATAATCGTCCGTGGCTTGGTTGCAGTCTGTAATAGCCACTTTAAGCTGATTAACATGCTCATACTTCTCTTGCTCAGCCCACGCGAGTATTGTTGCTAATAAATCAGGGATACCTTCACCCTGCTCTAACTCTATAGCCACCCAACGTTTAATGGGCTGAGTTATAACGTCTTGTTCAGTTTTCAAATACGCTGGAGCTTGCTGCAAACGCGACAGTATATTGTCTAAACGCTGACTGGCACTGCGCTCATCATTAACAAATAACTGAAATATACCAGCACTAATGCCATCTACTCCACCTGGCTTTCTGCGGCGTTGTGGTTGACCATGTTGCTGTAGTTCGCTAAAAAATATTTGCTGGCCTAAATAACGTGCCATCAAATCTAAATCTAGTGTTTGCTCGAAGTCGTGAGATTTAAACGCTTCAATTTCGACTAATAGTTTTTTAGCCTCTAATGTATCGTCTAACATACCTTGTAAACTAGGGTCACCCAAATCACCTAAAAATTGGCTGTCGCCTAGTCCCATGCTGGTCTCAGCATCGGCTAACACAAAGTGTTTGAATTGAGCTTCTATATGATGAAATTCAGCAGGCATTTATTAAGACCATTTTAAGTGTTGATAGGGTGATGGGGTAATAACGATTAGTAAGTGATCATCATTTACAATCAAACTTAGACTGCATATCTGTATAGATTTGCGCCATTAGCTTTTCTAATACGGTCATATCTATGTCATGTAATTTATTAATATAAATACAATTACCACCTTCTTTGTGTTTACCCAATTGCTTTAATTGGCGCTCGTAGCCTTCTAGGCCGTTCATTAAATACACAGCAATATGACCAGGCTGTAAAACAAATGCCAGCATCGGCCAGTCCCATTCTCGCCCTGTTTTATGGACACATTTGTAGCTTCCGAAGCCTATTACTTGAGTTCCCCACATTACAGCTGGTTGTCCGCTGGCACGGGTCATTAACTGTTGCAGTAGTTGAGCATCTAACTGACGACGAGTTTGTTCAAAATTACTGATGTATTTAGCAAGATCAGTGTCATTTGGTTCGATGAAAGGTTCTAACATGATTAAGTATTCTAATTGAATGGAATTAGACTAAGTATAGCTTTTATATGGAATTTACTAAACCTACTGAGCTTATGCAGTAGGTTATTTTATCGATAATTAGCCGGCCTTACGCAATAATGGCATCCAGTGGAATAGTCCTACCAGTAATACCAATACAAAGTCTTTTACTGAAGTATGGCCCAAGGCTTTAAGCTTTTTAAACACCAATATAAATTCAATAAAATGAACAGCTAGCAAGCCCAGTCCAATATACAAAACACCAGTATTCCATTCGCCGGGAAAAGGCATTACAAGGTTAACCACAAAGGCAACCCAAAAGGCATATAAAGCGGCTAGATTGAGTTTGTTAAAAATTTTCATATTATTCCTTTTATTCTAACTTATTGGACTTAATTCGAGCTGTAGTACAACCCATTTGCTTGTTTCTGGCAAGTGTTGTATCTGTCTAGATCTAAGGTTTAAGAGTACCTGCATTAAGGTCATCTGCAATAGCAGATTCAATCATGTCAATCCTATCTTGGCCAAATGCTTTACAGCCACCATAGATCAAACTAGGCACCCCCCAAAGATTTTGACCATATAGTTCGGCTAAGTTTTCTTGCGCCCAAACTCTCCAGTCGCTATTGCCCAAAAGAGGTTTAACTTGGTCCCATGGCAAGCCTACTTTTTCTATAATTTTTTTAACCCCCGAGTCGGTGGCCGAGTCAATTCCTTGCGACCATACACTTGTTGCCCAAGCTTGTAGCAACTCGTTTCCTTTACCTTTTGATAATGCATATTGGTAAACTGAATAGCAGCGCTCTACGCCAGCTCCTAGTGGATCTGCAATACGTCCAAACTCAATTCCATATAATAACGACTCACGCTTAACATCTCTTGCGATATAAGACGTTTTATCCTTAGGCACTGACATTCGTCTCATAACCATAGGCAAAACTGGTTTAATAACTAGCTTGGTTTTATAATGCTTGGCTAACTGGGTAGCACGAATAATGGCTAAATAAGAATAAGGACTGCGTAACGACCAATACATGATAATAGGCTTCAAATTATGGCTTGAAATAGCTATTTTCTGGGGCGTCACATGTTGACAGAAGTTTAATTGGGACAAATTAAAACTGACTTGTTTTTCTACTTTATTTACATTCAAGTCATTTAATCGTTGCTCTAAATACTGCAAGCGATCTAAACCCCAGTACCATTCATTTCCATAATGCAGCATACCAGTCAAATAATGGCCACAGCGCTTTAACATAGCCTGGTTGGCGCTTAAATGATGGCCATAACATTCCACATTACTTGTTACATTTTTATCTAGTAGTGATGTAACTTTATTTTTATCATTTTGCCAATATGCACTAAATAATAATTGAGCGCGGTCTAAATAACCCGGTTGTAACTCCCAATGTAATAACTGCGCAGTTATTTTCATATTTTCGGTTTCACTGAAATCTGGTTTCTTAGACGTATCTTCAGGGAAGTATAATTCATATAAATTTGCTAAATATTTACCATCTCGCAGTGCATTTTCATTCCATAAACCTAAGGCGGGGTACATATCGCTTTGTAAATTCAAGACAGTACGAAAATCATATTCAATATTATAACGACTTTGTAGCTGCTTAAGTACCTGAATCAGTACCATGCTATAAGGGTCATTAATGCGTAAATACACAGTAATAACATGAGGTGAGCAGGCTTTTTTTCGCTTATATTCGACTATTCGACGTTTAAAATTTAATACAAAGACGCTGAATATCACTTGAGCAATATAAGGAATTATCTTGGACAATATGTTCACCTGTCTAATTTATTGTTATTTTTATTAATAATACAGATACAAAACATACAACATATACTATTGCTATAAAACACGTCAATTGCTTATTAAAGTGCTAATAGGAACAGTTAATCTAGGCATTTACCCTGTCACACCTTCCTTATATACATTATTATATATTTTTGATTTTTGAGCTGTAAATATTATGGAAAAATTCGCCTCGATATACCAGCGCGCAGCCAAGCGTAAAGGTGGTGAAAAGTATCTAAAACAGATGTTAAGAAAACCCTTATCTAAGAATCAATTACTGAAAGTATCTAACGATGAATGGCTTGAAGAGTTTACTCGTAAGATTTTTCAAAGCGGATTTTACTGGTCGGTCATTGATAAAAAATGGCCTGGGTTTGTTGAAGTTTTTTGGGATTTTAATATTGATAAATTATTAATGATGCCACCTGAGATGCTTGAGCAAAAGTCAACTGATGAACGTATTGTTAGAAACTTTAAAAAAGTAAACACAATTCCTGTAAATGCATCAATGATTCATTTTTCGACAAAAGATAATAATGTGGAGTTCAATCGATTTATTGCTGAATGGCCCAGCGATAATATTATTGGCCTATGGGCATGGCTTAAAAAAAATGGGGCTAGATTAGGTGGCAATACTGGCCCTTATACTCTGCGACAATTGGGTAAAGATACGTTTTTACTGTCTAGAGACATTGAGTCGTATTTAAGGGTACATGAGATTATTGATGGTGGACTGCAAAGTAAAAAATCATTACAAGCGGCGCAAGATTTTTTCAATGAAATGCAGCATCAAAGCGGCTTATCATTACAAGAGATAAGCCAAGTTATTGCATTTAGTGTAGGTGATAATAACGTAGGCTAGCCAGATGCCGTTATCGTAACGGCGTCTTGTTAGTTAACCTCTATTTTCTAGACTTAGCCCAAGGGTCAACAGCTTCACCAGTTGGCTGTTGTTTGGTATTTTCTTCGTTAACATTAACAGCCGAAGAACGACTTGGTTTAGGTGCTCCGAACCCGCTGCTGTAGCTATTACCATGACCACCGCCACCGCTTTTACTAGCACCATAACTACTACCATAACTACTGCCGTGATTGCTTTTGTGCTCGGCTGTTTTTTTATCGCGCTTTTGCTGCAGTCTTTCAGCATCTTCTAAACTTAACTCTTTTGGCAGCCCAGGCTTTTGATGGTCTGGAACAATACGATCTCTTGGTGGTAATAAAAATTGCTCAGATGAGACTCTTGGTAAGTTTTTATATTCGTATAAATAAAATACTTCTACCTTTTCACGAGCCCAATCTGTCTTTTTTAAGAATTTTTCACTTGATTCGATGCTGGGTTTAGTTTTAAAGCAGTTAATAGATAAATAAGCATTCAAAATCTCAAAGCCGTAATGGTCTACTAGCTCTGTTAAAACAGTTGTTAAGCTAACACCGTGTAATGGGTTATTTGCGTAGTTGATTTCATCGCTCATTAGGGTGTCCAATATTTACTTAAGTGGAGGCAGCATGCCTATTTACATGTCTGCATTATACCTATTGAATTATAGGCTAGATAGGGATTTTGGTGGCGTTATTTGTCATATTGGCGCAGTTATAACCGCTGTATTGTAATACTTGGCTATAACTAGCTAGTAATCGCTCACATTCTACCTTTCACCTTTTCAAATCGGTTCTATACTGAACAAAAAGCCATTGCAGTTATAAGAATATGAAACCTTCATTAGAGACTTGGTTACAGTTAGCTTGCGAGCCAAATACAGTAAAAAGGTCTCTCAAAGTCATGTTGATTGTAGGAACTGCACTCATACTGATTAACTATGGGGATCTATTAACAAGTGGCTCATTACAAGAATTACCTGTTTTAAAAATTGTTTTAACTTATTTGGTGCCATTTAGTGTGGCTACTTACAGTAGTGTTTCAGCCAGAATAGACAATCAAAAGACAGTAAATATCGGTAAAGGATACAGATAATATGTTTTTTTCTAATAAGCAAAACCTAGCAGCTAACGAAGCTATTATTACCAACAACGAGCTAGATACTTTACGACAAAAGGCAGCTGCCTATGACCAACTCTGCCATGCAAACCCTAGTAACCATGCCGCCGTTATTAAAAAAAATGCAGAAAGTGTTAATCAAGCCTCGCAAAAGCGCTTAGAACGAGTTGAGGACAACTTTAGCCTTGTTCAAAACTTAGTTAATCAGGCCCAAGAAATGGCAGATTTGTCTAACGAGTCGGTGTCGCTGGCAGACCAAACAGCTGCACACAGTGACCAAAGCCTAGAACAATTGAGGTCTTTAACCCAAAAAATTGAAATAGCAGAACAAAGAATAGAAGCTTTTAGTGTTTTGCTTGATGGCTTTAACAAAAATAATCAAACGGTAACCCAGCAAGTTGAAGCTATTAAAGGTATCGCTGACCAGACTAACTTATTAGCCTTAAACGCAGCTATAGAAGCGGCCCGAGCCGGTGAATATGGACGCGGTTTTGCGGTAGTGGCAGACGAAGTACGAACACTAGCTAGCACAGCAAATAGCTCAGCTGAAGAAATTCAAATTGAAATGAATAAAATCATCGATATTTCAAGCACCATAGTTAAACAGCAAGAAACGGTTGTGAATAGTATTTCGGAAAGCAAGCGTGTATCTGAAGATATTGCTGCTAGCTTAAATAACGTAAATTCTTTTTCACAGCAAAGCTCTACAGCTGCGAAAGCTGTTATTAAAAGAATTGAGATTCAAACTCGTGATGCATCTATCATATTAAATAATATTGAGCAGATTGTAGACGACACCAAACAAGCTGTTGCAGGCTCGGCAAAAAATATAGAATTGGGCAGTCAATTATTAGCTGATTTAAGCATCATAAAATAATTTTTTTGAACAAGGTACTTAATGTCATCTAGTTTTTAGTGAAATACAGACATTTTGTCGTAAATTAATTAACATACAGCTCTATTTTTAAATCGATATAAAACTATGAATATACTTGTGATAAGCGGCAGTCCTCGTGATAACGCCAGCTCGCTTAATGTTGCCCATTATGTGCAATCTCAATTGGATACTATGCAAGATGTACAAACAACACTGTTTGATTTAAACACTTGTACCTTAGAATTTTGGTCTGAAAATAGTCCCATTGACGAAACAGCAAAACAGTTAATAGCTGATGCAGATGGCTATGTTTTTACAGTTCCAGAATGGCACGGTATGGTGCCACCCGAGTTTAAGAATTTATTTTATTACTTTAATGGTTTATTTTCACACAAGCCGGCATACATTATTGGTGTGAGTTCAGGCACTGGCGGACGCTATCCTATCACCGAGTTACGTAGCACTACTTACAAAAATAGCTTTATTAACTACATTCCTATTAGTACTGTACTTGACCATGTCAATGAAACTATTGATGAAACTGGGAATTATATAGCTGAATCAGATCATATAGCGCTACGTTTAGACGAAGGTTTGAAATTTCTAACGGCGTATACACAGGCATTATCCTCCGTCAGAGAAACGCAGATATATAAAGAAAAACGATTTAAGAATGGTTTGTAAAAAAGGTTGAAGTAGTCGCTATTTATTATCTATAAAACTGCATAACATAATCCTAATCTTAGTGTCAGGTTTATGCAGTTTTCTAAGATTAATCTTTTTTAGTTAATGTAATTTCTAATGTTTTAGAACTTCCCGCATACCACTTTTGTACATATAAAGACCCTACTATGGGTGGCTGACCTTCGTCTGGTACTTCTTTATAGCGAACGCTATTTTTAGTTTCTTTTTCAAACTCGAATATAATTTTCTTATCTGACATAACAACACCAATATTCAATGGGATTTTTAATAATAATTATAAGTTTAGTATAAACTTAAAAAGTAATTTCAATTAATATTATAAAAATATAACACTAATTATAATAGCTTGGAGTTACGCACCAGGCTTTTCTGGCATAGGCTCACAGACACCTGAGATAGTCTCATATCGACTTTTATCTCGAACATCTACCTCAAGATAGTCAAGGTATGTAATGGCCTCTGAAACCCTACCTGAGATTAGTGTAGCGTTATAAAAAGCACTTATAGCTTTATCATAATTATTTAACTTGAGCTCGCTAATACCTAATAATAAATTAGCTCTACCAGTATCCTCACGTGCAACCTTAACAATACAACCTTGCTTAATAACTGAGTTCATATCAGCCCATTTCTTTTGCTGATAATATATCTCTGCTAAGTCTAAATAACGCTTAATACCATCATCATATTTCAACGACATTTTTAGCGCTAACGCCGCTTTGTCAGTTTCTTTAGCCAGATACCAATACTTAAACAAACGATCAAAATTATCTAGGTTATGGTCCACTTTAAAATCGTCTATAAGTTCCTGCATTAATCTAGCCGCTATAAATGCATTACCTGAATTATGAATTAAATCGATCATTAATAAAAAATCGTGTTGCTCTAATAGTAAACCCTTCTGTGCCATTAATAATAGAATTTCAGCTGCTTGATCAGGCTTATTATTTTTCATATGGAGCTTACTTAATCTTAACCACTGATCTACCGAATACGGGTCTAGTAAAACAATTGATTGCTGTACTTTAATACTCGTTAAAAAGTCAGCTAGATTATAAAGTATAAATAGTATTTGATTTAATTCAGTTAACTGTAATTGGATCAGTTGACTATCATAATCTCTAAATAATTTTTTAGCTAAGTTAACAGCTGTTTTTTTTTGCTTTAAATAATAATAAGACAACATAGCTTTTATATTAAGTGCAGGTGTAGGCTGACCTTTTAAAATTAGGTATTGATCAAATCCCTGACTAAAATCTTGATATAATTTATGTTGAAAAAATAACGTAAGCAGTTCTAGCATAGTGGCTTGTTGTGCATATATTGACAAACCGTCTCCAGCTAAAGATAGCCGATAATACTCAATAGCTTTATTAACACTTATTTTATTATTTTGCTGGGCATAATGGCGAGCTAAATATCGAGCTGTACTATCTTTACTATAAGCATCGCTCAAACTACTTAGCTCAGCTTCTAATTCTACAATAGATTTTACGACTTGCTTACTTTGGCCCTTAGATTCTAACAACTCATTACTTTGGTATTGTGCTGCCCATAGAATTGAACTGAAAGGAAAAAATAACCCTAGTATAAGAACTGAAAATATAACGTGGTTAGTAGATAATTTCATCGCACTAATAGTCCAAATTGTATGGATAGTTTTTCCATTCAAATTCAATTTTTTGTGATACATAGCGGTCGTAACCGATAAAACCTTGGTAACGCCAATCAGATGCTGCGAGTACTGCATTCTCTTCGAAGATACCTTTTGGAGAAGCATCTAATACTCGAATATCTTTAACTTGACCCTCTGACGTTACTGTAAATGCCAATAGTACCCAGCCATTAATTTTATTAACCCAAGCTACTTCAGGAATACGAGGCATTCTAGTGCTAACAGGAGTTATCTTACTGATACTATCAGAAGCCCCTGACATTTCACTATCTAGGCCCTTGGTGCTATTACTAGTATCTAAACTAGTGGGTTGAACCCAATTTTTTTGTAATTTAGGTAACGCAGATATTGCAAGTTGTACAGGAGAACTTTCTAATTTCAGCAGTATCTCAATAGTGGCTGGACTAGGATTTAAATTGGTAACTAAATTACTTTTAAGCGTTGGGACAGGTTCTTCAGATGCTTGTTTAATTTTGCTTACTTGGCGATCTTTTTGATCGTTACCTTTATTTTCTTTTTGAATATTTACCAAAATAGGTGGTGTAATTTCTAACTGAGGCAAGTCATTTGTCTGCACAAAACCAATCATGATATAAAACAATAGTATGGTTACTAAAATAGCGCCCATGAATGAGGTAGTAATACGCATTAGTTTTTCTGTGCTGCCAATGCGATGTTCTCAACACCTGCTAATCTTACTTGATCCATAACGCGCATTAATTGATCTGCTAGCACCTCTTTATCAGCTTGTATAACAACGGCTCCTTCAGGATTGTTAGTATGCAAGCGTGCAATAATAGCTCTTACGGTAGCCACATCCACTTGACGCTTATCTATCCACACGTCTCCATTATTATTAATGGCAACAAATATACTGGCTTTATCCTGAGAGACAGCACTGCTAGCCGACGGCGAATTAACTTTAATTCCCGACTCTTTAACAAATGACGTTGTCACTATAAAAAATATCAGCATTATGAATACAATATCCAACATAGGTGTAATATCTAATTCACTTTCGTCTTGCTGCACTTGATGACGGCGAGCGCTCATATTATTCCTCCTACTTTAGATTTACTGGCTGGCCGTGAAAAAATAATCAGATGATCTGCCAGCTGACTAATTTTATTTTTCACACTGTGCTGTAAGGTATGATTAAAATAAAGCGCCGACAATGCTAAAAATAACCCTACCATAGTAGGAAGAGTGGCTTTATAAATACCACCTCCCATAGCTTTTGCATCGCTATTGCCGGTTAAAGATATTATTTCAAACACAGTTAACATACCTGTCACTGTCCCTAATAAACCTAGTAATGGGCAAATAGCTACTAGCACTTTAATGGTTGAAAGCCCACGCTCAAGTGATTGCTTGCTTTCAGATAATAAAGCTTCGCGAATTTTATGAGCATTCCAAGAGGCATGATCTTGCCGTTGATCCCAGCTGTTAATCACCACTCTTGAAGCCTTGGGAAATTCTAATTTAATAAAGACAAAACGCTCAATAATTAAAAACCATAAGGTAAATCCTACTACTAATAGCACAGTAACAACGGGGCCACCGTTGAAGAAAAATTGTTGCCAAGTGATTAAGTTAAATATATTCCACATCAGCTTACATCTTCATCGTTAAGAATCGCTTTATTAGATTCACGATCTTTAGCCAGCACTCCTGCACTTTGCTCGTCTAAAATCTGTATTAATATCTTACTAAAAGATACTAGTACGTTATGACTTAACAATAATGGAATGGCAACGGTCAAGCCCAAAACGGTAGTAACCAATGCTTGTGATATACCACCCGCCATTAACTTAGGGTCTCCACTACCAAACAAACTAATACTTTGAAAAGTGGCAATCATACCAATTACGGTACCTAACAAGCCCAATAATGGTGCGATAGCCGAGAATAATTTTATCAGACTATGACCCTGCTCTAGCTTAGGAAGCTCTTTTAAAATAGCTTCGTCTAACGCTAGCTGTAAGCTTTCATCGTCTTGTTTACTAGATGTATCTAGTTTTTTAACTTTTAAAAAAATACGACCTAATGGATTATTACTATTAATTACCGATAAGTTTTTTAACTGACGCTGGGTATTAATCCAAGTGACAGATAAATAAATAAACCGATAGATTATTAAAATAAAACCAATTATTCCTAATATTACAATGGCCATTCCTACCTCTTTACCTTGAAGTAGGCGTTCGTACAAACTTGGAGTCTGACCTAATATAGCAAGTAAATCTCCACGACTTGGATCAATAATGGCACTGGAAATATTTAGACTATTTTCTATCGTATCTATTTTAAGATCATCTATAAAACTCTCCATAGACACCCGCTCTACCGGCTGCTGATCTATTACTAGTAATTCTTGATTTTGTGGAATATACCGTAAAAACATACCCTCAGAAAATAGGCTAAAGGTACCTAAGCGCAATACATCTTGTTGCTTGCTTTTACCTCTACTGTTTATAACACTGGCTTTAAACTGAACTGTCTTACCTGCCTCGGTCATTTCTTCCATTAGTAACAACCACATTTCACGCATGTCTTTAATACTTGCCAACCTATCGTCTGACTGTAGTGCTGACAACTGATCTTCACGCTTGATTAATTGCGCGTGTACGATTGAGTCTTTCATTCTAGCCGTAAAGTCACCGCTAAACTGTTTATAAATACTATGAATATCTCCTAGCTCTTCACTGTGTTTATCTAGTTTTAGCTGCAATAAATTAATAGCTTTTTGTTGCTTGTCGGTAATATCAACTAATGGATTAGCGGCTTTTTGTTCAGCTAAAAACTCTGCTTTAACTTTATTCACTAAGGTTTTTTGTTGATCCCGATTGGCCATAAAGTTGTCTTCTCGGTCTGCATTAATCGCAATTTCTTTTTCTTTTAGATTTTTAGTGCGCAATAAAAGTTCATCTAAATCAATTATACTATCGGTTTGAATAAACGCTGACGCTGATTGATTAATTGGAGACTCTTTTTCTTCAGCTATTACCAGGCATGATATCAAGCCTAATGAAATCACAAAAAGTATAGATTGGTATTTAGCTTTCATTTTACTAAAAGAAGTGCTGGTAAGTAACATATTACAACCCTCCTATTTGGCTATTTTTTAACTTAGAACCATCTAAATTAGTACCGTCTAATTCAGTACTGTAAGGTAATTCTAATAGTTCAGGCGCCGCTTTTTTAGCTGCTATGCGCATAGCCTTACGAATGTTCAATTTATATTTACTATCCAGTAAATCCCATTGCTTAGTTTGTTGATTCCACATAGCACTGACATTGGCATCCATAGTTTGAAAGTATAAATTGCTACGACCTATACGTAATACTTGGACCGATAACGCTTCTTCATTAAATATTACATTATCGCGATATACTTCTAGATTATAATTATTATCATTTTCAGCCTGGTATAACTCCATTACTCGTCGATATTTTTCTGAAATAGATGCCGAGCTAGAACTTAATAATTGAGAAAGCTTGTCAACGCTGGTTAGTCGGTCTGTAAGGCGAAAAGGTAGATCTAATTTAATAAATTGCTCAAGTGTTTGAACCATTTCTCTTAATAGGGGTAAGACTTGTTGTTTAGTGATTATAATATCTTTTATTTGACGATCTAGACTTGCATGCTCTTGTAACTGCTCGGCCTGTAAAATACTAAGCTCTTGATTGTACGATTTTTGATATTCTGTTTTCTTTAATAATGTTTGATACTCGTTTAATAGAGTATCTGTTTCACTAGCTAACTGATTAATCTTAGTTTGACTTTTTTTACCTGATTGTAAAGTTTGTGCCGTATTATTCACACTTTCATTAAATGAGCTATTGGCTTTTACTATTAGTGTATTTTGTGCAAGATTAATACTTGAAAATAGTAATGCCAATAGCGCAACTGATGATTTAGTCGTTATAGAGAAAAAGATTTGATAAATACGCATAGTCATCCTGAGAATCGTATAATTAATAGCCGAAATTATTGTTTAATACTGTCAAATATTTAAAGGCCGCATAGCAGCCCTTAAATTATTAA
>JAWUVO010000099.1:0-15016 GCA_034112325.1 Bermanella sp. | reverse complement strand
CTTTTATTAATTGTTATTGGGTTTGCTGCTGGCATTATTAATACTCTTGCCGGCGGTGGTACCAATTTAACGTTACCCGCTCTAATGGTTATGGGCATGCCAGCCGAAGTTGCTAACGCCACAAACCGAGTAGGCGTTTTTCTACAAAACATTGTTGCTTTAGTCGGTTTCAAAAAACACGATATGCTGCCAACCGAAGATGCAGGCCCAGTTTTAGTCCCCACTTTAATAGGCGGGGTATTTGGGGCTATTGCAGCGGCCTATGCACCCAGCGAAATTTTAAAGCCATTATTGTTAGGGTCTATGTTGACCATGACGATTATTATGCTTGTAAAACCTAGCATAATTTTTCCTGCCGATGGTGAACCAAGTCGCCGCGTTAAAGACACACCTTCTTCATGGGTGTGGTTATGGATAGCAGGATTTTATGGTGGTTTTGTGCAAGCTGGGGTTGGCTTTATTTTAATTACTGCACTGGCCGGAAGCTTGCGTTATGACTTGGTTAGAACCAATGCGTTAAAAGTTTTATGCGTAGCCGCGTTTACTTCCATGGCGTTAGCGGTATTTATTTGGCAAGGTTTGATCATGTGGCTACCCGGTTTAATTTTGGCAGCGGGCGCTATGGTTGGCGCTCATGTGGCAGTAAAGTTTGCCATGAAAGCAAAGGCCAGTACCTTAAAATGGTTTTTGTTTATTATGACATTAGTGGGAACCATAGCCGCTTATTTATAAAAAAAGGCGAATGCTAAATTAGCATTCGCCTTTTTATTTTTCACAAGTGATTAGCGTGAAACTTTAAGTGGTCTTCAATAAAACTGGCAATAAAAAAGTAACTGTGATCGTAACCCTCTTGCATACGCAGCTCTAATGGATAATGGTTAGATTGGGCAGCGACTTCTAAGGCTTCCGGTTTTAGCTGCTGCTCTAAAAAGTTATCGGCACTGCCTTGATCGACCAATGTTGGTAAATGATGCGTGCTGACTTTCATCAGCTCACTGGCGTCATATTCTGCCCAAGCGGCTTTATCTTCACCTAAATAATAACCCAATGCCTTTTGTCCCCAAGCACAATTAATCGGATTACTGATTGGGCTAAACGCTGACACAGACGTATAACGAGTTGGGTTTTTTAACCCTATAGTCAACGCTCCGTGTCCACCCATTGAGTGACCGCTAATAGCACGCTTATCTGATACCGGAAAATAAGCTTCAATCAACGCTGGCAGCTCGTGTACAACATAATCGTACATTTGATAATGGTTGTCCCAAGGTGCTTGCGTGGCGTTAACGTAAAACCCGGCGCCTAAACCAAAGTCGTAAGCTGAATTTGCGTCATCAGGAACATTATCGCCTCTTGGGCTAGTATCGGGCGCCACAATGGCAATACCTAACTCAGCCGCCATTCGCTGTGCGCCAGCCTTATGCATAAAGTTTTCGTCGGTGCAGGTTAAACCCGACAGCCAGTATAGTACTGGCACTTTATGTTCAGCCGTTGCCTGTGGCGGTAAATATATAGCAAAGCGCATGTCACAATTCAGCACACTAGAGGTATGCTTGAACTGCTGATTAACTCCACCAAACATTTTATTACTACTGACACTTTCTAACTTAGCTTCATTTGTCATGGTTAAAACCCTAGTCCAGTTTATTTATCAAAATGGATTACGGTACGAATGCTTTTGCCTTCGTGCATTAAATCAAATGCTTTATTAATGTCGTCTAGACCCATTGTATAGGTGATGAAGTCGTCTAACGAAAATTCACCGGCCATATAACGGTTAACAATTTCTGGTAATTCTGAGCGACCTTTAACACCACCAAATGCGGTACCTTTCCAGACTCGCCCAGTCACCAGTTGAAAAGGTCTTGTGGTTATTTCTTGTCCGGCTCCAGCCACACCAATAATAATCGATTCGCCCCAACCTTTATGACAGCATTCAAGCGCCGAACGCATTACATCTACGTTACCGATACACTCAAACGAATAATCCACACCGCCGTCGGTCATCTCAACAATGACTTCTTGAATTGGCTTGTCATAATCTTTTGGATTAATACAATCTGTCGCGCCTAGTTTTTTGGCCAACTCAAACTTTGATTCGTTAATGTCGATGGCAATAATACGACTAGCCTTAGCCATGGTTGCACCAATAATCGCGGCTAAGCCAATGCCACCTATACCAAAAATAGCCACGGTCTCGCCTTCTTGTACTTTAGCGGTATTCATAACTGCGCCCATGCCAGTGGTTACACCACAGCCAAGCAAACACACTTCTTCAAGTGGTGCATCTTTGCTCACTTTGGCTAAAGATATTTCTGGCAAAACGGTGTATTCAGAAAACGTTGAGCAACCCATGTAATGATAAATTGGCTGGCCGTCTTTAGAAAAACGCGTGGTGCCGTCTGGCATTAAACCTTTGCCTTGGGTCTCACGAATTTTTTGGCATAAGTTAGTTTTACCCGACAAGCAAAATTTGCATTCGCCACATTCAGGTGTGTATAACGGAATAACATGATCACCCACTTTTACACTAGTAACGCCTGCACCAATAGACTCAACAATACCGCCACCTTCATGCCCTAGTACACATGGGAAGATGCCTTCTGGGTCATCACCAGACAAAGTAAACGCGTCGGTATGGCATACGCCTGAAGCAATAGTGCGTACCCGTACTTCACCAGCCTGAGGGTCCATTACATCTATTTCTTCAATAGAAAGAGGTTGTCCTGCGGCCCAAGCGACGGCGGCTCTAGATTTGATCATTGATTTGTCCATGTAATTGAAGATGCTAACGGTATTAACGTAAATAATAGAATTAACATATGTTGTCACGATTATTAGCTTATGTACAACTACGAGAAATCAGCAATTATGGTTCAACTTAATTTGTTTATTAAGCTAAATAATAGGGTTTAAAACACATTTGTTTAGGTGCTGAGTTTATATGTTACGAGTAGAAGGCTAGCTGTGATGGCTATGTGATAAGGGTCAAGTGATACAAGGTGCTTGAAACAGTTACAAAAAATGACTCACCTGCTAAGTGCAGGCGAATCATGGGGGATTTAGTTAATCGCTTATTATATTAAAAACTATGACTTACACCCATTAAGAAGCTTAAAGGCTTTTGTGCTCGCGCTCCATTTTTAGGTGCTCTTGCCACTACGTCTTCGCTGTTTAATAGGTTATCAACATTGGCGTAAAGCTTAGTAGCACGATTTAATTGATAACGAGCTGCTAGGTCAATTACTGTGTAAGCATCGATTTCTTCGTTATTGCCGCAAGCCGCTGTTGAACAGGTGTCGCTGAAGTAATTAAGGTTTACGTCTAAGCCCCATTTTTCTTTAGACAAGCCCGAACGAAGCTGTAACTGGTGATCGGACAAACTAGGCAGTTTGTCGCCTTTGTTTACTGCGCCCCAAACGTCGCCGTCGTCGAACGAGGTTTTAAATTTACCATCGGTATATGTGTAGGTAATGCCCATAGGGACTAATAAGCCATTTGCTAATACGGTTGATGTATTGGCTAATAATTCTAAACCTTGAACAAGGGCTTTACCGCCGTTAGACACATCGCCAATTTCACAGTCGCCAGCACTGCCCGAAGCTGTGCAAGCACCTAATAAATTTGAGTAGTCACTTACAAACACAATTGCTTCAGCTTGTAACAGTTCGTTGTTAAAGCGCACACCGGTTTCAAAGTTTAGTGCTTCTTCTGGGTCACTGGTGCTGTCGTTAGGAGCTGGAGAATGTCCCTGATGCAAACCAGCAAACGTCGCGAGGTCATTTTGTAGCTTATACGTAGCGCCTAAACCTAACAAGGTTACTTGCTCGTCAGCAACATTAGTTGAGCTGCCTTCACGTTCAATTTTATAATTTTCAACACGCACTCCTGGGGTTAATACTAGATTGCCCGTGGTGATGTCGTTGGTTAGATAAACTGACCATGCTTTGGCACTTGTATAACGAGCGTCCTGTGACCCGGCTGAAGCATAGGTAAAAGCACCCGTTGCACTTTGCTGCCAGTTTTCTTTAGGCTGTAAACGCTCTTCTGAATCTTCGTGGTAACGTAAACCTAGCTCTAACGCATGCTGGGTTGTACCTTGCTGAAATGCATGGTTAATTTTAGTTTGAATGCCTTTTGATTGGTAAATACGGTTATTGTGTTTAAGCGAAACAGATGCGGCTTGCTGACCACTTAATACCGCAATAGCACCCGCTTGCGAAGTAATAGATGTACCAGTACATTCTGATGCGTTGCCATTAGCACAATCAATTACCCCGTCAATTCCTAGGCCGTCAATTTTATCAACCTTAAACCAGTCGCGTTTAAAGTCGATATAATAACCCGTAGTGGTAATTTGAGTTTTTCCAAAATCAACCAAGTGGCTTAAGGTAAATTCTTTATGCTCGTTGTCCATTTCGTCTTGCTGAGTTAAGCCATAACGCTCATGGGCATCTTTTGCAAAATCAGCTTCTGTTAAACCCACATATGTCTGATCAGAAATTTCAGTTGAATATTGCAGCTTCACATCTACTTGCTGATAAACATCGGCTCCGCGATCTGTGTTCACACGAAACTTAGCCAATATATCTTCTTTGTCAAAACCGGTGTCGTCGTCTGTTTTTTGGGTGGCGGTGTCTTGAATTGTGGCAAAGCCATCACTTTGGTGCTTTTGCGCTTCGACTAACCAGCCGTAGTTTTGTTTTGAATCGCCAACCCAAGCATGTGCACGGGCTGTATTGTCGCTGCCATATTCAAGATTAACTTTGCCGCTTTGTGTGTAAGGAATAGGAGTCGATAATAAATTAACGGCACCACCAATGGTATAAGGCCCGTTTTCTATTGCTGATGCGCCTTTAATTACTTCTACGCTGTTGATTCTGCCCATGGTTGGAAAGTAGTAAGCAGAAGAGGCTGAATATGGTGCTGGAGCAATTAATACGCCGTCTTCCATCAGGGTGATTTTTCCTGAGCGATCATCGCGAGTTCCGCGCAGGCTTATATTTGGACGCAAGCCATAACCGTCTTCGTTTCTGAACGATACACCCGGTACCGCTGACAATACTCGCTGAATGTCGGTGTATTCAAATTTTTCTAATTGCTCAGCGTCAATTACATTAGCCGAACCGGCTACCTGAATGACTTCCGATTTACCGCCAATAATAGATACAGCATCTAAATTGGCTGAACTTGGAGTTTTGTCTTGCTCGGCTGCTTGCAGATTAACACTAGAAAACCCTAGTAAAGCCAAACCACTATAAGTAAATATTTTGTTCATTAGCGACTCGTTTGTATATCGTAAATTAATGTTAATGCGAATTATAAGCATTTAAATTAACTTAGCAAGCTAAATACGAAGTATTCTCATAAACATGCTAATGACGCTATATTTATGACTAAATTATAGACCCTCCTACAACAGCATTTGGGGGAGACGGGATTTTTGGATTCCCGCGTTCGCGAGAAAGAAGGGGGAGCTAATCATCGGATGAAACTTTAACTCGTTTTAGCAAACTAATTGATTGAATTTTATTGTTTCAACACCATAATACATCGAATGAATTTCTCAGGATTAAAATCATCATGCGTATCCTTTTATTTTTAGCGACTAACCTCGCGGTTATTTTAGTTGCCAGTATTACCCTTAGCCTTTTAGGGGTTGGCAGCTACATGACATCTCAAGGGCTAGACTACGGCAACCTTTTAGCGTTCTGTTTAGTATTTGGTATGGCCGGTTCTATTGTCTCTCTGCTTATTTCAAAGTGGATGGCTAAACGTTCAATGGGTGTTCAAGTTATTGAGCAAGCTAGTAATGCCGACGAGCAATGGCTATTAAGTACAGTAAAAGAGCTTTCTGAAAGAGCTCGAATTGGTATGCCTGAAGTAGGTATATTTGCTAGTCCACAAGCCAATGCCTTTGCCACTGGCTGGAACCGTAACAACGCACTTGTGGCCGTTAGTACTGGCCTACTAAATAAGATGAGCCGCGAAGAAGTTAAAGCGGTTCTTGGTCACGAGATTGGTCACGTTGCCAATGGCGATATGATTACTCTTGCGCTAATTCAAGGTGTGGTAAACGCATTTGTTATGTTCTTTGCGCGCATTATTGGTAACTTTGTAGACAAGGCGATTCTGAAAAATGAAAACGGTCATGGTATTGGTTTTTATGTGAGTACATTTATAGCCGAAATGATTTTAGGTATTCTGGCCAGTACCATTGTATTTTGGTTTAGCCGTCGTCGTGAGTATCGTGCCGATATTGCCGGTGCCGACTTGGTTAGCCCTGCAGCAATGGTTAGTGCTTTACAGCGCCTACAAGCCGAATACGATCAACCGAGCAGTATGCCTGATGAGTTGGTGGCGTTTGGTATAAGTGGTGAAATGAAACATAAACTAGGCCGTTTATTCATGAGCCACCCACCACTTGATGAGCGCATCAAGGCTCTTGAAAAGCGTTACCGTTAATATTTTTATAATATAATCTGAACTAAAAAAGGCAAACCTAATTAGGCTTGCCTTTTTTTATTCTGCCTCGTCATCGGCTGGCTTGCCTTCTAGCTCACCAATTTGGCATTGGTTACGTCCATTTTGCTTGGCTTTATAAAGTGCTTTATCGGCGGCATCAAATACCTGCTCTACTCGGTAGCCAGGCTCAAAACTGGCAATACCGCATGATATGGTTATTTGTACACGCTTGCCCTTAAAATGAAATGGGCTTTTGGCCACTTGCTCACGAATTTTCTCGCCCACTAGGAAGGCCGCCTTGGCATCTGATTCGGGCAAAATAACTACAAATTCTTCGCCACCATAACGAGATAAAAAGTCGGTATCTCGGGTGCCTTTTTTAACCTGTCGACTAATCAACTGTAAAACTTTATCACCGGCTTGGTGACCATAGTTGTCGTTAATTAATTTAAACTTGTCTACGTCGCAAACTAGCAAACTTAGACCGCCTCCATAACGGCGATAACGTTCGTATTCTTTGCCAATGTATAAATCATAGGCTCCCCGATTTGGTAGCTGGGTTAAGCTGTCTGTCATAGCCACTAGCTGACTGGTATTAAGCTGTTCTTTTGCTTCTTTTAATTCTCTTTGCATATCCTCTAAACGGCTGGCCATATCTTTTATGTGCTGCTGAAATTCTACTTCTCTAGACCGCTGATCTAATTTAAAGGTATCAAGGGTGACAAATACTTCATCTAATTGATGACTCACTGACCCTCTTAAAGTCTTAGTATCACCAGCCTCGAGCACATCTTTTAACTCATCTAAATGACCACGCATTTTTTGATCGAAATCTTTACTGGCTGAGCTAAATTTATTTTCTAAACTCTCTCCTTGATGCAGCCACTTTTGTAAGGCATTTAGTCGGTCGTTTAAGGTCTTTAAAAAGGCTTCGAATTCTTCTTGTTCGGTACCCAGTGCCGATACCACCAAATCTGATAGAATTTCTAATGCGGGAACAAGTTCATACCAATTTAATCCTTCGTTTATCTTTAGCAGTAACTGAGCCGCTCTTGGCTGTTCTGGACTAGGTAATGAAAGTTTGCTTATTAAGCTAGACAAAACTTTACCAGCTTCGCCACTTAAGTTATCCAGACCTTGTTTTTTGCTAACGTCTTCATCAATTTCATAGGGCTGACTGCCCACCGAGGATATCTTTTCAGCCTCTAAAGCTTGTTTGGCTTGATCTTCTTCTTTGCTGAATAGCCGACCAAACCATGAGCTTTTGTCAGTGCGCTGCGGAGACTGTTCTATTTGATCCGCCATGGCCTCTGCCCAGTTGGTAATCACCTGACATAAGGCCATGAGCAGTTCGGCTTTATCGGTATTTCTAACATCTTTTCGCACTTTCTTAACCATTTTGGTTAAGGTTACTGGTAGGCCTTCGTATTTGGTTTCTATGTCTATGAGCGATTTAGTTAATGTATCTTGAAAAATTTCTTGATGGGAACTCCAGCGCTCATAACCTTTTTCTATTCTATCTAAAACACTGGTAAGGCCGGTTATGTGTTCTTTGCGCAGTAATACTCGGGCTTCTTCTAAGTGGCTATCAAGATCTTGATTTCGCCCTTCAGATACCACTGTTAATCGAATAACCGCTCGACGCAACTGGGCTGTTTGATCTTCAAAGCGCTTTTCTAGCTTTTCGTGATCATCAATTAAGTCTAAGTATTTGTTCTTCCAGCGGTCGGTGGTGCTCATCGTATCCCCTTAATATTTAGTTAAGTATAGGACATGTTTTTCACCGTGCGAGAATATTTAAGAGGTTAGTTAAGGATGATATTATGAGCAGGGATGGTAAAAGAATTGATGCCTATCTGCAGACGCAAATAGGCTAGTGGTTATTACTTTTTAAGGGCTTTACGCTCTTGTTCAATTAGATAGTTAACCACCTCAAATATCTTCTGTTCTCCACCTGCAGAGCTGGCATTAACCATATATTTACCATTTACGATAATGGCCGGTACACCATTTATTCCCCATGTACGGATCATTTCGTCAGCCATTTTCATTTGACGGCGCACACCAAACGAGTCGTGATGCTTTTCGAAGTCGGCTTGGCTTACACCATATTGCTCTAAAAATGCTTGCTGATCATCCGGCGAAAGCAAAGGTTTACGTAGCTTATGAATTGAATCGAAAATAGCTTCATGGACCTTTTCATTCACTTTTAAAGCATGCGTCACATAAAACAAACCAGCGTGGATTTTCCACTGACGACTAAATTGTGCAGGTATTTGATAAAAGTCTACGTCGGCTTGTAAAAACTTCTTCCATGCCTGAACGGTAGGTTCCAAGTTATTACAATGTCCACAGCCATACCAAAACGCTTCAACCACTTCTATTTTTTTGCTGTCGCGAGGGGTAGTTTGATTTTCAAGTACTTTGTAATGCTGTCCAGCAATATAGCTATTTGCCTGAACGAAGGCGGCTCCTAAGGTAAAAACAAGGGCCAATATGGCGTGGGTCAATTTCATGGAAATTCCTTACTAGATTTATTGGAATAAGTTTGTTGAATTATCTGGCATAAGATTACTTATTCCCAGTGCTTGGGACAAGCTTACACTGCCCTTTCGTAACATTTTGTCGACATTTGGACAGATCGTGGTGTAAAAGTTCAATTTTTTTACGGTTAAACAAAAAAAGGCAGCCTAGGCTGCCTTTTTTATAGGTGTAACTAATTTCTAGTGTAGACCTTGAATATAAGCTGATACTGCATCAATTTCTTTGTTAGATAGACGTCCAGCAATATCTCGCATTACTTCGTTTGCATCGTTGGCGCGTTTACCCTGTTGAAAAGCCATTAACTGAGCCTTTATGTAATCTGCATGCTGACCACCTAATGCAGGGAATGCAGCAGCTGACATACCGCTGCCGTCCATTGCATGACACGCCATGCAAGCAGGAATACCAGTGGCCTTGTTACCAGCACGGTAAACTTTTTCGCCTAGCGCTACTTTATCGGCAGCAGCGTAACCAACAGTGCGTTTGTTGCTAGCAAAATAAGCGGCAAGGTCTGCCATTTGAGTTTCACTTAACGCAGAAGCTTGGCCCGCCATTATTGCGTTTTCACGCTCACCACTTTTGTAGTTTTTCAATTGCTTAAGGATATAAGCTTCGCCTAATCCAGCAATTTTTGGAAAGCTTGGTGCTGCACTATTACCGTCCTGTCCGTGGCATGCTGCACACGTTCCTGAGATCTTCTTACCTGCACCAGCATCACCAGCTTGCACCGCTGCAACAAGACCCAGAGACAACATCAAGCTAATCGCCAACTTTTTCATGGGGTACTTACCTTATTTTAAATTTATAATTCGATTATTTTGCTTTGCTCATGTACGTAATCAAAGCTTTATACTGATCCGGTGTACAATCCATGCATAAACCTTTTGGAGGCATAATACCTTTACCATTTGTAACACTGGCTACTAATGTGTCCATGCCCAAAGCTAGTTTAGGTGCCCAAGCAGCTTCATCAAACGCTTTTGGCGCTCCGGCAACGCCCACTGCATGGCAAGCCATACAAGCTTGTTGATATTTAGTTTCAACGTCAAAAGCGTTAGCCGATACAGATAAAACAAGGGTTGTCGCTAAAGTTAATAGTTTTTTCATGGCTTTCTCTACCTCGCCAATTAAATTTGGCTTATGGGTCTACAGTGTTATTGTGGCATTATAACCAATGTTCACTTACTTACAACTTGACTTAAAGCAGTACACAACTCATGGACACACCTAAAATCAACTTTCAGCTCGCAAAATACACAATTAGCGCGCCAAGTATTAAGCAATGCCCAACCGATACGGGTGCTGAGGTTGCCTTCGCTGGTCGTTCCAATGCGGGAAAATCTAGCGCTCTTAATACTTTAGCTCAACAAAATAAATTAGCACGTACTAGTAAGACCCCTGGTCGCACTCAATTAATAAACTTTTTTGAAATTGAGCCTGGCGTTCGTATTGTCGACCTACCTGGTTACGGCTTTGCTAAAGTGCCTGAGCGCATGAAGCGTGAATGGCAAAAAAACATGTCTGAATACTTAGAAAAACGCGAAAGCTTAAAAGGCATTGTTTTGGTTATGGATATCCGACACCCTCTTGCCGATTTTGACCGCATGATGTGCGAGTGGGCATTAGATGTGAAAATGCCTGTGCACATACTATTAACCAAGGCTGACAAATTTAAACGCGGTCCGGCTCAAGCCACATTATTCTCGGTTAAAAAGGAAATGGCTCATCTAGGAGACTTGTTAACCATTCAAACTTTCAGCTCTTTGAAAAAGGTCGGCAATGACGTTTTACAAAAGCAACTAAGCCAGTGGCTTTTTTTGCCACCAACTGAAGCAGAGACTGAATAATATAGCTGTATTTAACTAATCTAACTTGCGCATGATAATTTAGCCATGCGCTCGCTTAGAACGTAGTGCTTATAACTGCCCCAAGCGTTACATGGGTTCCAGAAGTAAATTCAATAGAACGCCTTTGACCCTCAGATATAAAAGACTGTGTAGGTAACTGCACCATGGCAAATTCGGCAAATGGTCGTAGTTGTACATTTGGCATAAAGTCCCATAGGTATTCAGCTTTAAATTCTAGTCTTGAATGCTGGCTGTATTTAACTTTAGCCTGTGCTTGGGTACTGTAGCTCACATAATCGTACATTCTTGTTAAGGTTAAGGTTCCAGTCCACATATGGTTTTGCTTAATAGGGCGAACACTTCCAAACGAGGCACCATAAGTGAATGGCGCTGTCACTTTTTGCCCATCTATTTTATCTGATACCGCGGCCGAGGCGAAAATACTGCCCATCCAATGAGTCTCCATTTCGGTTATCCAGTTAGAAGACAAAGCGCCTCCAAAACGATAAAAGCCCTTGCCTTGCCCCCCCGCTTCACCCACTTGATTTGCGTTATCTAGGGTGGCTAATTTATTCTGACAAAGGCTTTTAAGGTCTTCTGAAGAGCATATAGGCAAATCGATAAAGGCGTCTAAAGAAGATGATTCTCCTAATCGATACCCCGCTAATATTGTTAGGTCGGTGCCGCCTTCGGTTATCCAGTCACCTCTGTACTTTGCGCTTTCAGTACTGTCGATATTCATTTCATCTTTTTGATAAATGTAACCGTACTTAAAGCCCATAGAAAGATCTCGGCTTAAACCGTATTTATAAGTCAATAAAGTTTTGAAATCGTAGCCCTTTGTATTGCCA
This sequence comes from Bermanella sp., assembly GCA_034112325.1. Taxonomy (GTDB): domain Bacteria; phylum Pseudomonadota; class Gammaproteobacteria; order Pseudomonadales; family Oceanobacteraceae; genus Bermanella. The sequence goes on along the minus strand of JAWUVO010000099.1, from coordinate 3,309 downwards.
TCAGAAAAGCCCCTAAGTGAATCATCAATGCCAGCGATAGAAGCATCGTTAACGTAGTCACCACTAGAGTGCCAATCACTCATAGAGACTGTGACAGACGCGTACTGCTGACCTTGAGATAGAGTGTCACCCAAAAAGTTTTGACCAGCCGCGTTTATTAACGATGAGAAGCTAAATAGAAAAATAGAAATGAAGCGAAACCACATTTGTGTGCCCTTGAGTCTTATTATTATTTTTATTAATTGTATTAGGGCCGAAGATTGCGGTTATAGCCGCTTTTTGTCAATAAACGCCTGAGGTACATGGGTACAGGTTTATAAAAATATAAAACAAAAAACAAAAAAAACCTGGTCGCCTTGGGGGGGACGACCAGGCAGGAAATGCCTTTGGTTTCATTGGGGAGACACCAAAGGCAACAGTAACTGGTTACAAATTAATCACAAATAATGTGTATAAGTACCAGATTAGAACGCTTATTCCAGTTTGCCAGTGAAGTTACAAAAAAAATCTCTTTTAATGCGCCTCGTCCCAGTTTGAGCCCCTTCCTAGGTCCACTATTAATGGTACATCTAGGTCAGCTGCCGCTTCCATTATTTGCTTGATTTTGGCACTGACCTCAACCTCTCTAGCTTCCGGCACTTCAAAAATTAATTCATCGTGTACTTGAAGAATCATGCGCACATCTGGGGCTTCAGTTTCAATCCACTGATGCATTTTAATCATCGCACGCTTAATTATGTCGGCGGCTGATCCTTGCATGGGTGCGTTAATAGCAGTTCGCTCGGCGGCTTGCCTGCGCATTCCGTTAGTGCTGTTTATTTCTGGTAAGTGCAAACGACGACCATATAACGTTTCTACGTAGCCTTCTTGAGACGCCACATCTCGAGTGCTTTCCATGTAGGTCTTAACGCCAGGGTAGCGAGCGAAATAAGTATCTATATAAATTTGGGCCTCTTTACGGCCTACGTCGATCTGTCTTGCGAGTCCAAACGCGCTCATTCCGTAGATCAATCCAAAATTAACAGCCTTGGCATGACGTCGCTGTTCTACCGTCACTTCGGATTCATCCACACCCATAATCTCGGCTGCAGTGGCTCTGTGGATATCTTTTCCATTATTGAAAGCATCCACCAGTCCAGGGTCTGCAGACAGGTGTGCCATGATGCGTAATTCAATCTGGCTATAATCCGCTGCAATCATCACATAGCCTTCTGGAGCTTCGAATGCTTGGCGTATTTTACGACCTTCTTCATTACGTATTGGAATGTTCTGCAAATTCGGATCTGTAGACGATAGGCGACCCGTGGCGGTAACGGCTTGCTGATATGAAGTATGCACCCTGTTAGTTGCCGGCTGGATCATTAACGGCAGTTTATCGGTATATGTATTTTTAAGTTTTGCTAGACCACGGTGCTCTAAAATCACCTTAGGAAGCTCGTAGTCTCGACTTAATTCCACCAGTACTTCTTCAGCTGTAGATGGCTGACCTTTAGGTGTTTTTTTAATAATTGGCAGCCCTAGCTTGTCAAAAAAGATAACTTGTAGCTGCTTAGGTGAACCTAGGTTGAAGACTTCTCCTGCTAGGTCATGGGCCTGTCTTTCTAACTGCTCAAGGCGTTGAGCAATCTCTGCACTTTGATCATGGAGTTTGTTAGCGTTTACTAACGCCCCTAGATTTTCCATGTAAGTAAGTACTTGCACTAAAGGCAATTCAACCTCATTGTACAAAGTAAGTAATGACTCACTGGCAGAAAGGCGTTTAAACAGGGCTTCATGTAATCTTAAAGTAATATCAGCGTCTTCGGCTGCATACTCGCCCGCTTTTTCAATATCAATTTGATTAAAAGTAACTTGCTTGACGCCTTTACCCGCAATATCTTCAAACTTCACACACGTGTGGTCTAAATACTTTTTAGCCAGTGCGTCCATGTTGTGCTTGCTGGTGGTGCTGTTTAGCACGTAGCTTTCTAACATGGTGTCGTGGAAAATACCTTTAAGAGTAATGCCATGATTATGCAAAACATGAGCGTCGTATTTAAGATTCTGACCGACTTTATTAACGGCCTCGTCTTCTAATAACGGCTTAAGTTGCGCCAGTACCCAGCTGCGATCAAGTTGCTCTGGGGCACCCTCATAATCGTGAGCAAGCGGTACATATGCGGCTTCATTCGGCGCTGTAGCAAAACTGACTCCGACGATCTCAGCTTTCATATAATCTAAAGAAGTGGTCTCGGTATCAAAGGCAAAATAAGGGGCTGCCTTCAACTTATCCACCCATTTTAAAAATTCTTCTTCTGTGGATAAATTGGTGTATAAACTTCTATCCACAGTTGTTTCATCAGCCTTTTCTTCCACTACCTTGCCTGTGGATAATTCCTTGCACCAAGTCTTAAATTCATACTCTGTGAAGTAACCCAGCAATGCCTTGGTATCCACTGGCTTTACTTCTATTTGATCAAGGTCTTGCTCTAACTCAACGTCACATTTAATGGTGGCAAGTTCGTATGACAACGGTAAACGTTCTAAAGCTTCCCTAAGATTTTCGCCTACCTTGCCTTTTACCTGATCTGCATTTTCCATTACACCCGCTAATGTTTCATAGGCATCAAGCCATTTAACAGCGGTTTTAGGCCCGCATTTATCAACCCCAGGAATGTTATCTACCTTGTCACCCATTAAGGCTAAATAGTCTATGATCTGGTCTGGTCGCACACCAAATTTTTCAGACACTCCTGGAACATCCATAAAGGTGTCGGTCATGGTATTCATTAATGTCACATGCTCGGTTACTAGCTGGGCCATATCCTTATCGCCTGTGCTTACAATGGTTTCTATGCCCTTTTCGCTGGCTTCTTTGGCTAGCGTTCCAATTACGTCATCGGCTTCTACACCCGGAGTTACAATTAATGGCAGACCCATGGCTACAATAATGTCGTGAATCGGCTGGATTTGAACACGTAGGTCATCGGGCATGGGCGGGCGATTAGCTTTATATTCACTGTATAAGTCGTTGCGAAAGGTTTTGCCTTTGGCATCAAAGATCACCACTATTTTGGTATCTGAATAATCTTTCTGTAACTTGCGAATCATACTTATCACGCCGCGAATGGCGTTGGTTGGAAACCCTTTAGAGGTGTTCATCTCTCGAATTGCATGAAATGCACGGAATAAATATGATGAGCCATCCACTAAAATGACTTTTTGAGGCGTATTCGTTGTCATAGGTCTATTCTTTTATTGGGTACAGGCATTACAATAGCCATATAATATTTTTGCAGGCATTCTACCATGAATTTATACCGTTCTTTC
>JAWUVO010000098.1:0-26834 GCA_034112325.1 Bermanella sp. | reverse complement strand
AATACCCAGTATAGAAATAATAGCTAAGCTTCTTAAGGAAGGCGGTTTTTATGCCTACCATATGGGAATGGCGCTATGGAGTCTGGGTGGCTTAATGTTTGTTTTAATACTATACAAATCAAAACTCATACCACGACTAATATCAGTCTGGGGCCTCATTGGATACATAATTCTTTTATCTGGCTCGATTTCAGAACTTTTTGGCCACAATGAAATTATCGATATTATTAGTGTTATTCCAGGGGGGATATTTGAAATAACACTAAGCGTGTGGCTTATTATTAAAGGATTCACCCCGCTTGCAATCGTTTCTGAAACTGTCTGATAGACATTGTGCATACACCGCAAGAGGACACCCCCAAGGGACACTCACTTTAAGGCAATTACTTGATTTATGATTCTTTCTTAGAGTGAGTGCCTTTGTAGACTATCAATGTTCTTTGTAAACTCTTAATTACAATAGAACGCTGGCTATTAAACCCTGCTTAATCGCGATTAATGAAACAGCCAGACATTTTTGTTAGAGCTCAATCTATAACGCGAAAAGATTTTTCAAGCCGTACAATATCAGCCAGAAAATCTATCAAATATAATCACCTCACCCAATCAAATTTCGTTTTTTAGTACCTAATAAGTTGTGATCCACTTATTTAAAAATCACGTAATATTAAGCTAGCTCTGCATAAGCTATATGAGCCACAATCTATATTTATGTTAATTTAGGCCACTCGAATACTCTCTGTCATTACGAAAGGGATTAGTAGAGTTATAAAGATAAACTCGGAATATAAAATACGTGATACAGCTAAAATCGAATTGCCACAGTGGCGATAATATTGTTGACTTATTTCGCAGCCAAATAGAGCAACAAGGACCAAATATCGCGGTTTCCTTCCAAGATACAAATATTAGTTATCAGCAGCTTGGTGAAAAAAGTTTAGCTCTTGCGCTATATTTACAACAGCAGGAAGTAAGCTTAGATGAATGCGTTGGTTTATTTGTAGATCCTTCGATTGAGCTTATGGTTGGTGTGTGGGGTATCTTACAGTCGGGCGCAGCTTATTTACCTCTGTCACCAGAGTATCCGGATGATCGCTTAAGATACATGCTGAAAAACAGCCAGTGTAAAATCATTGTCGCGCAAGATGAGTTAATTGAACGTTTGACTGCCTTAGTTTTAGATGATGTCGTATTAATAACATTTTCACAGATCGCTCATTTCTACAGTACCAATGAAAAACCTCAATATTGTATGCTGGCACAGCATGCTTCACCTGATAACTTAGCGTATGTAATTTACACCTCGGGCAGTACGGGTAAACCGAAAGGGGTAATGATTGAACACAAAAGTATTGCCAACCAAATGGACTGGTTATCAAATAAATTCTCATTAGATTGTACAAGTGTTGTTCTACAGAAAACACCAATGAGCTTTGATGCCGCTCAGTGGGAAATTTTGGCTCCATGTTGCGGAGCTCATGTGATAATGGGTGAACCTGGTATCTATAAGAATCCAGAGAAGCTTGTAGATACTATGATCCGTAATGGCGTATCAATTTTACAGGGTGTGCCTACATTACTACTCGCATTACTCGATGTTGAAAAATTCACACAATGTTTCACTCTCAATCAAATATTTAGTGGAGGTGAAGCTTTGTCAAAACACCTTGCCATTGAATTATCAGAGCAGTTACCTAATTGCCGCATTATTAATTTATATGGGCCAACTGAATGTACTATAAACAGTTCGGCTCATATTTTTGATATGAAAGACATTCAAGATAGTGCAGACACGGTCTCTATTGGTACACCGATACAAAATACACAGTATTATATTCTTGATAAAAACAAGAAGCCTGTGAATGATGGTGATATAGGCGAGCTTTATATTGCTGGCGTAGGCTTAGCCAGAGGTTATTTGAACCGTGAAGATTTAACGGCCAAGTCTTTTGTCACTCATTTTTTTGATGGCGAAGAAATAAGCCAAACACTCTACAAAACGGGTGATTTAGCTTATTGGAATAAAAATGGTTCGGTGCAATATTCTGGAAGAATTGATAATCAAGTTAAGCTTCGAGGGTATCGCGTTGAGCTAGATGAAATTAAATCCATAATAGAAACGCACGACTGGGTAAATAGCGCAGCGGTATTTTTGAAAAAGAATGAATATACCGGTTACCAAAACCTAATATCAATGATTGAATTAAACCCCAGAGAAGCGGCATTGATGGATCAAGGAAACCATGATTCCCATCATCAATCTAAGAAAAGCCGTAGCCAAGTTAAAATGCAGCTAACCAATATAGGTTGCCGCAAAGATACTGACAATGTTAATAAATCAACTATTAACTTGCCCGGAAAAATAGCCACTAAACAACAGAAAAAACTGGTTTTTGCCCGAAAAAGTTATCGCTTTTTTGACGGTGGAAAGATCACCAAACAAGACATTCTTAATGTACTTACCAGCAAAGTAAATTACGACCATTATGCAAAATTATCCGATCTTAACTATGATGAATTTGGTGAGATTCTACGATATTTTGGACAGTATCTTTCAGAGAAAAGATTACTACCTAAATATGGTTATGCGTCTCCGGGAGCATTGTACGCAACTCAAATGTATCTTGAAATAAATAGTATTGGAAACCTTGCTCCAGGTTATTACTATTACCATCCAGTACACCACCAACTAATCTTGGTTGCTGAGAAAGAAGATAGCGGTACAGTGCAATGTAAAGTACATTTTGTTGGAAAAAAATCGGCTATCGAACCTATTTATAAAAATAATATTTTAGAAGTATTAGAAATGGAAGCTGGCCATATGGTTGGTTATTTCGAAAATATCTTACCAATATATGGCTTAAGCATTCAACCTAGTGATTTCTTGCCCGAAACCATCGAGTTGCTTGAGGTCGCACAGAACGATTATTATCTTGGTAGCTTTAATATAGTGTCAGGAACAAAAGAAGTAATGAGTGACGATGTCTGTTTGTATTTACAAGCTCATCCTGGGCAAGTGTCAGATCTTAAAGCTGGTAAATATTTATATGAAGACGGTCAGTTAGTATTCGTATCAAGTGAGATAATTTTAAAAAAGCATGTAATCGCTATTAATCAATCTGTTTATGAAAGAGCTTCATTCGGTATTTCTGTTTTAAGTACAACAGATCAAGATTGGCTGGGGTACATTAACTTAGGTCGTAAGTTACAATCATTGCAAATGAACGATTTAAATATTGGCTTCATGTCTTCTGGCTATAGTTCAAAAACAGGTAATAACCTGCCATCAGCAAAGCGAATTAAACATATTCTAAATAAAGATGTAGGCCCATCATATTTCTTTATTGGCGGTCTTATCAGCGATATGCAAATACAAAGTGACGGTATGAACGAAGATTTAGTTCATATGAAAGGACCATCAGAAATTATTCAAGATGATCTGGTCAAGTTTCTGCCAACTCATATGATGCCAAATACCATTAAAGTTATCGATAAAATGCCATTAACGGTTAATGGAAAGATAGATACTAAAGCCTTACTTGCATTAGAGTCTGATTGTGTCAGTGAAGAACATATAGAACCTTCAAATGACATTGAGCGTGCTGTATTAGAAATCTGGAAAAAAGGACTGAAGAGAGACTCAATTTCGGTTGATGCTGACTTCTTTGAACTCGGTGGGAATTCACTGATTGCTGTTAGTGTTATCAATAAAATTAATACAATTTTATGCTGCGACTTACCGTTACAAATAGTTTTTTCCTCCCCTACTATTCAAAAAATAGCACAAGCTATTAATAAAAAAGAGACTGATTTAGCCTCACGTTTAGTCCCTTTTCAGAGTAAAGGAAAGAAAAGCCCAATATATTGTTGGCCAGGATTGGGAGGCTATTGTATGAATTTACGATTACTAGCTGAAAAAATGGGTACCGACCGAGCTTTTTTTGGTATCCAAGCATACGGAATTAATAGCGGAGAAATTCCTTACAAAACCATCAGTGAAATGGCTGCCAAAGATGTTGCTATGATAAAGCAAAATCAGGGTGATGGCCCTTATACCTTATGGGGTTATTCATTTGGTGCCCGAGTTGCTTTTGAGGCCTGTTATCAATTAGAGCAAGCCGGCGATGTAGTTGAAAACTTATACTTAATTGCTCCAGGCTCACCCACATTAAATGACGAACAGCACTTAACCCAAGATAGCGAAGCAACCTTTACCAATAAAAAGTTTTTAACTATATTGTATTCAGTATTCATGGGGACAATAAAGAGTGATTCATTAGTTAAGTGCTTAGCTGTTGTTGACACTAAAGAAAAGTTTATTAACTTTATTTGCGGGTTGAATAATCAATTAGAAACTGGTTTAGTTATGAGGATTATTGATATAGTGACAATGACTTTCGAATTTAAGTACACGTTTAACGAGCTCAAGCAGCGACAATTAAAGGCGCCGATTAAAATCATTAAAGCGACGGGTGATGACTATTCATTTATTGAAAATAATGACGCTTTTTCTACCATTGAGCCAGTGATAGAACAAATTGAAGCAAACCATTACAGCATGCTTAAAACAACACACATAGACCAACTTGTCGCTGTTTTATAGTAAATTGATTATTATTTAAAGGAAGAAAAATGCCACATATAAATATTAAACACTTCCCTTCACTAAGTGAAGAGCAACATATTGCTTTAGCTAAAAGCATCACAGAAGCGATAACTACAATTGTTGGTTGTGATGAAAGTGTTGTCTCTATTGCCGTAGAGCCGGTAGAGCCAGACGTTTGGAACGAGCAAGTGTACCTTCCGGAAATTGTCGGGCGAAAAGATACCTTAATTAAAACACCTGAGTATTAATCAGGTATTTTAGCTGTTGCAAAAGTTAACTGATGGGCATAGCCATGCCAGGCATATTAGCTGGACGTTCAACAAAACCATATTTTTGATAAACACCAGCAACATCTGCAGCAGCCATTAATCCAAAAAAGGCGCCAGGTTCAGCAATACTTTTTACTTGGCTAACCAAATGTTCAGTGATACGTTGGCATAAACCCATTTTTTGATGGGCTGGGTTAACAATCATATCTTGGAGATAAAAATATTGATGGCCATCACCAACAATGCGGCCCATAGCAACTGCTTGGCCTTGATGCCAGATACTGGCAAAGAAAATTGAATTAGAAAGTGCTTTGGTTAAGGTTGTTTCGCTTAAGCTATCCCAACCAACCGAAGATCGTAATCGAATGACTGCTTGGGTATCTAAGATATTATCTTTTAACAGGTAATCATTCATTGAGCTTGCCTTTAGCTAAAATATTAGCAGTTATTAGAAAGTAAGTTATTGTATTAAATAGTATCGTTGCACATATTATTTATAATAAATGAAATAGTACCTTAGTTAGATCCAACTTATAAGCTCATACTTACCACGTGTAAATAAATACTAGCCGATCAACTGTGGTAGTGATCAAGAGATTAATATGACAAAAATTTATAATAATATTATCGAGTTAATTGGTAATACCCCAATGATTAAATTGAATAAGATTTCTAATCATTTACCTGGAAATATTTACGCAAAATTAGAAATGTACAATCCGATGTCTAGCGTTAAAGACCGCATCGCATTATCAATGATAAATAATGCAGAAAAAGAAGGACTAATTGAACCAAGTAAATCGGTAATCATAGAAGCTACCTCTGGCAATACAGGAATTGGCTTAGGCCTTGTTGCCAAGCAGATGGGTTACAGAACCATGGTGGTGCTCGCTGATACAATGAGTATTGAACGCGTTAAAGTGCTTAAAGCCCAGGGCGTTGAAGTAGTAAGAACACCAGGAGCTGACGGCTTTGCCGCAGTTATTGCTAAAGTAAAAGAGTTATTAGAAACAATACCTGATGCTTGGTCTCCAATGCAATTTGATAATATGGGTAATCCACAGGCCCACTATGAAACCACTGGCATGGAAATTTGGCGAGATATGGAAGGTGATATAGATATTTTTGTTACCGGACTTGGTACAGGTGGTACCATTTCTGGTGTAGGACGATATCTAAAAGAGCAAAATCCTCTGATAAAAATTGTCGCAGTAGAGCCTGAAAATTGTGCTTTATTATCAGGTGGTGAACCTGGCCTTCATAAAATTCAAGGATTAAATGCAGGCTTTATCGCCAAAACGACTGACGTATCGCTAATTGATGAAGCCATCATTATTCAAGATCAAGATGCGTTTACCATGGCGCGTTATTTACTTCGGGAAGAAGGAGTTTTTGGCGGTATTTCAACAGGGGCTTCACTTTACGGTGCCATTGAGCTAGCTAAACGTGCTGAAAATGAAGGGAAAAATATTGTTACGTTGTTTCCCTCTGGTGGAGAGCGTTATTTAAGTACGCCTTTATGGGATATTGACGACCTTTAATAATAAAAATTAAACGTAAAGCTAAAAAGGATATATAAATGTTAGAAGTTCTAGCAATAGATCACATCGTATTAAGAACAACAAAAATCAAGGAAATGATTGATTTTTATACCAAGGTGTTAAGCTGCACTATTGAGCGAGAGACCCCCGTAGAAACTGGCCTTACTCAACTTCGAGCAGGTAGCGCGCTTATCGATTTAGTCGTGGTTGATAGCAGACTTGGCGCTATGGGTGGCGGTGCGCCAACTCAGTCCGAAAGAAATATTGATCATTTTTGCTTACAAATCAAACCTGTTCCAGAAAAAGATATTATTACTTATCTTAAAGAAAGTGGAATAGAAGTTGGTGAGTTTGAAAGTAGATTTGGGGCACAAGGCGAAGGTAATTCGATTTATATAAAAGACCCTGAAGGAAATGATGTTGAATTAAGATGCCGAATGTAAACAGGTAAAATTACATTATAAGAGTTTTAAGTATAAAATGTAGTTTTCAGGCTTTATTGCTCAATTCCTCAATTCCTCAATTCCTCAATTTTAAACATTAACGCTTATGAAAGTAAGCACACCTTCATCTTGCCATTGATAAGATATCTTAAAGATTCTTCCTTTGCCTATACTCTCATTTAAATCAATATTTAATTCCAAAGTTAAACTTAAAAAAGATGAACTATCAGTAGATGGTTTATCTTGAAAAGAAATTATAGTTACATCAAGGAAATCAAAATACTTTTTTACTGAAAAATATAACGCTTTAAAAAGTGACTCTTTCGCTGAAAAGGCCAACGTTAATACTTTATTATAATCAGAGCTTACTTCACTAAATAATCTGACTTCATTTTCATTAACAATAGATCTCTGAATATCAGCTGAGTCTTCATCAGAAATAAATTTTTCATAATCTATGCCTACGCCAGTTTTTTTTTACTTATTAAACAAAATGCCAGATTATTACTGTGAGAGATGGACCCCGCAACACCTTCTGGCCAATGCGGAGCTCTATTTATACCAATTGGAATATTTACCAAAGGAAGCGCCATTAATTTCATTGTTTCCCGAGCGACAACTCTTCCTGCAAGAAACTCAGCTTTACGTTTAGGTACAGCTTTAGCTAAAGATTTAGGAAATAAAATATTAAATTCATTAAACAACTCATCTCGATAAGCATCAACATTAAATTGGCATTGTAAGCAAACATCATCACTACCAGTAATTTTTACACGATTGGTATTAGATAGAAACGTTTGCATGACTACGACCTACTTTGTAATTAATATTTATAATATTAAAACGCCACATAACTAGTGCATTAATTGTTGTTTAGTTTTAAATATGAAGCTCTGCCTGCATGTGAGCTGCGCTTCTTAGAATTGTAGAGCATTCCGATAAAATTTAATACAGCAACCTACACTTAATTGCGCGTCGAGCAAATATTACTACAGCCTATTTGTGCTTTAAGATTATGCTCACCCTAATATCTTCATTTTACTTCTAATTTTTATATTAGAGTCAGTGTCCTCTGTAGATTTTGTAGATTCTATAAATTACTTTGTTAATTGCTAAAATCACTGTACTAGCACACTTATCATTCATATTAGGAAGCTTGCAACTAAATGTAATACTACAACGTACTGTTATAAATATTGAGTAATAGTCTTAACAAATCAATAGACCAGACTCCGTATCGCGTGATTATACGATTAAGGTTCATAATTTTTAATTTTAAGGTGAAAATATAACATGGCAAGATTAACGTCGCCCCAAGAAGCGCCTCTCGTTCAGTTGAAAGACGTAGATGGTAATATAATAACCTTTGGTCACGGCTCACGTACATTGTTGACATTTTACCGTGATCCCGCATGTCCATTCTGTAATTTACATCTGTATCAGCTTACAGATAAATTTAAAAAGTTAGATAATCTTGGCCTACAAATCGTTGTAGCCTTCTCAGCCGATCCATCCGAGATAAAAAGGTTTGTTTTGGCACGGCCGCGACCATTTCCTGTAGCTGCTGATCCAAACCGCGAGGTTTATGAAGTTTACAGAATTGAAAAATCTTTTATGAGGAAACTACTAGCCGTCATTACACGCCCCATTGTATGGATAAAAGGTATGTCCAAGGTTGGTTTTGTCAGGAGCGTAAAGACGTTAGGTGGAGTTGGTACAGCCAACAACATGCCTGCTGACTTCCTTATTGACGAAAGTGGGAAAATAGTAGAAGCGTATTATGGCAAAGATGCAGGGGATCATATTTCGTTTGAGCGGGTGGATTATTTTGCAAGTAAGGGCTTCGCTAATAAGCATTCAAGGAGTGCACGCACATAACAAGTTTAGCCTTCTCGCCTGAACTTACCCCAATAGTATAGACGCTTTTAAATATTTTAAAGGTGTCGAAATGCCCAAGTACAGCAACTTACTAAAACATAGAATCACAATAGACACCCTAGTTTAACACCTTAAATTTTAAGGATACTGCGTAATATTGATACAAATGAGTGCCTACTTTAAAGGGTAATTCTCTACATTAGTAGATCAATTAGAGTGTCATTTAATTCTATTTCATCAAAGGTAATTATTTTTAGACCTGTTTATAAATAGCAACTTTTCAAGATCTAAGCGCGTTATCTTGAGTCAGTAAAAATACTCAAGGATTTTTCTGAGGTGGTTATTTTTACTCTGTTGCTTTCATTAATTAAAAGTAAGTTTATTTTTCCCAGTCATCTAGCCTATTCGTCTAGTCGCCAATACGACAAAATATTTTTGTGATTATTATTAAAAGCAAGAGCCGGTTGCCGGGTTATTAAAAACCGATCCAGCCAAACTCGAAGGTGTGAATAATGCATTTGATGATAGCCAGGGTGGGAAGCAAAAATTAACCGCAACCTTGAATCAAAGTGGCAGACAACTTGGTATCAATCAACGTCAATTAGCCACCTTAATGGGCGGTGCATTTGGCGCCATTGAGCTACATCGCTTATTAGATGAAGGCGAAGAAACGCTGGTATTGTTACGTTTTTATGAAAATGAACGCTCAAGTATTTGTCAATTAAAATCTACCCCAGTCCACTTGGGCAATGACAGTTATGTGACCTTGGGTGAGATCAGTGAATTCGAATACACGCGTGAATCCGAAGTATTGTATCGCCGAAACCAATGAAGTGGTCAGTATTTTTTGGCGTCAAAACCGCACAGTTACGTCGCCAAAAGTCACTTGGGAAAAATTACAAACATCATCTGTTATCAAACTTCAAAAGCTGTACCCAGATGTTGAGATAAAAGCCGCCAGTGAATTTGAAGAGATAGATGAAGTACAAGCTGGTTTTAAAAAATCCATGTTACTTACCTTGCTGCTTATTTATGTATTACTGGCGGTGCCACTTAAATCATACTGGCAACCGTTCATCATCATGTCGGTGATTCCTTTTGGATTTTCCGGTGCTATTTTAGGCCATGGGTTAATGGACTTATCGTTTAGTTTGTTATCTATGTTTGGTTTGATGGCCATGACGGGCGTGGTAATTAATGATTCACTCGTTTTAATGACGCGGTTTAATCAACTGCATGACAGCGGCATGAATGTCAGCGATACATTAATTGAAGCCGGCAGAAGTCGACTTAAGGCTATATTCCTAACAACAGTTACAACCGTCTGTGGTCTTATCCCACTATTACTAGCAACGTCCGAACAAGCACAATACTTAAAACCGGCGGCTGCCTCCTTGGTATTTGGGAAACTGTTTTCGACACCGATTACGCTGATACTAATTCCGGTTTTATTAAAATTCGGACGCTATAAAACTAATATAAACCACTCCAGTGAAAACAACGAGGTGAAAACCAAAGTTGAAAATAATGAACGAATCCGTTTAAAAAAACGATACTTAGGCAACCACCAGAATTGGATTGGTTTACCCTATATTGATGTAAAGAAAGATTACTTGCATTGATTTCTATGAGCATCAAAAAACTATAACAAGTAGTCATACTCCGCCATCAATACTAAGACTAATGTCTAAATGAAATAGAGGTTCACGCCGTATAAAATTCAGTTTAAGCTGGGCTTAATAATCGTAAAAAAGAAGTGGTATGGATAATCAGTATTTACTCATTTTAGTGTCTGTTTATGGCACGCTTTTATTTGCCATTGCTTGGTTGGCCGAAAGGTATAGCCATCGTATAAAAACAGACTGGTGGCGCCCGCTAATCTACACTCTTTCGATTGGGGTTTATTGTAGCTCGTGGACATTTTTAGGGGCTGTTGGGCAGGCTGTTAAGAATGGCTGGCATTACCTGCCTATTTATTTGGGCCCTATTCTTTTATTTTTATTTGGTTGGCGATTCATTCGTCGATTATTAATTATTAGTTCACGCAATAAAGTCACATCCATTGCTGATTTTGTAGGTTCTAGGTACGGTAAACACCAACCTTTAGCGGCGATAGTGACCTTGGTACTGGTAATTGGCACCTTGCCTTACATTGCCTTGCAATTGCGCGCAGTGGGTATTGCTTGGTCTACGATCAACTGGAAATCTATTAATGACCTAAGCGTTGATTATGGCTCAAGCTTGGTGTCTGTGATTGTTATGGGCTGGTTTGCTATTGCATTTGGTACACGAGTCATTGATGGACCAAATCGGTTACGCGGTATGATCACAGCAGTAGCGCTAGAATCAGTTATTAAGTTAATTGCATTTATTGCCGTAGCATTATTAGCTTGGGAAATATTTCCAATTAGCTCTTTTGGTCAGCTCACCTATTCACCTAACTTTCAATTATCTCAAGTAATCAGTCCACAGTTTTTTACCGAAATGCTATTGGCTGCAACTGCAATTATTTGTTTACCTAGGCAGTTTCACGTAATGGTCGTGGAGTATCAGCATAAGTCTGATTTGCGTTATACACGTTGGATGCTGCCACTTTATTTAGCATTGTTTGCCATTCTTGCGATTCCTCTTGCACAAACTGGTGCAGAACTTTTTACTGGTTTGCATATATCTGCTGACAGCTATGTTTTAACACTCCCATACTTTAGTGGAGAAAGTGGTGTACTTGCCATTACTTTTATCGGTGCTATTTCTGCAGCAACTGGCATGGTGGTAGTGGCGACAATTGCTTTGTCGATTATGATTTCTAACGAATTAATTGTGCCAATTTGGTTACGCGCAAATAGCCGTAAACAAACAAAGGCTTCTGATCTAGGATATTCACTGCGGTTTATTCGCCGCATATCTATTATCAGCATTCTAATTATGAGCTGGGGTCTAGAGCGAATAATGAGTTTAAATGAAGGACTGTCTTCATTGGGCCTTATTTCGTTTGCTGCGTGCGCGCAATTATTACCTGCTGTATTAGCGGCACTATACTGGCAGAGAGGCCATGCAAAAGGTGTTATTTTAGGTTTATTATCTGGCATTATTTTTTGGTTTTATTGCTTACTTCTACCCATAATTTCAATGCCAGATAATTATTTTATGACGTATGGTTTATTTTCTATCGATTGGTTACGCCCACATAATTTTTTATTTTTAGGTTTTCTTGACCCGTTAAGCCATGGTGTATTTTGGAGCTTAGCAATTAATATTTTAGTGTTTATATTAGTTTCTAAATCCTCAAAATTTACCAGTTTAGATTTACGCCAAGCAGAGGCATTCACTAAAATTAGAGGCTTAAACCGTCATGATCATTTTGATCGTGAACCATCAGGCATTGAAATTAGACAGCTACAATCCCTCATTGAGCCATTGTTTGGTAAACAACGAGTTGAAAAAATTTGGCAAGATTTTGAAGTCCAGTTAGGACACCGATTACTACCTCATGATCAAGCTCCTAGGTTTACCGTATCAGCTATCGAAAGTGATATGGCTGCCATTATAGGTGCGGTATCTGCACGTCGCGCTATGGAGCTACTGGCCAGTCAGCAACCATTATTACTACAAGATTTTGTTTCATTGGTTAGTGGTAGTTCTCGTCAAATACGGTTTAGCCAAACGTTACTGCAAACCACTCTAGAAACTATTCCCCAAGGAATCAGCGTGATAGATAAAGATTTAAAACTGATTGCCTGGAACCAACAATATCAAAATTTACTTGAGTACCCTCAACGGCTTTTATATGTGGGCTGCGACATTGAAAAAGTGTATTACTATAACGCTGTAAGAGGCTATCTAGGCGACGATAATAATTCTGTTGATGAAATTGTAAGTCGTCGTATTCAGCAATTACGCTCAGGAAAAAACTACCGACTAGAACGCATATTACCTAATGGTAAAGTTATTGAGCTTAGCGGCACACCTTTAGACAATGGTGGTTATGTCACAACCTTTACGGATGTATCTAATTACCACCACATGGTAAAAAAACTTGAAGATGCAAAACATACATTAGAAGACAGCGTAAATGAACGAACTCGTGAGCTTCAAGCAGCTAACCACTCATTGCTAAGAGAAAACACCCTGCGCGCTCGAACCGAACAAGAGTTGAAAAATTCCTACACCAGTAAAAACCGCTTTATGGCAGCCGCCAGTCATGATTTATTACAGCCGGTCAATGCGTCACGATTATTTGTCTCCTCGTTAAGCTCACAAGTAGAAGGATTAGAAAATAATCAGCTTAAAACTGTAGTCAAACAATTAGATGATGCACTGGCACAAACTGAACAGTTAATTGGTTCGCTACGCGAGACGTCTCGCTTAGGGTCGGGTAAAGAGCAAGCTAATCGAAACAACTTTTCGCTAAGCTCTTTGTTTATCCCATTAACATCTGAGAGTCACGTTTTGGCAAAAAAAGCCAATTTACACTTCAAGTGCATAGAATCCTCTTTATGGATTTACAGTGATCCACATTTATTACGCAGGGTATTGCAAAATTTTGTATCTAACGCATTACGCTATACAAAAAGTGGACGAGTCGTTTTGGGTTGCCGTCGTAAAGGTAAAATGGCAATTATTGAAGTTTGGGACACAGGTCTAGGCATAGCAGAAGAAAATAGAAAGAAAATATTTGAGGAATTTGAGCGCTTACCTGGTACCAGTAGTCAGGGTTTAGGGCTCGGACTATCTATTACCCATAGGATATCTCAATTATTAGGTCATCCACTTTCTATGGACTCAAAAGTTGGAGTGGGATCAGTATTTAGAATTTCGGTTCCCATCGGCGAGAAAACTGAAAAACCAGAGGTTAAATCAATTGTTGACCCTAATCTGAATAATATTGATGTTTTATGTATTGATAACGACCCTCTTATTCTGTCTGGCATGCAATCGTTGTTAGAGCAATGGGGTTGCCATGTTACAACGGCTGTGGATTTAAAGCAGGCATTGAATCATTGGCGTAAATCAACGCCACCAAAAATTGTATTAGCCGATTATCATTTAGACAGTGAAACAGGTCTTGATGTATTAGAAGCATTACGTTTTCATTGGCAAACCATTATTCCAGCTATTGTGATCAGTGCTGATAACAGTGACAAAATAAGACAACAAGCATCTGTTGCAGCTTGTTTATTTTTGAGCAAACCTGTTGCGTCAACTGCGTTAAGGAATTTAATGCATCGTGCGATTAGAAGTTAGAAACTGAATATTAGATGCTGCCACAAAAAGACTTTTCACCCTTAGCAAGCGAATGCTTTGGCTAGCGTCATTCCAGTAATTAAATTATTCACAATCTAATAAGCAACATTTAAATAAGTGAGTTTTCACATAGTCTAGGAGATTCTGTCTCGTGAGCGTAAAAACTTAGAACAAATTAGATATTAATAATTAAAGCTAAATCAACTAATGGTTTCTGGCGTAATTGATAGGTGACTTAGTGTCAGCGCTACTTGGGTTCGAGAATGGACTCCCAGTTTTTTAAATATCTCTGTCATGTGCGCCTTTATAGTGGCTTCGGTCACATTCAGTTCATAGGCAATTTGTTTATTCAATAGCCCTTGACTCACCATAGATGCAACTCTAAATTGCTGAGGTGTTAATAAAGCTAATGAATCAGCAATGCTCTGTTCTCTCTTGCCAACCATTCGTTGCTGAGATAGCCCTTCTGGAGCCCATACTCCACCTTTAAGCACTGTATCAAGTGCGCCTTTCATCAGTTCAGGGCTTGAGCTTTTAGGTAAAAATCCACTGGCACCATAATCTAATGCGCGACGCATAATTTCGGGCTCTTCATGTGCAGATACGACAATCACGGGAATGTGGCTGTAATGTGCAACCAAGAAAATAAGCGCGCTAAATCCATCCGCACCCGGCATGTGTAAATCAAGCAATATTAAATCTGACTGATCATTTTGTTCAACACACGTCTGCAAGCTAGGAAGGTCTTCAGATTCTAAAATCCCAGCTTGAGGCACAATAGTCTTAAGTGTGCCACTAAGCGCCATTCTAAAAAGTGGATGATCATCAGCAATGATTATTGTGCGTGTATTTATTAATGGTGCGTACATGTGTATCACCTTTTTATTATATTTATTGCTTTTACAGCTTTAAAAATTAATGTACACCATGACTGCCTATTCGACCAGCGCTATAAAATTCATGATTAATTTAAGCACGTATCTTCAAACGCGTGCTATCCAATAAATCAAATGAATATAATAAAATAACGGTATAGATCTGTTAGCCATAAAAAAAGGGGACTAAATTAATCAGTCCCCAAACACTCCAAGCGGATTCTTCGTGGTGTTACATTATAACCCTGCCAATTTAGCTCGGTTATTTCTACTTTAAGCTACCTCTGAAAGCACCTTATGTTCAGCTATTAATTGCTCAACCACTGATGGGTCTGACAATGTTGATATGTCTCCTAAGGTATCAAACTCTTCATTGGCGATCTTACGTAAAATGCGGCGCATGATTTTGCCTGATCGAGTTTTTGGTAAACCTGGCGCCCACTGAATAATATCTGGTGTGGCGATAGGGCCTATTTCTTTTCTTACCCAAGCGGTTAATTCTTTTCGCATGGTTTCTGACGGTTCACTGCCTGCGCCCAATGTGACATAAACATATATCCCTTGACCTTTAAGGTCGTGCGGAAAGCCTACTACAGCTGCTTCGGCTACTGCATCATGAGCCACCAGTGCACTTTCTATTTCGGCTGTCCCCATGCGATGACCTGATACATTTAATACATCATCTACTCGACCTGTGATCCAGTAGTACCCGTCTTCATCACGGCGTGCACCATCTCCCGTAAAGTACGCACCTTCGTAAGTTGAAAAATACGTTTCGATAAACCGCGGGTGATCACCAAACACGGTGCGCATTTGCCCGGGCCAACTGTCTTTTATAATTAAATTGCCTTTGGTAGCGCCTTCTAATTCATTGCCGTGCTCATCCACTAATGCTGGTTGAACACCAAACATAGGTCGAGTAGCCGAACCGGGTTTTAATGCTGTGGCCCCTGGTAGAGGCGTGATCATGGCTGCGCCTGTTTCAGTCTGCCACCATGTATCTACGATAGGGCACTTATCTTTACCAAAGGTGCGGCTATACCAATGCCAAGCTTGTGGATTGATAGGCTCTCCTACTGTTCCTAGCAACCTTAGACTTGAGAGATCACACCCTTCTACGGCTAGGTCTCCTTCGGACATTAGAGAACGAATAGCAGTAGGTGCTATATACAAAATATTAACGTTTAGCTTGTCAACAATTCGCCCTACACGACCACAATCAGGATGTGTGGGTACACCTTCGTACATCACTACGGTGGCACCATTACATAGTGGTGCATATACAATATAGCTATGGCCTGTTATCCAACCAACATCGGCTGCACACCAATATACTTCTCCTTTGCGGTAATCAAATACGTATTCATGTGTCATTGCGGCGTACACTAAATAGCCTGCTGTTGTATGCAATACGCCTTTTGGTTTACCTGTAGAGCCTGATGTATATAGGATAAATAAAGGGTCTTCTGCATTCATAGGCTCAGGCACACAATCTATCGATTGTTGATCCACTAAACTGCGGTAATCCACATCACGTCCACTTACACGATTCACATCACCTTTTGTATGCGCCAGCATGATGACATTATTGACTTGATTAGGTTTGCATAGGTCAATGGCTTGATCCACGTTTGATTTCAATGGTATCGGCTTACCAGCACGCAATCCTTCATCGGCTGTTATCACATAATGAGAATTACCATCTTCAATCCTTCCTGCGAGTGCTTCTGGTGAAAATCCACCAAATACAACAGAATGAACGGCACCTATTCGCGAGCAAGCTAACATAGCCATGGATGCTTCTGGCACCATTGGCATGTAGATTGTCACAACGTCACCTTTTGATACGCCTAGACTTTTTAAGCCATTAGCAAACTGGTTCACTTCTCTTGAAAGCTCACCATAGGTGATTTTGCGCGCTTGTTGTCCTTCTTGGTCGGGCTCCCATAGAATCGCAACGTCGTTTTCCATTTCTGGTAGGTGTCGATCTAAACAGTTTTCACTGACATTAAGTACGCCATCTTCAAACCATCTAATATGCAAATCTTCTTTTTTAAATGATACGTCTTTTACTTTTGTAAAAGGCTTAATCCACTGAATACGCTGAGCTTGTTTGGTCCAGAATGATTCAGGATCATTCACTGACTCTTCATACATTGCTAAATATTGTTCATTGGTGAGCAAAGTATTTTCTAATGTTTTTTCACTAACTGGAAATACAGTTTGTCCATTCATAACGCCCTCGATATATTTTCAATGCATTTTTTATGTTATTTGATCATCTCAGTGTCACAATTATTAATGCCGCTTTCCATTAGACCTTTGTCTAATCAGGCAATACTCTCAATAACTTACTGTTTAAAAATAATTCAATGCCTTTGTTATTAGACTTTAGTCTAGCCTAGACTAAGGATTAATATCTAAGTCCCTCTTTTACACGTAATACTGGCTATGCAAAAACGTCTTTAACCACAAAATATAACAATAATTCGGAGTGGGAATAATATGAAAACACGTAAACACTTAACCTTAGCGTGCACCTTGGGTCTGGCTACCCTCGCAGCACCTGTAATGGCAGAAACCACATTTAAATACGGTGGTTTCATAAAGTTTGATGCCATGTTCAGTCAATATTCTGATCAAGCACGGGCAGGTAATGTAGGTGATGACTTTTTAGTCCCTTCTACAATTGCAGTCGGTAATGGAAGCGCCGAAGGTGATCGTGTATTTGATAGTAATGCAAAGTTCAGTCGTTTGAATTTCACCACAATGACTGATACCGAAGCAGGACAAGTTAAATCATTCATTGAAATGGACTTTAATGCTAGTAACGATGAACGCTTAACCAACCAAGCATCAAACGGTTTACGCCATGCATTCTTTAGCTTAACCCAAGAAGATGGATCATCTATTTTAACCGGTCAAACTTGGAGTACATTTTTTAATACTGGCGCACTACCTGAAGCAGTGGATTTCGTAGGCCCAACTTCTGGCGCTATTTTTGTTCGTCAGCCACAAGTGCGTTACACAATGGCTATGGGATCAGGAAAATTAATGGTCGCAGCTGAAAACTCTTCAGCAGGTTTTTATGATGATCGCGGAGGCAGTGGCTTAGGTTCGGCTGAAGGTAACAACCTTGACACAGCAACGCTTCCTGACTTAATCGCTCGTTACGACAACAAGGCTGGCGATGTCAACTACAGTGCTGCAGTTATGCTGCGCCAAATTGGCTACAACGATGGCACTAACGACGAAGCAGAAAGCGGTTTTGCTATTACTTTAAGTGGTAAGTATGTTTTAGGCAACGGTGATGACCTTAAGTTTATGCTTAGCAACGGTAACCTGGGTCGCTACATTGCATTAAACGCGTTCCGTGATGGCGGTATTAAAGCTGACGGCAGCATTGACTTAAATACCGTAACCGGTGGCTATGTTGCTTATAAGCATAATTGGAATGAAAAACTTCGCTCTACCGTTATGTATGCATTTTCTGATGCTGACAACTCTGAGGAAATCGTCACTGATGTCACAAAAAGCATTAATAACATCAACATAAACTTAATGTACTCACCCGCTCCTAAATTAACATTTGGTGCTGAATACATGATTGCCGAACGTGAAACCGAAAGTGGTATCAACGGCGATTTGAGTCGCATTCAATTCACTAGCAAGTGGGCATTTTAATTTAATCAAGCAATCACATTTTATTTCAGAACCCTACGTGTCACTAAACACGGATAGACATTAGTCTAATTGCTCTGACAAATAAAAGTGACTAATACTGATTAAGTAAATTTAATTTAAGGAGAATAATCATGGCGTTTAAATCGGAAGATGATGCAAAAGCCTATTGGAAAGAAAATGTCGGCCTGATGATAAAGCTAATGGTAGTTTGGTTTATCGTATCTTTTGGCTGTGGCATTTTATTTGTGGATGAGCTTAACGCTTTTCATTTGGGTGGATACAAGTTGGGCTTTTGGTTTGCTCAACAAGGATCTATTTATACTTTTGTCATTTTAATCTTTACCTATACGAGAAAAATGGCAGCCCTTGACCGTAAATACGGCGTAGACGAAGAGTGAGGTAAAACATTATGGAATTACAAACATTAACCTACATTGTGGTTGGCATCACCTTTGCGCTCTATATTGGCATCGCCATATGGGCACGAGCAGGGTCGACAAAAGAGTTTTATGTGGCTGGCGGTGGCATTCATCCCGTTGCAAACGGCATGGCAACTGCGGCTGACTGGATGTCAGCAGCGTCATTCATTTCAATGGCAGGCTTAATTGCCTTTATGGGATACGGCGGTTCAGTCTTTTTAATGGGCTGGACAGGTGGCTTTGTACTACTAGCCATGTTACTGGCTCCTTACTTACGTAAGTACGGTAAATTCACGGTGCCAGAATTCATTGGTGATCGTTTTTACTCTCGTACTGCGCGCATTGTGGCCGTTGTATGTTTAATCATTTGTTCGGTTACCTATGTAATTGGTCAAATGAAAGGCATTGGCGTGGCGTTCTCTCGTTTCTTAGAAGTAAGCTATGACGTAGGCTTGTTAACGGGTATGGCTATTGTATTCTTTTACGCTGTTTTAGGCGGCATGAAAGGCATTACTTACACTCAGATTGCTCAGTACTGTGTGCTTATTCTTGCTTACACCATTCCAGCGGTCTTTATTTCATTAAACTTAACAGGCAACCCGTTCCCGCAACTGGGATTTGGTAGCACATTATCTGGAAGCGAAGTTTACTTACTAGATAGGCTTGATCAGGTCGTGACTGAACTGGGCTTTATGGAGTACACCACAAGCGTTCGATTGAGTACCACGAACATGTTTGTATACACCCTCTCATTAATGATTGGTACGGCAGGCTTGCCTCACGTCATAATACGTTTCTTTACGGTTCCTAATGTAAAGGATGCACGTTCTTCTGCTGGTTGGGCTTTGGTATTTATCTCAATTCTTTATACAACGGCTCCTGCAGTTGCTGGCATGGCTCGCTTAAACTTAATGAGCACACTTGAACCGACCCAAGGTGAACACCTAGTTTATGAAGAGCGACCTCAATGGTTTAAAAACTGGGAAAAAACTGGCCTATTGCAATTTGAAGATAAAAACGAAGATGGAAAAATCCAGTATACCTCGAACAAAGACACTAACGAAATGGTGAAAATTGATCGTGATATTATGGTATTGGCCAATCCTGAAATAGCACAGTTACCAAACTGGGTTATCGCTTTAATTGCCGCTGGTGGTCTAGCCGCTGCCCTTTCAACCGCGGCTGGTTTATTGCTCGCCATTGCATCCTCTATTTCTCACGATTTATTAAAAGGCGTACTCATGCCTAACATCACTGAGAAACAGGAACTGAGAGCCAGTCGAATCGCAATGGCTGGTGCCATCGCTGTTGCAGGCTATCTCGGATTTAATCCACCTGATTTTGCAGCAGGGACGGTCGCCCTCGCCTTTGGTTTAGCAGCATCATCTATCTTCCCTGCACTTATGATGGGTATATTTAGTAAACGTATTAATAAAGAAGGTGCCATTGCCGGTATGATCGCAGGTATTACGGTTACTCTTCTATATGTGTTCCAACATAAAGGGATTATGTTTATTGCTGAAACTTCCTTCTTAGGTGACATGCCTCAAAACTGGTTCCTTGGAATTGAACCCAATGCATTTGGTGCCGTGGGCGCAGTGGTTAACTTCACTGTTGCATTCGCTGTATCTCGTGCAACAAAAGAGCCACCAAAAGAAATACAAGAGTTAGTTGAACATATCCGTATGCCTTGCGGTGTTGAGCAAGCCTCTGACCATTAGCAGTAAATCGCCCTAAATAATAATTAGGGCTGTAGCACTGGGGTTTTTCCAGTGTTACTTACTTTAAGGAAAATTTATGAATTTTTTAAAAAATAAACATTTTATTGTCGCTCTTATCGTTGCGCCAATTCTTGCTTTGATCAGCTATTTTTCTGTGGATGCTGCTGTATCAGAAAAACCTCATGCCGCTCAAGCAGGTGCCCAATATGAATTAATAGAAAAACCAAACTGTCGTTATAGTAGTGGCCATTGCCAGTTAAAGAATGGAGACTTTGAATTAGCACTTAAAGGTACATGGGAAGATGGAGAACATTTAAAAATTGAATTAGAATCTCCGTATCCATTAGAAGGTGTGCTGGCTGCTCAAGTAGATTCATTAGATAAACAATCAACCCCCTCTAAAATGGTTTCGCTTAATAAAGACGGTACTCTCTGGGCTATGACATTAGTTAATCCATCTATCAGCGAAGATCGTATTCGCTTAGCTGCCTCAGCAAATAAAAGTGTTTATTATGGGGATGCGGGATTAGCATTTGTGAATTATGAAACGTCTTTTCATAGTGATTTTAGACAGTAAATCACACTAACAGATATGGGTTTATTATGAACACATCCATCATGGATACACCCTCTGAAAATCCAGAACTTTCGAGTTTATTAGATTTTTTAAAAGAGTGCATGCCATTTGATGAACTACCAGACTCTGAACTACTTTCAATTTTACCTAAAATCGAAATAAGTTATTATAGAAAAGGTAAAACCTTTGATTTTGATCAAGGCGATGGCGGTCTCAGAATTATCAGAAGTGGTGCTGTCGAATTAAGAACCAAAGAGGATAAATTAGTTGATAAACTAGGTGAATCAGTCAGTTTCAATTTAATGGGTTTAAACTCTGAACAACCTGGCATTCGCGCTACACTAATAGAAGATTCGTTAATATATTTAATACCAGAAGTACACTATCAACAGCTAAGAAAAAACAACCGTATTTTCGATCGATTCTTTCATAGCCAACGCAGTCGTAGAGTAAGACGTGCAGCTCGCCACGAACCTAATCCTCATGAAATGATGCGGTTAGTAAAAGATGTTATGAGCACGATAGTATTGTCTGTCGCACCAACAGAAACTATCCAAAAAACGGCTCAGAAAATGTCAGACCGTCGACTATCATCTATTCTAATTATGGAAAAAGAAAAATTACTAGGCATCGTTACTGACCGAGATATTCGCTCAAGAGCTGTTGCTAAAGCGGTTAATTTTGTCGACCTTATCGAAACAATCATGACAAGTAACCCTGAAACTATCCTGCCTAGCGCGACACTATTTGATGCCACTTTATTTATGACTCAACATGGTTACCATCATATTCCAGTTATGGAAGGTGATTTATTAAAAGGCATTATTACCTCATCAGACTTAATGCTAGCAAGACAAGATGATCCTGTTTATTTAGTGCAACACATTAGCCGTCAGCGCAATTCAAAAGATTTACATAACGTAATTAAATCATTACCTAATTTGATGGTTCAGTGGGTTAATTCAGGCATCCGCGCTCACCAGGTAGGTAACATATTAACCGCTATTAGCGATGCCATTACAGTAAGACTGATAGAACTAACAATTGAAGAAATTGGTAAACCACCTGTGCCTTTCTGCTGGCTAGGCTTTGGCTCGCAAGGTCGAAAAGAACAGCTGCTCAATGCCGATCAAGACAATGGCTTATTAATAAGTAATAAACTAAAAAAAGAAGATGAAGCTTGGTTTGAAGTACTAGCTAAGCGAGTATGTGATGGTTTAAATGATTGCGGATATATTTATTGTCCTGGCAATATAATGGCCACTAATGAAAAATGGCGTCAGCCCCTTTCTGCTTGGCAGTCAACTGTAACAAAGTGGGCTGTTAGCCCAACTCCAAAAGCTGTTATGCATACGAGTATATTCTTTGATCTTCGCGCGATATATGGGGATAAAACCCTATGCGATCAATTACAAAAACATATGTTACAGCATGCTAGCTCAAATAGTATTTTCTTAGCTGCCCTTGCACAAAACGTATTGAGTTCAGAACCACCTATGGGAATTTTCAGACGCTTTGTGGTTGATCAAAATGGAGAGTATGGCGATGAGTTGGATCTTAAAAAACGTGGCATATTGCCAATTATTGACTTGGTTCGCTTACACTCATTAGCTAATTCTATTACAGAGGTCAATACTCTAGATCGTCTACATGCGCTAGTAAAATGCAAAGCAATGACAATTGAAGATAGTCGCAATATGGAAGATGCCCTGAGGGTGATAATGCAACTTAGAACACAACATCAAGCACATCAAATCACAAAAGGTGAATCGCCAAATAATTACATTTCCCCAAACAACCTATCTAAAATAATGCGTAAACAGATTAAAGATGCCTTTAGTATTGTAATGGATGCTCAACAAGCTGTTAAAATAAATTATCGACAAGGGCTTGGGTAACATGATCCTTTTATTTAAACGGACACTTTACAGAATCAAGTTAAGACTATTTAAATGCCATCCTAAATTTCAGTTATTGAATATCTGTTGGCATTCTCAGACATACGAAAAAAATCGTCACTGGAAAGAAACTGACTATTTAGTTGTCGATTTAGAAATGACATCACTAGATGTGAAAACAGGTGAGATTTTAAGTATTGGCTGGGTAGTTATCAATAAAGGTATGATTTTATTAAATAGTGCAGAACACCATATTATCCATTCAAATCAGAGTGTTGGTCAAAGTGCAGCAATTCATCAACTGAGAGACTGCGAAGTTGAACAAGGCTTAAATATAACGGATATCTCTGTACGATTTTTAGAAATGGCAGCCAACAAAACTTTGGTATTTCATCATGCACCGTTAGACATGGCTTTTTTAGATAAAGCCTGTAATTCAATTTATGGAGCACCACTTTTATTACAAGTAATTGATACGTTAAACTTAGAAAAAAATAAATTAATGAAGCACCACGACCATATTAAACAAGGTGAGCTTAGATTAGCCGCTTGCCGTGATCGCTACAACTTACCACTCTACCCTACTCACAACGCATTAATGGATGCTTTAGCGACTGCAGAACTGTTATTAGCAATCTCCAATCACAAGGGCATAGATACTACCCTTAATGACCTTATATAGTTTATAAGTAGGTAGGGGTGATCAAATGCGCTAACACATGAAAATGCTCAATGGCTTCCTCACCCTACCTCCTTCATCTAATTTAAATCAGATTTCATTGAGTGAGAGCCCTTAAGTTCTTAAAGTTCGCTACTTCAACATACCGGAATATGGAGATTTAAGATCTAAGTTAATGGACTGCCCCCACCCAGGTACACGTATTTTTTGATCGGTGTATTCGATGTCTCGACCTTGTAACACATTATAATCAAAGTGATAAAGTGTTTCATCCTGCCCTTTTAAACAAGCTTGATTATAAGCAGATGATTTTTCTAAAACAGCTGTATTTAATTTTTCATATTCAGCTATTTTTTCGGCTCCGTATTTTTCTTTTAACATGACTTTTACAATGTGCGGTGCTAACACCCCCGCTGTTGCATTATTACCACCGAACCCTTTTGCATTTAAAAATGTCACATCAATCTCTAACGGATTAACCTTTTGATGATTCATCAAAATATTTAAATGAGAATTTTGAACGTCCTCCGCTATGTGATCAATACTTGTAATACCGGGAATAATTCCGTGCTGCCAAGTGCCTAGCGTTGCCATAAGTTGATCACCAGCTGATGTACCTATTGAATGCCCTAAATAACTTTTCACCCCCGTAACCATCCAGTTCTTAATACCATACGTTTTAGCGGTTTCATTTAAAATAGACGATTCAGATACTCGGTTTTGAGGTGTACCAGTACCATGAGCATGCACGTAACTTCGCTGAAGACCGGACTCTCCCAATAAAGCACGGGCCGATGCTAAAGCTTTTGCCACCGTTATCCAATTACCCAAACCCGGTGACGAGATAGATTTTTTATAACCATCGGCATTCACAAATACCTGATCAATTGCCCCATGAATCGTAGCCGCTAACTCCATTGCCAAAGCATCATCAAATAAGATAACCACCTGAGCCGACTCAGCCAATGTGAAACCGCAGTTATCACTAAACGGCCGGCATGCTCTTTTATAATTTGGCTGTGCTTGATCAGCATCTAGTTTTCGTAATTTCTCTGCAGTAGCCAATGCACCCATGGTGGCATAACCATCTATTATTTCCGCTGTTATGGGGGCTTCGGCCCCGCCGATAATGGCCACACGACTTTGGCCCCGCTGAATATCTTCAACACCCTTTTTTAAATTATATAAAAAACTGGCGCAGGCTCCGGTATTACCACCAGTACTGCCCAGCCCACCCAATAAATACGCATTAATAAAATCAGCGGGCATTTCGGTTAAACCTAACGCCAGATGTTTCGACGATACTTTTTTACCTTTTAAGCGACTGCCCATTAACCCGCCGTTACCGTCTTCATCAAGTTGGCTCATAGCACTGCTGGCATAAACTGAAATTTTATCTGGTGCCACACGCTCTTCCACACGCTCCCATTCAATACCCATAGATTGAAGGGCATCGGATGCTGCATACACAGTCATTTGCAAACCACGAGGGTGATGCCTTGCCGGATAGCGTTTAGAAAAGTTTATGCCTGAGGGTAATTGCCCTGCACTTTTTACAATAAAATCACGTGTCGATGGCAGTAAAATTGGGGTAGTTCCAAATACTTTAATATGACTTGTCTGCTTATCCATTTCAGTCACACTCCAGTTTTCGGGTATTGGTTTTGGCAAGGTACTGGTTTTTAATTCAAACGAAATAGATTCGCCATCTTCGCCACCTATATTGCTTGCTTGCTGCCATGGAACAGCATCAACGTCTAAATAACTTTTTTCTATTTTTCTAATTAAAGTGCTTTCGTTTATTAGGTCTGAATAACGACTAAAGATTTCGGCAGGCTTTATCACCTCTGACTCTTCTTGATTGCTAATTAGGTAGCCCATATCTGTGTAAGTGACCAACCCCATCAATATAGCTAGGTCGGTATATGATTCATAAACAGCTTGTGGCTGCTCTTCTAACAAGGCATCAAAGACCATTCGACGATACGCTTGATGGAATGATGAACGCCCTGCAGGACCAATGCCTCCAAATCCTACAATTATGGGAAGATGACTCATATTTTTATATTCCTAAGTATGCCTAACGTTAAGACCAAAACCTGTAATGGGTTGAATGCACTCAACGAGTAATGACTCTGATGCGGCACATCATAGGGTCTAAGCCAAAAAATCATTATGGCTAAAAAGACATATTTACTGGTAATATGGCCATATCGTATTTTACTACTTTTTTATTGATACCTTTATGAAACACATAGCCATCGCGCTCTATGATCAAGCCTTAGGAACCAGCATTAGCCTGCCGATGGAAATGCTGCAGGCCGCTATTCAAACCGCCAAAGGAGCCAATAAAGCATACCAAGACTATGCAATTATTACCCTTGGGGTCGATTTAGAGCCAGTTACCACAGGCGCTGGCATTTCTATAACCCCACAAAAAACCATAAACAGCGACCCATACGAACTTATATTCATGCCGTCTATGTGGCGAAACCCAAGGCATAATTTAAAGCGCTATAAAGCCTATATTCCCTGGCTAATTCAGCAGCATCAACAAGGCAGTATTATTTGTGGCGCCGGAACAGGTGCTTTTTTTATGGCTGAAACCGGGCTACTCGATCAAAAGGCAGCCACCACCCACTGGTTTTACTTTAAGCATTTTGAAAACATGTACCCCCACATTGAATTACAAAAACAGCACTTCATAACAAAAGCCAACAACCTTTATTGTGCTGGTAGCTTAAATGCCGTAGCTGACTTAACCGTTCATTTAATCGAGTTATTATTTGATAAGCGGATTGCACAGCACGTTGAAAGCCAGTTTTCTAACGAAGTAAGAAACTCATTTCAACACAGTGCCTTTTTATTTGAAAAAACCTTATCTCATTCCTATGAAGACATTCTTCAAGTTCAGGCTTGGTTACAAGATCATTACGAGCAACCCCTTAATATTGAGACTCTTGCTCATAAATTTGATTTAAGTGTACGCAGCCTGAACAG
>JAWUVO010000097.1:0-21473 GCA_034112325.1 Bermanella sp. | reverse complement strand
GGTTTTAGTCTATTATTAAGAGGGTATGTTCACATGGGGTTAGCCATGATTGATGATTCTACAGAGAAGAAGAAAACTCCCCTTACACGGCGCGTAAGCCGTGCGCTTAAGAAGACTAAGGGTGGTAAGTCGATAGAAATTAAGGGCGCTGTATTTGGTCGTTCTGTGGAGAAATCGATTGCTGAGCTGGTTAGGGATAAGAGTCACTATATTCTCAATGTTCGTCAAAAGAACCGGGCGGTTGTATTGGCTATCGATGAGTATGAAGCCCTATTAAACCTTCGCTCAATGACTGAAGAGCTAACCGAACGTTACAAGGCGCTAAAGCTGCGCACCGATGGAGACAAATTCGACCAAATGTTTGCCGCTATGCAAACATCGGAGTCTAAGCAATCAGTTGATGATTTCTTTGCTATGGACGAGGCTGATCTAGGTTTGGCCGATGCGTATAAAGCTGGTGAGACTGAGAATAAGTGATTACCGTTATCGCTGGAGTGAATGGTGCGGGTAAGAGCTCAGTTGTTGGTAGTAAATTTCGATCACTTGGAATCGAATACCATAATCCAGACGAGAAAGCACAAGCACTTTTGTTACAGCATCCATCGTTAAAATTGAATGAGGCTAATGGTCAAGCTTGGCGTTATGGGTTTGATAAGCTGTCTCAGGCTGTAAGTGACGACCTAGATTATATTTTTGAAACGACTTTGGGTGGAAACTCAGTGCCAGAGAAGTTGCACGAAGCAGCAGATGCAAATCAGAAGATTAATATTATTTTCTGTGGCCTTAATTCTCCAGAGCTTCATTTACAACGCGTAAAGGCCCGTGTGAAACGGGGTGGACATGACATACCAGAAGAAAAAATTAGGCAGCGTTGGGTTCGTTCTATTTACAATATGACTCAATTAATCCCAGTATGTGAAAACGTGAAGGTTTATGATAATTCAAGGCCATTAGTCGACGGAAAGCCGAGCCCTATCTTATTATTCTCGATGCAAGGTGGTGTGTTCAAATTACCACCTACCGAAGCAATACCCGACTGGGCCAAGCCATTAGCTACAGCTGCAATACTTACTCATAATAAATCTCATACAAAAGATTAGTAAATTAAATTTAACTTATAGTCACCTAGTAATACTATGTACACCGCCTCGAAAATTCCTTACTGAAAGAATTAATATTATTATAAATATAGCCGCTAATATATTTGTAAACAAAGAGGGGTGTCGACTATAAAAACTGCCTTGTGCGCTACTAGAGTGCGGCACGTCTACAATATAGCCAGCCGACTTTTGAAATTCGGATTTGAATATTACTTTCCCGTTTGGTGTTACAACAATTGAAGGTCCATTATTAGCCACATGAACCAGTGGCAATCTATTTTCAACAGCTCGTAACACAGAAGACATTATGTGTTGATACGGTAAATGTGACGATCCAAACCAACCATCATTCGATAGCGCTACTAACATGGTACCTACCGAACTATTTCTTTGGTCTTGGGTGCTTCTTACTGCATTTCCAACAAAAGTAGGGAAGGTTGTTTCGTAACAAATAAGTGGAATAATATTTATTTTCTGGTGTTTGAATACTTCAAACTTGTCACCTTGTGTTAGCGTGCTTGTGAAGTCACCAAAAAATTGCTCTATCCATTGTTTTACTAGAGAGTCTTTCTCTAGTAGTGGAATATATTCACCAAATGGTATGCGTCTAATTTTTTGATAATCACCAATTTGTTGTCCATCGTTATCTATCATGACGGCTGTATTATATTGTTTAATCAGCTTGCCAGTATTCAGGTCTTTAATGTTTTGCGTATCTTGAAATATTAAGCTGCTGTCTAGGTTTTTTATATTTTGTTGGTAGGCCCTTTTGATACCTGGCTTGTCTAGGTATTCTTTACTTTGTGCTTCTGGCCATACAATAATTTCAGCACCCATACTGCTTAATCGTTCTGTCATTTCCATTTCTGGCGGAAAGGCTTGGCTATAACCTGGGTGTCGAACTTTTTTCCCAAGCCTTGGTACTTCGTTTACTTGAACCAAACCGACTTTTAAAGTTTTCCAATCATTTATTTTTTCATCCCAGACTGGATAGGCTACAAGTCCATATAAAAACCATAATGTAATGATTGATAAGCCCATAACCCAGGGCCATATCGATTGGTATGTGCGCTTAGAGGACGAAGAGAAAATATTAAAAATTAGTCTAAATACAATAATATTAAGCAAAATAATGATGGTGTCTAAGCCATTTACCCCCACGAATTCTACTGCTTGTATAGCTATAGGGAGGTTGATTTGGCTATTACCCAGTGCCATAGGGAATAATAGCGGGAATGTCGATCCCATAAAAGCAAGCGAAACTGGAAATAGTATAAACTCGTGTATCTTTGTATGCTTTTTAAACCAATTGAATATTAATACAGCTAATGCAATTGAATGTGCACTATAAAACCAAAATAATCCGGCTAACAAAAATCCTGAGTTCACACCATAATCTTTAGAGATTCTAATGAAGTCAACAATCCAATAGGCACCTGTTACAAACAGAGTTAATCCAGCTGCTAAGCCAATTAGGTAGCTTTGCAACAATGTTGTTTTCTCAATGGCGAATAATAATGGAATAAAGCCAAACCATACGCAGTAAGAGTATTCATGACTTAAAAAAGCCAGCGACATGACGGCGCCTGATACGATTGCTAGTAGTAGTTTTTGAATGGCGGGTATAAAGTCTTTGTGCACTTTGTTAAAGGTCATTGAGTTTACAGAATATTGATTTTTTAAGCATGAAATAACCTTTATTGATCTTTAAATGACATCTTGTAATTCTCAGCAAGTATCGATAGCTGCTCTTTTTTTTGATTTTTACTCAAGCTCTTATCCATATTAATAATTCGCCTAGAATTAAGGTATTCAGTAATCTGATTTTTTTTACTAAATAACTTAACGGCTGTTTCAGAACCAAAGTAATGCGCTTGAGTTTTCCTATTATTAGCATTTTGACTTTTAATAAAGTCGATTTTTTCATTGAGCTCTAAATTTTTAATTTTTACCGTCTGCAATTTTTTTTCTTGATCATATAAGTAATAAGCATTAATTAATTTGTAAAACGATTCACCTATATTGTTACCTAAACCTTTTACAAGCAAAAACTGTATACGCTGCCATTCTTTGTGCGATATGTTTTTAGGTAATTCAAGGTTAATAAGCTGTAGTATATCGACCATATCGGCATTAATTAATAGGTTTTTCTCATTATTAAGTTTTAAATTACTAATTTTCTCTTCAATTATCATGAAGTCTAATTGCCAGTCGTTACTGCCAATTAACTGAGGGTAGAGATCATTCAAATAAGCTGGTTGTAACCAGTAGCTAGAAGAGGGTAGCTGTTTGTTGGTTGTAGCAATATTAGATATGGCAGTGTTAGATGGATGACTATTACGCAAGCCAATATGGGCCATCACAATAAAAAATAAAAGTGCAAGCAGCACTATTATTTTTATATTTATTACGTATGAAGTGTTCAGGCTAAATTCAAATACTTGATCTTTTAGCCTGTAATAGTAACGCTTACAATTCATCAAGATTTAGATACTGTATGCGCTTTAGTTCTTCAGAGCTAAAGTAACTTTGCAGTAATTCGATAACTTGTCTTTGCTTTTCTTCAGGTTCAAGTAAAGCTGATAAAATTTTCTGTTTTGCATCCTGAAAGGCACCATATCGTGCTGGCCAATTTGAAACATTAACCGAGCCTTGAATATGTCTCTCTTCTATTTCGCCACGTTTTTGTTCTTTTTCTTCTTCTGTTAAATCCTGGTTGAAATCAAGTTTCATGCTATCAAACATGTATTGTGCGCTGGCATCTGATACACGAAAAAGCCCGTTACTAACATCGGTTCCAAGGTGTGCATCCCTTAATGCTTGTAGTTCGGCATACAGCAATTCATCGTTTTCAATTGCTTGAGAGGTCTCGCGTATACTTGAGTCGATTAACGCTTCACTAGTTTCACTAAATTCATCTTTTGCTTCTAAAAAATAATAATAATCACCAACAATCTTTGCGGTTTGCTCTCCAGCCTTACCTGGTAGGCCATCTTTGATAATGCCTTGTAAAATTTCTAGCGACTCTGCATCTAATTTGTTTTGTATTCTTAACAATGCCTCATCAAGAGATAGCAGGGCATCGTGATCGTGAATTACATTCCCATCTTCATCAAGCTTAACGGCTTTAAGTGCTTCGTAAACGAATTTTGCTGTAAAAGGTAGCTTGTTATTCACCTCGTTTGCCACTGGTTGTTCAGCCTGTTGATTAACCTTTGACCACTGCCATTGTGTTGCAATAGTTGCTGGTTTTATTGTTTGGTCAGTTTGGCTGTCGCCGTAAATAGACGAGCTTTTACTTGCCTCACTAGAAACTATCTTTATATCTTTACTGTTATCACCTAGCACCAATAAGGCTATTGCAATAATGCATGCACCAATTGCAATTAGTATAAAAGGATTTTTGTTAAACATATTGAACTTCAACTTATTATTATTTTGGGGTTTATCTTGAGATATGGTGTGTAAAAAGCTCTGATTAATTTGTGAGTGGGCAAATCCTTTGCCCCTAAATTAGGTTTTGTAAATTAAGTAGATATACAAAATAATCGTAATTTAGTATTGAATCAATATAAATCGATTAGTAATTACAATTATCTCTGTATTCATTAATCGAAGCATTTGCTATGTGGTTAGGGCCACATAAAAACTGCTCGTATCGGCTGTCTTTATCTAGGAAGCGTTTCATCCAAGATACACCGTAGGTGGCTAGTAATGCATCGTTGCCGTTGCCATTATTGCCATTTGCACAATTATGCGGGCCATTGGTGATTTCCATATAGGCTTTGTCGGTGCTGTTAGGAATCGAATTATAGAAAGGGCTTGCGTGTGTGCCTACACGAGCTGTGCTGTCATTTTCACATGCCATGATCATAGTAGGGACTTCAATTATATTGAAGTCGTTACCACCGCTGTTCCAAGGCGCTAATGGAACAGCTGCACTTAGACGGTTTCTTGAGGCGCTGATTAATGCACCACCGCCGCCCATTGAAAAGCCCATTGTAGCAAGGCGATTTTCATCGACTATTCCTGAGATATTGCTACTTGAGCTATTACCTTCAGAGATTAAATGGCTAAGAGCGGCGTCTAACTGCAGGCTGCGGCTATTTGGTTGGTCAAAGCGACCATTGGTATCAATAGTAATAACCACATAACCATGCGAGGCTAAAACAGGTCCCCACCATTGTATAGCTGACTGATAATTAGTAAAACCAGGGGCCACAGCAATTGCAGCCAATTCTTGAGAGGCATTAGCTGGGTAATAAATTGTACCGCCGCCAAAACCATCAACTGAGCGAGGTACAACGGTTGAAGCTATTGATAGCGGGCCTCTGCTAGCTTGTACAAAACTGAGTGTTGGATTTGGTCCCGTTTCATATCCGCAATTTGAAGTGCACGAGTCTGGTAATGGCAGTCCGTCAGTACTACCACCGCCACCGCCACCGCCACTGTGTGCCGATAGCGAAAACATTAATACAAAAGCGCTAAAATACGCTTTGTTTAGAGAAAGATTTTTCATATTAGTTTGGCCTTTAGTTTTTAGTTTTTATTATTTAAAAATTTACTTAATGAGTTATCCATTCAAGAGTAGTTAATTCTTGAACTTTAAAACAATAGGCGCAGTTCTTTGCATAGTAAAGTTGCCTTAGACAAATGAACTCAAGACAGAAAAACATGGCGAGTTGAATCTAGTTAGCTTGTGAATTGATGACGTTGATCTCCGCCTCTGGTTAATTTGTTAACAGTGTTTATTGCTTTAGAAAAATAGTCTGCACAGTGTTCATGGGGGCTGCGTGGGAATTATAGGCTGAAATTATCTATGTGATAATGCAATTCCCCTGTGCCGATGTGTTCAAGCGTGACAATTAAATTTCATTTCTTCTGACAACAGAAGTGCCTTCTTTTTTAATTAATGCCAAAATTTTTGTTTTTTTTAACCTACTTAAACCTACTTCAACCTGTATTAATCTTCCTCTTAGTACGTTCGTATTGCTGCTGGGCTGGTTTAGGCTTGTGATCTGATTCAATGACTAACGATTCCCGTGTCATATTTTTTAAGACGGGCATATAGTACGAAGACAAGCACTGCCAGAACAGCGCTTTCGTGACTTTGATCAAACTTGGAAGGTGTTATGGAATTTAAGGATTATTACAAAATACTAGGAGTTGAGTCTGACGCTGATACCAAGACTATTAAATCGGCTTACCGTAAGCTTGCTCGTAAGTTTCACCCTGATGTTAACCCCGACGAAGGTGCCGAAGACAAATTTAAAGAAGTAGCTGAAGCTTACGGGGTGTTAAAAAATACTAACAATCGTGCCGAGTACGACGAGCTTTATCGTTATGGTGGTAAGCGTAATAGTGGCACTCAGTCATCTCCTAACCGTCAAGGTGGGAGTCAATCAGGTGGCCATTCAAACGCTGACTTTTCAGATTTTTTTAACTCTGTTTTTGGAAATAGAGGTGGCGGATTTCAGGGGTATAGCGATTTTGAACAAGGGGCTACTCGCGGGCAAGATGTAGAAGTTGAAATGCCAATATTCCTTGAAGATATAATTTCAGATGCATCAAAAACTATTGAGTACCGAATACCAGCATTCGAAAATGGCCAAGTTAAGGACGTTAATAAAAAGCTGAAGGTTAGAATCCCTAAAGGTGTTTCCGACGGTGAGCGCGTTAGGCTAAAAGGTCAGGGTGGATCGGGGCAGGGTAGCGCCCCTAATGGTGACTTGTATTTGCATATCCGATTTGTCCCTCATTCAATATTTGATATTGAAGGGCATAACTTGCTTGTGACCTTACCTATTGCCCCTTGGGAGGCTGCATTAGGAGCAAAAGTAACCTTATCTACTTTGTCGGGTAAGATTAATTTGAGCGTACCAGTCAATAGTCAGTCTGGGCAAAAATTACGGATTAAGGGTAAAGGCTTGCCTATGAAAAATGGCAGCGGTGACTTATATGTAATTTTTAAAATCGTAATACCCAAAAACACTAGCGAAGAGTCAAAAGTATTATGGCAGTCTTTGTCAGATGCATCTGATTTTGATCCTAGAGCCGACCTGGAGAGATAGAATGTCTGATATTGTATTTAAGGTTTCATTACAAGAGCTGTGTGTTCAAGAGGGTATAACCGAGACCTTGGTTATAGAAGTGGTTGAGCATGGTATTGCCTTGCCACTTTCTGGTGACGATTTTAATGACTGGATGTTTGAATCTAGTAGTGTCCACTGGATGAAAAAAGCCATTCGTTTATACCATGACCTTGATATTGACTGGGTGTCTATTGCTATGGTGATTGATTTACTTCAGCAAAAAGATGACTTGCAAATGGAGAATGAGCACCTAAAAAACCAGCTTGAACGGTTTGTGAATAAACTACAGTAACTTACTTGTAGTCAACTCGAAAAAAAACCGCGCACACAAATGTGTCGCGGTTTTTTTATGCCCAATCTATTTATAATAGAATGAGCGTATTAGCCATAATATGGCCACCTAAGGCGATTATTTAATGCCTTTAGCCGCTTTAAACTTCAGGCGGTAACCGTGAAGTAGTGGCTCGGTGTAACCGCTAGGCTGCTCTTTACCTTTGAAGATAAGGTCCGAAGCTGCTTGAAAAGCGATAGTGTTAAAGTCTGGCGCCATGTTTATGTAGTGAGGGTCGCTAGCGTTTTGACCGTCTACAATAGCAGCCATGCGTCTAAGGCTCGCTTCAACTTGCTCTTTAGTACAAATGCCGTGCTCTAACCAGTTGGCAACGTGCTGAGATGAAATACGCAAAGTTGCACGATCTTCCATTAAACCTACGTTGTTAATGTCTGGAACTTTAGAACAGCCAACACCAGCGTCTACCCAGCGCACAACATAACCTAAAATACCTTGGTTGTTGTTGTCTAATTCGTGCTGAATCATTTCTGGAGTTAGTGCGTCGATAGCCGTCTGATCCATTAATGGAATGGTTAGAATATCGTCAACATTTGCATGCTTGCGGGTCTTAAGACCGTTTTGAACTTCAAATACGTCAACCATGTGGTAGTGAATCGCGTGTAAAGTCGCAGCAGTAGGAGAGGGTGTCCAAGCTGTGTTCGCACCTGCTTGAGGATGGCCAATTTTCTGCTCCATCATCATGCCCATTTCGTCAGGGATAGGCCACATGCCTTTACCAATTTGAGCGCGACCTTGTAGGCCAGTCTCAAGACCAGTATCTACGTTCCAGTCTTCGTAAGCGCCAATCCACTTTTGTTGTTTCATCGTGGTTTTAGGTACAAAAGCACCGGCCAGCATAGAGGTGTGAAGCTCGTCACCAGTGCGATCTAAGAAGCCAGTGTTAATGAATACAACACGTTCAGAAGCAGCGCGAATACATTCTTTAAGGTTAACTGTAGTGCGACGCTCTTCATCCATTATGCCCACTTTCATAGTGTTGCGTGGCAGCTCAAGTGCGTCTTCGATGCGACCAAATAACTCAGTGGTAAATGCCACTTCTTCTGGGCCGTGCATCTTAGGCTTAACAATGTTGATAGAACCCGTTGTAGAGTTCTTAACCTTACTGTTACCTTTAAGGTCGTGCATGGCGATCATTGCAGAAACAACGCCGTCCATAATCCCTTCAGGAATCTCAGAGCCGTCTTCTAATAAGATCGCAGGGTTAGTCATTAAGTGGCCAACGTTTCGGATGAACAGCATAGAGCGACCTTTCAAAGAGAAAGTATTGCCATCTAGACTGTTAAACTCGCGGTCAGCGTTCATTGTGCGAGTGAAAGTTTTGCCACCCTTGCTAACTTCTTCAGCAAGGTCACCCTTCATAAGGCCTAACCAGTTGCCGTAGGTTACTACTTTGTCGGCTGCATCTACGCAGGCTACAGAGTCTTCGCAATCCATAATGGTGGTTAGCGCGCTTTCTAGAACAAGATCTTTAAGGCCGGCTGGGTCAGTTTTGCCAACTGGGCTAGTAGGATCAATTTGAAGCTCTAGGTGCAAGCCGTTGTTTTTAAGCAATATAGAAGTAGGATTGGCAATATCACCTGTGTAACCCACTAGCTTGGCTTCGTCTTTAAGGCCTGTTTTAGACCCGTCTTCTAAAGTTACAGCTAGCTTGCCAGCTTCGATAGCGTAAGCCGTAGTACCAATGTGCGAGCCAGTAGCTAAAGGTGCTGCTATGTTTAATACGCCGCGAGCATATGCAATAACTTTGTCGCCACGTACTTTGTTGTATCCGCCTTTGCCTTTTTCAGCGCCACCTTCGTCAGATATTACCTTAGTGCCGTAAGCCGCGTCATACAAAGAACCCCAGCGAGCGTTAGAAGCATTTAGTGCGAAGCGAGCGTTCATTACTGGTACCACAAGTTGTGGGCCAGCCATTTCAGCAATCTCAGGCTCTACATTTTCAGTGGTTGCTGAGAAATCAGCACCTTGCGGTACTAAGTAGCCAATTTCTTCTAAGAAAGCTTTGTACTCAGTAAAGTTATGAGGTTGGCCGCTACGTTCTGTGTGGTAAGCGTCGATTTTAGTTTGCAGGTCATCACGCTTGGCCAGTAGCGCTCTATTTTTAGGCGCTAGTTCGTTGGCGATAGAGCTGAATTCTGACCAAAATTTGTCTTGGTCAACGCCTGTTCCAGGGATAGCTTTTTCGTTAACGAAATCAAAAAGCTCTTTTGCAACTTGCAGAGCGCCAACTTGGATGCGATCAGTCATGTTATGCCTCAGGTAATATCCGAACATCTAAGGTTCGGCTGTGGTTACAGTGGAAATGCTCAGGAATGAAAACCAAGCATAGCCTAAAAAAGTGGTGCAGATTCTACACGAATTATTGATGAAAAACATGAAGGAATAACGGGTATAAGTATCAGTGATGAAGCAGATTGGTAGATATAAGAGCTTGGCCTGAAATTACAGCTAGGCTAGACTAAAGAAATATCAGCTAATTGATGAATTATGCAGCAAACAGAGCTATTTCCAGTCCCCAATCCTTGTATAGGTGTGTGCCAAAGCAACACTAAGGGTTATTGCATGGGTTGCCTACGGTCACGCACCGAGCGACAAAATTGGAAGGATCTAATGCCAGCCGAAAAAATGCGAGTGATTGAGATATGCGATATCCGTAAAATTAAGCTAGCTGAAGCTCTAAAGGCTAAACAAGAGAAAGAAGAAATGCTGGCTAAAGGTATTAAACCTGTTGCACCAGTAGCCACTCCAAAACAAAAAGACGCCTTGCAGCAAGGTAGTCAAAGCGAATCGTCTACAGGCCGTCCTGAGTCAGGACAGCCTGAGAATAGCCTCGATCTTTTTTAAATAAAGCCAGTATCA
Source organism: Bermanella sp. (assembly GCA_034112325.1). GTDB lineage: Bacteria > Pseudomonadota > Gammaproteobacteria > Pseudomonadales > Oceanobacteraceae > Bermanella. The sequence goes on along the minus strand of JAWUVO010000097.1, from coordinate 11,070 downwards.
TCTATATTAAACTTACTTATTACGAGCGGCCATTACTGAAATTTGATCGCTTTCTAATATGATATTCCCAGTATCCGACGACTCAACTAAAGAAGCTAGTGTGGTTGCCACTTGATCCATGTGTATTGGTCGGTATCGTTGTAATCGTCCAATCAAAAGCGGAGAAACCATTTTAGATAGGGCTCCGCCGATAAATTCAGCCAATCTAAATTCACCTCTTTTACCTAACAACAAACTGGGCCGTAAAATCCAAGTAGATTTCCATTGGAACTGCTTGATCGAACCCTCCATTTTACCCTTGGTATTCAGGTAGAAGTTTTTGCTGTTGGAGTTAGCGTCTAGCGAGCTGACAACAGCAAATTGCTGACTGCCATTATTGCTGGCCCATTTCGCAAAGTTACTCACGTAGTCAAGGTCCACTTGTCTGAAATTTTGTTTAGAGCCTGCTTTTTTGATGGTAGTACCCAGTGTACAAAAGCTGATTGTTTCACCTGGATATTCTGTGTTGATTTTTAAGTTTGACAGGTCTTTGAAATTCACTATATGTTCGAAGACCTTAGGATTCTCGGTACCTGTAGGCCTTCTTAGCAAAAGATGGATTTCGCCAACTTCATTGTGGGCAATTAAGTTGCTTAAAAGTCTCCTGCCTATCTCTCCGGTACTTCCAGCAAAGAATACATGCTTTTTATTGGGCATTTTGTGCTTTGACTTTCATTTGCATAAACTCGCTGTGACGTAGATGCAGTAAGTCTGAAATCTTCCGAATTACATGCTCTTCGTAGCGGTCTAGATGACCATCTGCAAAGGCGATCGACCATAAGGTAAATACTAAGTTTAGCTTTTGGTCGATATCGAACACCTCGTTTAAATGGCGAGTAAACTGGTGAAGCGAAGTAGCAAGGTCCACCTCTGTTTCGGCTATTTTAATTAGCGCCATACATTCCTGAGTTGTTAGGCCTGTATGTAGCTTTAATAGCTCTGGTAGCTTTGCTTTTTCGTCATCATTGAACTGATCGTCAGCCATAACAACTTCTACCATTAACGCAGCAGCGGCTCTGTCGGCCGAATTAGTTGTTGCAGAAGTCGATTGTTCTGGCTCACTTTTGAACCAATCTAAAAATGTATTAAGCATCCGCTAGTTCCTTGTTGTTTGTTTTTGCTAGATAGTTGTCTTGTATAAAGCCTTCTAACGAGACTAGGTCGGCAGCGAAATTGCGAATACCCTCGGCTAGCTTTTCTGTGGCCATTGGATCTTCATTCATGTGCCAGCGAAATTCTGTTTCGCTTAACTGATCCCACTTTTGGTCAATAGAAACTTGTTCTGCATTTAGCTGCTGCTCTAGTTGGTCGCTATCCTTTTCTAGGTCGGCTAACAAAGCTGGGCTAATGGTGAGTTTGTCGCAGCCAGCCAATGCTTCAATCTCGCCGGTATTACGAAAGCTAGCGCCCATTACAATCGTGTTGTAGCCATGAGCCTTGTAATAACGATAGATTCTAGAAACAGATACAACACCAGGGTCTTCCATTGCGGCGTAGCTGTCTTTACCTTCTGCTTTTTTATACCAGTCTAAAATACGACCTACAAATGGGCTTATTAACTTTGCATTGGCCTGAGCGCAAGCAACAGCCTGAGCGAAACTAAAAAGTAGAGTTAAGTTACATGTAATACCCTCTTGCTCAAGTACTTTTGCTGCTTGTATACCTTCCCACGTTGAGGCGATTTTAATTAATATTCTATCTCTAGATATGCCAGCGTCTTCGTAAAGCGAAATAAGTTTTCTAGCTTTTTCTACGGTGGCCACGGTATCAAAAGAAAGGCGCGCATCAACCTCTGTAGAAACATAACCTGGCACTGTTTTAAGTATCTCTAAGCCGATCTTTACGCTGATCATATCTAAAGAATCGGTTAGTAAGTTGCCATTTTCAGCCTGAGCCCATTCTACAGATTGTTTTATTAGTGATTGATATTGCGTGAGTTGCGCAGCTTTATAGATTAAAGATGGATTGGTAGTCGCGTCTTCGGGTGTGAATAATTTAATTGCTTCAATGTCACCCGTGTCAGCTACAACAGATGTCATGGTTTTCAGTTGTTCTAATTTATTCATTGTATCTACTTATAATTATTGATGTCGATAGCTATTACTGTGTTCAAAATACCAAGTAATGTCAAATAACAATTGAAGCGCCTTGTTAAGAGCTTTTATGGTTAATTGAGTTAGCTTGCCAATGGGTAGCTGGACTTGAGGTGTTCAAATTTTATCGATAAGGATCGCGGTCTAATGCAATATCCTGCACTAGACCGGGCATATTAAGTGAAGCTGCCTAGTTACTAAGCTGTTGCAAAGGGTTTTCAGGTGATTGTGCTTGGTCTGGCATAAATGCCAGTGCATCTTCTATTACCTGTAACGTGGCTGTTTTTTTATAGGCCTGCTCGCTAAGATGGCGCCTAAATTGACGGCTACCTGGTAAGCCATTAAATAGCCCAAGCAAATGCCTTGTTATATAGGCAAGCTTACCATCTTGGCTTAGGTGCTTATCTATATAAGGATACATGTTGCGTATTACTGCTTTTAATTCTCGAGTATCTTTGCCGTGACCGTAAAATTCATGATCTACTTCAAGCAGGAGTGCTGGGTTATGGTAAGCCTCGCGGCCAATCATGACGCCGTCGGAAAACTCTAAGACTTCCTTCATCTGCTCTATGGTTTGCAGGCCACCATTAATTAATATTTCTAGCTGTGGAAAGTCTTGTTTTAGCTGTTTAACAAACTCGTATTTTAGTGGTGGTACTTCACGGTTTTGTTTGGGGGATAAGCCTTGCAAAATTGCTTTTCTTGCATGGACAATAAAAGTTTCACAGCCAGTATCTGCAATTGTTTTTACAAAGCTATGGAGTTGCTCATAGCTATCTTGATCGTCAATTCCAATTCTGTGCTTGATTGTAACGGGGATGTCGCAGGCGTCTTGCATTGACTTAATGCAATCTGCCACTAATTGTGGGTGACCCATTAAACAGGCGCCAATCATATTATTCTGAACTCGATCGGATGGGCAGCCGACGTTTAAATTAACCTCGTCGTAGCCAAACTGTTCAGCTATTTTTGCGCATTGGGCTAGTTCGTCTGGTTTACTACCACCAAGCTGAAGTGCTACAGGGTGCTCTTCGTCGTTAAAACCTAAAAATCTTTGCGCACCACCATCACCATGAATAATAGCCCCAGTTGTGACCATCTCTGTATACAGTAGGGCTTCTTTTGAGAGTGTTCTCCAGAAATAGCGGCAGTGTTTATCTGACCAATCCATCATAGGGGCAGTTGAGAAGGTGCGATTGATTGATTTTTTAGCGGTCATTATTTAAGTCTTTTGATTCAATGGCCCTATTATAGCGAAATTCCATGCTTTGTTGCATCAATTGCTAGGTGGCATTATTTAAGATTCGAAGTTGGGTAGGCTGGAGGCTCAAGTTAACGCTACATTGATCACGCAAGCTGCTAGGTATTAACAGCTTGCTTACTAAGTAATACGTCAAATTGCTGAGCAGGAACGGGCCTACTGAAGTGATACCCTTGGCATATGTCACAGTCCATTTCGCTGAGTATAGCCCTTGCATGTTCCGACTCAACGCCTTCAGCAACGACTTTTAATCCAAGGTTATGAGCCATATGAATAGCGGTCTGCACAAGCACTTGGTTTTGCTTGTCCGATTCTAGGTTTAAAATAAAGGTTTTATCTATTTTGAGTTCGCTTGCTGGTAATTTTTTCAAGTAAGCCAGGTTGCTGTAGCCAGTTCCAAAGTCATCAATGGCAATATGTAGACCTAGCTCACTTAATTGCCACAGGTTTTGTAGTGCGTGCTGCGTGTCAGTCATCATTTGAGATTCTGTTACTTCTAAAATTATATGCTTGGCCAGGTCACTATTATTCATAAATAAAATATTAACCGCCTCTATAAAACTTTTATCTTGGAGGTTTAACGCGCTTATATTTACCGATAATAAAAAATCAGGATTTATTTTTGACCAGATTACTTGCTGTTTAATTGCACTTCTTAATACCCATAAGCTGAGTGCCTGAATGACACCTGTTTGCTCTGCCAGCTCTATAAATTGATCTGGCATGATCATGCCATATGTGTCGTGCGGCCAACGTATTAGAGCTTCAGCACCCAATATTTTTTTAGTGTGTGCATCCACTAGTGGCTGGTAATGAAGCACTAATTTATTATTGGCAATTGCCTGAGTCAGGTCTGCCATCATGTTGAGTCGTTGCTCGTTGTATGGGTCGATGTCAGTACTATATTTGACCATTTGATCTTCAGCTGTGTTGGCGCGATCCATTGCTATGCTGGCGCGCCTTAGTAATAACGACGCGTCATCTCCATCTTCTGGATAGCTGGAAATTGAAAGTGCTAGGTAGGGCTCAAGATCCATTCTGGAAATTTTAAGTGGTTTATCGAGGTCTTTTTTTAGATTTTTGAGTATATCCATAAGACCGTCTTCGACGCTTGTCTCAGTTATTATACCTAGTGTGTTTGAATTTAAGGTGGCGCTAAATGCATCTCCCGCCTTATTCAGTGGCATGCAATTATTTTTATAAGCATCTGAGTTTAAGCTGAAGTTTAATCGCTCACTTAAAACCTTTAAGGCCTCTTCTCCAAATTGCCTGCCCAGTGTTTTATTAATCTCGTTAATTCTAGATAGCTGTATATAGACAACACTGAAATTTTTTGACTGGTTAATTTCAGAGTCTAGCCAGCTTTCAAATGCCGCTAGGTTTGGTTGCCCCGTAATTGGGTGCCGAGTGGCGGCGTGAAGTAAATCTTTGTGTAATTGTGCGGTACGCTTACTGTTCTCTATAATAATTTCTTGGACTCTGATTCTAGTTTCTTTTTCTGTGTTTATTCTGCGTGCCAATGCAATTGAAAAGGTAATAAGTTCAAATGCAGAGCCGATCTGTATCGAGTTAGTAGAAAAAATATTAAACGGAATAAAACCAAGCTTAAGTAATAGGAAGCTTATTACCCCAGCAATCAACCAGGACCAAGCAAGAATGTACAGCTGCCTGTCTTTTGGAGTTCTGGAGTACTTAATCCCTACAACAAAACAAGTAGGTATTGATATGAGCGCCCAGCCTACTATTATTTGGATCGCCAGAGAGAAGCCGATTACCGCACTTGCAAGCAGAATTAACAAGGGAACTATTGCTATTATAGAAAGTATCTTTCTACCTGAAGATTGCTCGGATAACTTCAGAAAGCTTGTATGAAAAATGGCCGTAAAAGAAACCACGCCTGCGCTAAATATTAACTGAGACCAGTTTTGAAATGCGGGGCTTTCAGGATAAATATATTCAAATAAAACCCCATTTTGAGATGCCATTAGCAAAGCAAATAAAGCAGCGTAAATTGTATAGTGTAAATATACTTTTTCTTTTAGAAATAAAAATACAAAGAAATTAAATATTACAATGCTCAGTATTAAGCCTAAGTAAGTAAAATTAAATGCTGCAAGCGCACGATAATACTGCTGGAACTCGCTTACCCCCCAAACTATAAACTGGCTTTGAATAGGCGAGTTGCTCCTTATTTTTATGAAATAGGTGCTACTTGTATTGGCCTCTAGATTTAATATTTGCACATGATTTGGATGAACAAAGCTTTTGTCGGAGAATGCAGTTGCATCACCGGAGGTCATAATCTCAGTCAGTTTATTATCTTTACCCAGCTGATAGAGTATCACCTGATCTAATAGAGGGTAATTAATGTCTAGTATCTTACTGATACTGGTAGGGGACGAGTTACTAATTCCCAGCTTAACCCATACTGTTGACTGAGTGTAACCAAGGTTGAAATCACTGTTGTTGTGCTCCGTCCAGCTTACTTCGCTCTGCAGGGGCAGTGTTTCAGGGGTTATCTCTTGATTTTCGTCAATGAGTATCCAAAAGTGATCAATTGGGTTTTCGTAGGCGTCAGAAATCTCAAAGGCCAGTATTGACGGGCTAAGCGATGCAATAACCCAAAAGCAGAGGGCTGTTAGTAATTTTGGTGTTGTTTGAGTCATTGTTTTTAGCTTAGCTGAGTCTTGGAGGTTGGCCAAACTGATTTCACACCTTATAATTGCCGCCTTTTATAGAATCACTCGGTAATAGCCATGACTGTTCGAACTCGTGTTGCGCCTTCTCCTACTGGAGACCCGCATGTAGGCACCGCCTATATTGCATTGTTTAACCTGGCATTTGCGCGTCAGCATGGTGGTGAATTCCTGCTAAGAATTGAAGATACCGATCAGGTGCGAAGTACTAAAGAGGCTGAGCAGACTATTTATGACAGCTTGAAGTGGTTAGGGCTAGATTGGGATGAAGGTCCAGACGTGGGTGGTAGCAAAGGGCCTTATCGCCAAAGCGAGCGTGGTGACATTTACGCTGAGCACATCAAGATACTGCTTGATAAAGGTCATGCCTTTAAATGTTATCAAACAGCGGATGAGCTGGATGCACTTAGGCTAATAAAGCAAGAAGCGGGTGGTTTTTCGGCACTTAAAAACTCAGATCTAAAGTTAGATGCTGCCGTTGTCGCTGAGCGCGAGGCTGCTGGCGCGCCATTTGTGGTGCGCATGAATGTCCCTGAAGAGGGCGTTTGTACCTTTAACGACATGCTTCGTGGCGATATCGAAATGGACTGGCACATGATTGACTGCCAAGTTCTAATGAAGTCTGACGGCATGCCGACTTACCACCTGGCTAATGTAGTAGATGATCACTTGATGGAAATAAGCCATGTTATTCGTGGAGAAGAGTGGTTGAGTTCGGCACCAAAGCACCAATTACTTTATAAATACTTTGGTTGGGATATGCCTGTTTTGTGCCATATGCCTTTGTTACGCAACCCAGATAAGTCGAAACTAAGTAAACGCAAAAATCCTACCAGTATTCTCTATTACCAGCGTATGGGCTTTATGCCAGAGGCTGTATTGAATTACCTAGCCAGAATGGGCTGGTCGATGCCTGATGAGCGTGAACAGTTTACGCGCGCAGAGATGTTTGAAAACTTTGATATTACCCGTGTTTCTCTGGGCGGTCCGATCTTCGATCAGGGTAAATTAAGTTGGCTAAATAGCCAATGGATTCGCGACCTAAGCGAAAACGATTTTATTCAGGAATTTGTTAAGTGGGGCTTAAACAAAGAAGCTTTATTACCAGCCATTAAGCATATACAGCCTAGGGTTGAGCGTTTTTCTGATGTAGTACCGCTGGCGGGATTTTTATTGTCGGGTATGCCTGAAATTAATGCTGAGTCCCTACAGCATAAAACCATTACCCCTGATGATATGGTCAAGCAATTGCAGATGGGTTTGTGGCAGTTAGAAGCTATTCGCCACTGGGAGAAAGCTGAAATACAGACTCGTCTGTTTGCGCTAGCTAAAACCCAAGACGCTAAGATAAAAGACTTTTTGTTTGCATTTTTTGTTGCTATTTCAGGCAGTGCAAACTCGTTCTCCGTTCTAGATAGTATGGAGATCATTGGTCCAGATATGAGTCGCGCAAGAGTTCGTGCTGCTATAGATGTTCTGGGTGGAGTATCTAAAAAAGGCATGAAAAAGCTCGATAAAGAGTACCGCTCAGTTTCTCAGGAAATAGAAAAGGCGTTAGCGGAGTAATAATGGCCCTATACCCAGTGGTTTTAGCCGGCGGCGAAGGCACTAGGTTATGGCCTTTATCTAAAAAAAGTCACCCGAAGCAGTTTTTAGATCCTTTAAATGAAGGGTCTAGCTTATTCCAGCAGGCTGTTTTAAGAGCCTGCAAACTCTCTTCGCTTGAACCTATTGTGGTAGCAAATAAAGCCCATCGTTTTTTAATTGCAAAGCAACTTAAAGAAATAGGCTTAAGCCATCTTGAGATTTTACTTGAGCCCAGCTCAAAAAATACCGCGTCAGCTGTCCTGGCTTCTGCTTTATGGTTGGCGACTACCCAACCTGGCGATCATATGGCTGTTTTTCCTTGCGATCATTATGTGGAAGACGACAGGGAGTTTATCAGTGCAGTGCTCTCCTTGAGTGATAGCTTGGGCGTCAAAGATCTAGGGTTGATTGGGATTAAGCCCAATAGGCCGGCCACTGAATATGGATACCTAAAAACAGATTGTAAGGGAGCGGTTTCGGAATTCATTGAAAAGCCAGACTCAGACTTAGCGTTAACGCTAATTGACCAGCAGGGGGTTTTCTGGAATAGCGGGGTGGTTGTCTCTTCTGCTAATTTGATAATTGATTTGTGCAGAATTCAGCAGCCCAAGCTAGCGGCCAGTGTAGAGGTAGCGGTAAAAGAGTCTGTTGATTTTTATGGCTTTCAATTGCTCGGGGATAGTTACAGGTCAATAGACCCAGTATCTTTTGACGTGGCTGTATTGGAGAAAGCTAAAGCGATTAAGTGTGCAATTTATACTGGAGACTGGGATGATTTGGGTGGCTGGGAATCGCTAATCAATAGGCGCTTAAAGAATGAGTTGCCCCTTGTATTTTCAAGTAAAGCAAGGCCGTTTACTTCGGTGGAAAAAGACATCCTGGTAATAGAGGACGAGGACGTTTTACTTGTTGTGAATAAAGGGTCGGTTAATGACATCTCCTTAGCGATTCACGAATTAAAAAAACGAGGCCGTCATGATTTATTGGCGGGTCTTGAAACGGTTCGGCCTTGGGGGGAGTTTAAGGTTCTCACAAGTGCGCCTGGTTATTTGGTGAAACATCTTTGTATTGTCTCAGGTGGCAGTATATCGCTTCAGAGTCACTCCTCTAGAATCGAGCATTGGGTTGTTGTGTCAGGTGTGGGGAGTGCTGAGCTTAATGGTAATATGATTGCTTTAAATAAAGGTGACGCACTTACCATAAAGGCTGGCGAGGTCCATCGCCTGACAAATGATTCGAATGAAGCGCTTGCTGTTATCGAAATTCAAATTGGTGATCATCTAAGCGAAAGCGACATAGTAAGGTATGATGACCAATATCAACGCCACTTAAGTTAGAGAGTTATGATTCTTTCAAATCAAATAAAACAAAAAGCACAGGGTATTGAGCTGGTCATATTCGATGTGGATGGCGGTCTTACCGACGGTACTTTGGTTTACGGACCTAACGGAGAAGAAGTTAAACACTTCAATGTAAAGGATGGTGTGGGCATTAAGTTGCTGCAGGAGTGCAATATTGCCGTTGCTATTATCAGCGCAAAAAGCTCTAAGCCACTAGATAAGAGAATTGCAGATTTGGGTATCAAGCATGCATATACAGGCTGCAAAGATAAGGTCGCTGCGCTTAATGAGCTAGTTGGTAAGTTAAAATTAGAGCACGAACAGGTTGCGTACTGCGGTGATGATGTAATAGACCTGAAGGTTATGCTGCGTGTAGGTTTGGCATTGGCCCCTAGTGATGCTTATGAGTTAGTTAGGATTAAGGCCGACTTGGTTCTTGAGGCCGCTGGCGGAAAGGGTGTTGCTAGGGAGGCTTGCGACTTAATTATATCTAGCAAAATGGATTTAGAAGATGCCTATATCAAGGCCATGCTTCCTGAGTTTGAAGATATAAAAAAGCCATAAGCTTAGGAATGCTGACTAATTAAGTTGCATTATATAGATCGTAAAATTAAGAGTGTGAGAGTTACTAGTGTCTGAATATAAAATAGTTATCCCGGCAAGGTACGGCTCAAGTCGTTTACCAGGAAAGCCCTTAATTGAATTAGCGGGCAAACCTATGATTCAGCACGTTTACGAGCGTGCTGTATTAACCGGTGTAAAAGACATTGTGGTGGCCACCGACGATCAGCGTATTTTTGATGCGGCAGTGGGTTTTGGGGCAAAAGCTGTAATGACCTCTGTCGATCATGAAAATGGCACAGAGAGAATAGCTGAGGTAGCCGCTAAGCTTGGCTGGGCTGATGACGACGTTATTGTTAATGTTCAGGGTGATGAGCCGTTAATTCCAAGGGAGTTAATTGAGCTTACGGCTAAAGGATTGCTTGAGCATAAAGATGCTGGGATGTCTTCTTTGTGCACGCCAATCGCCAGTGCTGAAAATGCATTTAACCCTAATGTGGTAAAAGTTGTTTTGGATAACGCAGGGTATGCCATGTATTTTTGTCGCGCCCCAATACCTTGGGATCGGGAGCTTTATAAAAGTGGTCAGAATAAAATAACAAAAATCGCCCCTGTATATCATCATATAGGCATGTATGGGTACCGCGTTTCTTTTCTTAAAGAATATGCGGCAATGGAGGTTACAGCCCTAGAGCAGGCTGAGTGCTTGGAGCAATTAAGAGCACTATGTTACGGGGTTAAAATCCACATGGGTGTTATTGATCAGCCCCCAGGTCATGGGGTTGATACTCAGGCCGATGTGGATCGTGTAGAGGCGTTACTGGCCAAGTTGCAGTAGTTGTTATTGCCTTTAGGTTCGACTGTTAAATTAGCGACAGCTGGCTTGCTTTATTTAAGCTTGGGGTGCAGTCAGTCCAGTTAATGGCCACCCCAAACCTAATGGCTCTTAATTGTAAAATGTTTTGATCTCTTTGCGCCAATTGCATTTTCGCCATTTTAATTGTGCTGTACAGGCCGCTTTCTAGTGCCTGGAGTAAAGCGGTCATAATAAATTCTGGTTTTTTCGGGTGCAGCATAAGAGTCTTAGACTGAATCTGTTGGCCAGATCCCTTTAGTTTATCAATATCGCCTTGGGAAGGTGATACCCAAAGTTCCCAATGCCCTAGAGATGAATCTGCGTTGTCTTGTAGTTGTGTGTTCATGGCTCGACCTGTTTGTTTATACAGTTGTTTTAATGGATGCCTGTACATTACTGTATGAATAATCAGTTGTAAATACCTATATTGATTATTTTATGGACAGTTTCGGACACTTATCTTGCCGTGGGTGAAAAAACAGCTTGATTACCGCCTTACACATCAATAGAGTACCCAATCTTAAAATTCATCAGCTTCTGTATTTATTGTGGGGCAACCATGCAAGTTTCAGTAGAAACACTAGCAGGCTTAGAACGTAAGCTTGTAATTGATATTCCAGCGTCAAGCGTAGAGCAA
>JAWUVO010000096.1:0-20537 GCA_034112325.1 Bermanella sp. | reverse complement strand
ACGCGCCGTGTAAGGGGAGTTTTCTTCTTCTCTGTAGAATCATCAATCATGGCTAACCCCATGTGAACATACCCTCTTAATAATAGACTAAAACCTAATATCTGCCATTTATATCATAAAAAGCCATTTAAATCACTTAGTAGTATTTAATGCCATTAAATGGAAGTAAAATGGCTGAATTATAAGGAAATACCACAATAAGAACGCCCCACTCAACTAGATAAAGACCTTACGAGCAACACACCACGAACTACTCACTAGTAACACACCACGTCATACTTGCGAATGCGGGTATCCTTTCTCAATTCACTAAACTTGTTCATTGTTTTGACTATTGACCAAATACAATAAAAAGTCTTTTACATGCTCGGCATTTACCACCGAAGGATATTGGCAGCCATGATAGCGAATACAGTGATCAATCCAAGCAATGAAGGTGTTTTACTTTTTTATACTTAACCCCACATTCGTATCGTTTAGCGGATTTGATTTGAAAAAATATTTTTTGGCATCGTAAGCCCACATACGTAAATATGCTTAATACAGAATCCGAATATAAATAAAGATGCAAATTTAAAAAACTGAAAAATCACTCAGTAGTATGGCTTATGATAAACCTTACGACGTAAAAGCAAGATGCAGATATCAGAGCATTCAACTGAAAGCGCCGTTAATGCTGACCTGATTAGTTTCAACTGACAAACACGTCACGTAAAAAGCACCTTCTAAAAAAGCGTCGCATAATTTTTAAAGAAATAGATATCTTTACGACGTAAAAGTCGGAAATATATTAGTACTGCCTAATAATAGGTACAAAGTATTAGTCGCTATAAAGATCTTGCGAATCAGAAACTTAAGTCGTGGGTAAAATTTAACCAAGACGCCTTTTAAAGCTGTCCATATTTGACCTAATATCCGCTATGCCACATGATTGCAGGCAATAAAATAAAAAACCGGAGTGCACGCCCCATAAAAAGCTTCACCGGCAAACACGCCTATAGCGACGAAAATTAACTGTTAGCTTCCTTTGATGATGAGAAATACATGGTGATGAGCCAATTAAGGTTAGTTGTAATTTCTGTTTTCCTAGTATTGATATCAGGTTGTGTATTAATGACTGACGCAGCTACACGCTTGGCTTCTGATTTAAAAGAGGGAGCCAAGCTTCTGTTGCAATCAGAAAAACTAGAACTCGAAATCGAGCACCGGCCGCTCTCTTTTCCATCAGGTATCAGTGGAGATTATTATGTTTTTTTGCAGGCAGTAGATGAAAATAACCCAGTAAGCGGCACATTATCAATTGGTTCAATTAAGGGGAATCGGTCTGGTACTACCTCTCACCTGTACTATATGACGGTACCAAAAGACTTACGAATCAAAAAAGAAAGCGACGAGGCAACATACCTCCTTCTAAGAAAGACGGGGTTGGCAAATCAACTAAAGCTGAGAGGTGAAAAAGCGGTTGAGATTATATCTGTCAGGTGAAAAATAGGGAATTAAAGGGACAGCCACGTTAGTGTGATCGTAATAACAGTAGATTATTAGAACAGTCATATTAATCAGGCGAAATAAATACCTGACAGTTCGTTTCTCACTTCTGGGATTGTGGTGTGCTTAGAATGAGTACCCCTGTAAACGAGCTTTTGCTTGCCTTTTTTATGCGTTACTATTCAAAAGGCATTGACTCATTAATCTGTGTCTTGCAACGCTCATTAAATCACAACTAAGGAATACAACTATGTCTATTCGCCTCGACGCAATCGCTCCAGACTTCACTGTGGATTCCACCGCTGGCAAGATTACACTTCACGACTGGATTGGTGATAGTTACGCTATTCTGTTTTCACACCCTAAAGATTTCACTCCAGTTTGTACCACCGAATTTGGTGCCGTTGCTCAGCTTGTGCCTGAATTTGCCAAGCGCAATACAAAGGTTATGGGTGTATCGATAGACAGTGTAGAAGAACACCTGAAGTGGAAGCGCGACATAGAAGCTTTTTCGGGCGCTGAAGCTGACTTTCCCATTATTGACGACACTTCGTTACAGGTATCTAAGTTATACGACATGTTGCCAGCCGGTGCTTATTTGCCCGATAATCGCACACCTGCCAATACGGCTACCGTGCGTACGGTGTTTATTATTGGGCCTGACAAAAAAGTTCGCTTAACGATGTCTTATCCTATGTCTGTGGGTCGTAATTTTGCTGAGATTTTACGCGCATTGGATGCGATCCAAATTACTGACGGGCAATCTATCGCAACGCCTGCTAACTGGGTACCAGGAGAAGACGTGATTGTGGCACTGGGTTTGAATGATGATCAAGCGAAAGAGAAATTTGGTGATCTTGATATTAAACTACCGTATTTAAGATTTACAAAAACTCCGCAAAAGTAGAAGGTTGAGTCAGTACTGAATTAAAAAAGTACCTAGTGATTTAGTACCAAACCGGTACCTATAAAAGGGACGCAGGCATTATTCAATAGTGTCTGAGTCCTTTTTTTATGCCTTGCGTTTAAGATTGGTGGTTAATTTTAAGCGTCCGTATTAACACATAACAAAACGGTCAATGATCGCCTACGGTTGGACAACTTTAAGCGCTGCTTCGCAGCAAAGTTACCCATTACCTTGGCGTTATATTTTTTAATGATCGTATCAAGGAGGTATATCATGGAAATTGGTAAAAAATTAGAAATAGACTATCAGATTCAATCAAATGACTTAGCAAAAGCGCTTTCGACTGATCCTCAAGATGATTTTCCAGAGGTCTTTGCTACATCAAGAATGGTTGCACTAATGGAATTGGCTGCCGCTCGATTGATGAAACCGTTACTGTCTGAGGGTGAGCTTTCGGTTGGTGTAAATGTTAATGTCACTCATATGGCAGCAACCCCAAATAATGTAAAAGTGAAAGCCGTTGCTATCTACAAAGGCATTGAAGGTAAGCTACACAAGTTCGATGTTGCTTTGTACGACCCAGCCGGTGAAGCTGGTAAAGGCACTCATACACGGGCGATTATTAAAACTGAGCGATTAATACAGGGTGCTGCCAATCGAGTTAAGCAAATATAATAAGCTGTTAAAGTCCTTTATGAATAGAGTCATAGCCACATCATTATATTTGTTTCTATGATTGCCTGCTTGCTCAGATGATTTTAATTGACCTGATAATTAAAAAATGAATAGTGAGATTGTTCCCGAGGCTAGAGAAGCTTTGATTTGTATCTAGTATGCTCGCCAGGGTCGATACACTCACGGTTAAGCTCTTGCCATTCACTAGTGGTTAACATTTAATGGCAGAATAAATCGATAAGGATGGTGACCTTCCTACAGATGGCTCACCTCGTTAGTTCATGCCCATGCTGGGCGTATAAAAAGTAGTTCACAACTATACAGTAAGCTGTGCGGACTCATTCTTCGCTCGTCTGTGTTTGCGGGCGTTAGTTTTAGAGAATATATAATGAGCTTTACAATAAATTTAATTAGCATTGCCTTAGTATTAGCGGCATTAGTTGCTTGTTCATCAACATTGTCTGAACCATCAAAGGAAGTTTCATTGGCTAATAAACCAAAACATCATACAAGTAGCGGGTATCAGAACGACCCATTTGTCGAAACTGCCTCATCTAAAGGGGTGTCTTTCTATTTGCGAAGAGCATGGGATTCGATCTTTGTTCCTAAGATCCCTGATGGACATGTATTAACTGAATCAGAGTCGATTCAACTTTTAAACTCGATTGAGAGCGATAGTGTTACTTGGTTGGGGCATGCTAGTTTTTTGATTGAAACTTCTGGAGTGGTGATATTGACCGACCCTTTTTTATCAAAATTTGCCAGTCCTGTTTCATGGGCAGGCCCAAAAAGATTCATTGATTTACCGATACCTATAAATAAATTACCTGCCATCGATATAGTGATTGTTTCACATAATCATTATGATCACCTAGATGATAAAACAGTTAGAAATTTAAAAAATAAAAATAATATCCATGTGGTTGTTCCTTTAGGGCTTAAGAATTTTTTTATCGAGCGGGGGTATAGCAAAGTTACAGAGTTAGATTGGGGACAGTCATTATCTGTTAAGGGAATAAAGATTGTAGCTGAATCTGCAGTTCATGATTCTGCACGAAGTACATTTGATCGTAATAAAACACTATGGGCTTCATGGGTTATTGAAAGCTCACAAAAACGTATTCTTTTTATTGGTGATACAGCGTACTCAAAGACTATCTTTAATCTTGTCGGTGATAAATATGACTCCTTTGACTTTGCTATTTTACCTATCGGAGCATATGAACCAAGGGAGTTATTGTGGATGTCACACGTCACTCCTGAAGAAGCTGTGTCCATTGGCATAGATGTTCACGCAAAGACACTAATAGCCTCTCACTGGGGTACAATTAGTAGTTTGTCAGATGAGCCTACATTTGAGCCTCCGATGCGCTTTAAGAAGGCGGGACATGATAGAGGATTTTCTAATGAAAATTTATGGGCAATGAAAGTGGGTGAAACCAAAGCTCTAGAAACTACAAAAAACTAACAAATAAATTTTGATCGACACACAAATAACGCACGCGATTATTAGAAGCGTTATGCGTATTAAAAATACCTCAGATAGGATTTTCCAAATGAAGAACATTAATACAATAAAATCATTTTTCGTAGTTTGTACATTTACATTCGTAGCATTTGGTTTGAGTGGATGTGGATCATTTATTAAAAATGACGTCCAAAAAAATGAAACTTGTCAATGCTATTGGATGGAAAATCATTCTGGTGAATACAAATGGGTTCCATCTGAACCTATTGTTGGAATTAATCGAAAAATAACTAAAACTGAATGTTATAAACTTGATAGTTGCGATGGCGGGCTAGGTTATTCGAATGGCGGCTGTTACAAGTGGGCTTTTGGAGCAGAGGATAATAGGATTCCATGGTAAAACAGCGCTGTAGCTGTATAAATATAAACTCCTAAAAAAATCGATATGTAGAACTAACATTGCGGATAAATAATGAATAACCAACGTAAATAAACCTACAATACCTTTAGCCGTTTTTAGGTTAATGCCTTTATATTTTATTAGAAAAAATTTATATTTATTTGCATGCTACCAAAATAACAACGAAGATCGTAAAATATATTTATCTACTTCAATAATAGATACTATTTTATATACTTATAATCGCGGGAAAACTAGAGCTATATAATTTAGGGTTTACATTAGATGAAATTAAAGCCAATCATCTTAGGCACTAGTGTCAACCCTACATAAAATAATGATCAACTTTGTCAGTAAAAACCCCTAGGCTATCGAGTGAAACCCATAAAAAATTCGAATTAGAATAGGGAGACCAAATAAGATACTACCCTACCCCGCCCTTTATTACCCTTATCATAAACTTTAGGTTCCACTCCAATTATTACTACTAATTTATTCCTATTAATAAATTAACTCAAGAGATCTACGACATAAAAATTCAATATTATTACTTTAAAATAGAAATATAATACGTTCTTATTTATAAATTTATCTTAATAATATTTTATTTAGTAAAAATTCCTAATCCCTCCTCTTATATCTGTAAATATTAAATTCATTACACATAAAAAATAGCTCTAAGTTAGAGGTATTTTATAAATAGTTGATGTAAATCTACTTTAGAATTGAATAGCGGCATACACCCACAACAAAAGACTTAGATTTAAGAGATTACCATGTAAGAAAATTAACTTCTGATACATTTAGATCATAATATATTAGCTCTAATGGCTAAATTAGGTTTTTATAACGTTAAAAGTTACTAATAAACCATAATATGACATCGGTCTATTCCGATGATCTATTAAAATAATTATAAGATTTTATTGACTATCAAAGTTTGATTTATAAATTTATAAGAAGAAACAAGAGCTAAAAATATAGAGGTATAAATAATGTCTATCACCAAAGATAGACAAGTAATATCTAAAAATAATAATTCGATTAAATTTAATACCTAGTCATTTACTAAATAAATACTTAAAGTTTTAAATTAGATTTAGGTGAAGATAAGAACTACCAAGACAAAGTCAATCCTATCTAACTATCTAATACTAATTAACATCAGTTTAATTTACTTAAAGGCTAGCAAAATTAAATATATAAGAAGGTTAAAAGTTTAATTTAGTAATATAAAACACAATTGGATCGCGTCATTTTCGTATATTTTTTAGTGCCGTAGATTTAGTAAGATGAATTACTAATTATGAATACCTAAATATCGAAACGAAATACTTACTATAAATCTAACAAATCAATTCAACCGATCGCTAACATGGCGGCTGATTGAGGCGGTAGGTTTCATGTTAAAGCCTCTGCATGAAACTTAGCTAAATGAACTGAGGCAAAAAAGGACTTTTTTCTATGAAAACTAATCATTATATCACTCTAGTTGTCACCCTACTCCTTAGTATTTCTGTGTATGCTGAAAGTAATAAACCAGCCTCTATCCAGGCTCTTTCAGCGTGGACTAATCAGAGTGGCTCAACTCTTTACATTGATACTATTGGAAGTAATGGACTGTTGACTGGAACCTATATTAATCAGGCTCCAGGGTATGGTTGCCAAAATATAGCTTACCCAGTTACGGGCTGGGTTTATGGCACAGCTATAACATTTAACACTCTATGGGAGAGCACGACTGACTCGTGTAATTCAATTACTGCATGGGCAGGATTTTATTATCAAGGGGAAATTAGCACATTGTGGCAACTAACTATTAATGGATCTACCAGTACTTCTCAAATACTTCAAGGAAGCGATACATTTCAGCCATCCTCGTCGGTAGTTAAAAAATCACTTATTCTTAAAAAATAAACTTAACAGAGGCAACTAGAAAAATGTGTAATGGTGCAGTAAATTTAACTGTCTAATTTACTGCACTACTACACAAGAAACGAATCAGATATGAGATACAATGGGTTTTCCTTATGTATATGCATTTAGTTTATTTAACTACATCTATTTTGAATCTAATAACAATAAAGTCAGCATGGCCCCCAGTTCTATCAGTGAAAGATTTAGCGATAACTAAGCTCATGTTTGACAACATCTGCTTTATAGTCGAATATAATATCCAATATTAAAGACCTCGATAGCCATATTGAAATTAAATATAATTTTGAAAAGTAGATAAATATCCCTATATATCGTATTTTTCTACAGCCTCGTTAACTACCTTAAAGGATTATCGTGATTTCAAAATTACCTCGCTGGGTAGAATATGGTGCGTTTATTCTTGCATTTGTTGCAGGACTTGTTAATTCTATTGGCTTATTAGGTTTTAAACACCAATCAATATCACACTTATCAGGTACAGCAACCCTTCTTGGAACTGGAGTTATAGACTCGAGTTTTTCTGATGTTCTTCATTTGGCTCTCATCCTACTTAGCTTTCTGCTAGGTTCTGCTATATCTGGTTTTTTTTTACATAGTGGATCATTAAAATTAGGCCGTAATTACAGTGGGCTACTTTCCTTAGAGGCGATTTTTCTTTTTGGCTCTATCTATTTCTTAGAAAAAGACTCAGTAAATGGTCATTATTTGGCTTCTATCGCCTGCGGATTGCAAAATGCAATCGCAACCACATACAGTGGTGCCGTGATCCGAACTACACATGTAACTGGCATATTTACCGATATTGGTATTATGTTAGGCTCAAAATTGAGAGGTGATCAATTTGATAAAAGGAAAGCTTTATTATTTTTATTAATAATTATTGGTTTTATTTTGGGCGGTACATTTGGTGCTTATTTTTTTAGTATTTTAAAATTTAATGCACTACTTATCCCTGCTGGTATATGTCTGTTATTGGCTATGTCCTATTCAATTTACAATGCTAAAGTCAGTCGCTAAAAAATCAATTTTTACGAAACCACTTGCGCCGTCAGATTTCACCCATAGTGATTTTACACCACTTTAATAGACTGTGTTAAAGTTGGGGGAACTTAGCGCTGTCGCGTTATTAGTGATCGTTAGACATAGAAAATACAAAGGATTAAATCATGGGATTTACTTATATACGAACTGTTCAAGTTACAACATATTTACTGTTGATACTGGCAATTACACAGGCAATTTATACAACCTTATACATAGCCGAAGTTAGCATTCCACGACAACTATTATGGGGATTAGAAGGTTTTCTTTTTACAATTCTTATTGCATTTGCCGGAGCCGCAATGGTGCAGGCTAAAAACTATCAGGTAGGATGGTCAGCCATTGCATTCAGTGCAGTACTCAACGTAGTGCAAGTTAGTATTGGCATTACTATGTTTGGCCCATTTCGTGAAGCAGCCAGTCAACTGGAGGCACTTGAGCCTTTAGCAGGTGCAGTTGTTGCTTTGTCCTTTATGATCTATTACGCAGCTAAGCTGTTACTAGGTTTTGCTGCACTAATTTTTGGAATTGCAAAGATGTCTAATGGTTCCAAGACACTAGGAGGCTTGACGGTACTGGTTGGCGTTGTTGCCATGCTAGCCAATGCGATTTTGATTATGTTTGGGCGCGACGCCTTTCTACCTTCGGCTGTTGCTGGAGGAACAGGGGTTCTTGCAACATTCCTTCTGGCGCTTTGCTTAAGTAGTACTGAGCGCAAAGACGAAGATACTCAAGAAGAGTAAGCAACTTAAGTGAGCGTGTATTAGAGAAAGGAATTTTACTGACTTCTCAAAATTGATCTACTGAAAATGGACGAAAAGGCCCCAATAACTGGTCAATCTATGCCTTGCTTAGGTTGCCCGTTTTATGGAGTTAGTCTTTTAATGGCTTTTAGATTTAATCCATTATTAGAAAGTTAGGAATTGGCGTACTTGCAGCTTTGATCGCGAGCAAGTACCCCCATACAATTTAGGTGATGTATATTCCTATACCATTGCGTTTTTAGCTCTTGCTGTGTGCAGTTTTTTATAGCTTTCAATTAATCTTAGATGTTTATCTAGGCCTTCTAATTTCATGCTGGTTTCTGTTAAACCAAAGAATGTAATTTGACCATAAACTGAAGCTACTACATTTTGCATGTTTTGTTCGCCAAACATTCTATTTAAATTGTCTATGTACTCTTCAAGTTCTAGCTCTTCGTCTAGGGTAATTTCTAATACTGTATGAAGTGCCTGGTAAAACAAGCCACGCTCTACTGTATTGTCGTTGTACTGTAAAAACTCAGCAACCAATTCTTCAGCATTTTCTATCGCACCTATAGCTAGGTAGATTAGAATTTTTAATTCGAGAATTGTTAATTGTCCCCAAACAGTATTCTCATCAAATTCGATACCTATTAAGGTTTTTATATCAGTGTAATTATCTTGCTGACTGTCTTCTAGGCGCTCTACAAGATCAACTAATTGGTCTTCATTTAACTTATGAATATTTAAAATATCTTCACGGTAATCTAGCGACTTATTAGTGTTGTCTAAGATCAGGTCATCAACTGGATAAACCTCAGAATAATCAGGTACTAGTATTCTGCAAGCGATAGAGCCTAGGTCATCAAACACGGCAATATATACTTCTTTGCCTAGCGCTTCTAATATACCCATTAGGGTACTATTTTCTTCTTCGTTAGTACCAGAAAAGTCCCATTCACAAAACTCATAATCATGTTTTGTGCTAAAGAATTTCCAAGAAATAATCCCGGTTGAATCTATAAAGTGATCAACAAAATTTTCTGGCTCGGTAACCGTCAAGCTATTAAAAGTAGGTTTAGGTACGTCATTTAAACCCTCAAAGCTTCGGCCCTGCATTAACTCAGTTAAGCTTCGCTCAAGTGCTACCTCGAAACTTGGATGCGCTCCAAACGATGCAAAAACCCCACCTGTTCTTGGGTTCATAAGAGTGACGCACATAACTGGAAATTGGCCGCCTAATGAAGCATCTTTTATAACAAGCGGAAACCCCTGCTCTTCTAAAGCTTTAATACCAGCTAGTATATTTGGGTATTTTTCTAATACTTCCTGAGGCACATCAGGTAACACCAGTTCTTCTTCAATAATTTGTTTTTTAACAGCGCGCTCAAAAATCTCTGACAAGCACTGCACTTGCGCTTCAAGCAAATTATTACCTGCACTCATGCCGTTGCTTAGAAATAAATTTTCAATTAAATTTGATGGAAAATAAACCGTTGCCTGATCCGACTGACGTACGTAGGGAATAGAACAAATACCGCGCTCAACATTGCCCGAATTTGTATCTGTTAAATGCGAGCCAAGCAACTCATCATCGGGGTTAAATATTTCTAAACAATAGTCGTCTAAAATCCCTTCTGGAAGTTCGTCATTTGGACCTGGCTTAAACCATTTTTCGTTTGGATAATGAACAAATTCACTGTTAGCAATCTGTTCGCCGAAAAATTGATCGTTATAGAAAAAGTTACAATTACTGCGCTCTATAAACTCGCCTAACGCAGAGCAAAGTGCACTCTCTTTGCTCGACCCCTTACCGTTGGTAAAACACATAGGAGAAGCGGCGTCGCGAATATGAAGCGACCAAACATTTGGAACAATATTGCGCCATGAAGATATTTCTATTTTCATACCAAGGTCAGCTAATACACTTGTCATGTTTGCAATAGTTTTTTCAAGGGGTAGGTCTTTGCCTAAAATAAAGGTGCTGGCGTCATCTTTAGGTGTCGCCATAAGCATGGCCTGTGCATCTTCCTCAAGACTTTTGACCGCTTCTATTTTAAATTCAGGGCCACTTTGCACGACTTTTTTTACAGTGCAGCGATCAATAGAGCGCAGTATGCCTGTACGATCCTTGTCTGAGATATCGTCAGGTAATTCAACTTGAATTTGAAAAATTTGATTATAGCGATCTTCTGGATCAACTATATTATTTTGCGACAACCTAATATTGTCAGTGGGTATATCACGAGCCAAGCAATATACTTTAACAAAGTAAGCGGCACACATGGCTGACGAGGCTAAAAAGTAGTCGAACGGCCCCGGTGCCGAGCCATCGCCTTTGTAACGAATAGGCTGATCAGAGACAACGGTAAAGTCATCAAACTTTGCTTCAAGTCTAAGGTTGTCGAGAAAGTTTACTTTGATTTCCATCTGGATATTTCCGCTGCTGTACGCAAAAGTTGCAATGCAACACTGGGCCTAATTTATTATTAATAAGGCAAGCCAGCGGCATATTGGTGATTTTATGATAATTAGCACTATTATCGGTTTTTTAAGCCCAATAGTCTTGGAGAAAACAAACTTAATTGAAATTAGCGGCTTTTAGATCTTAGCTTTACGATAATCTCTGGGGCCTTGCCCAAACCAGCGCTGACAACTGCGCGAAAAAGCCGACTGCTCTGCATAGCCAAGTAGCCTAGCTATTTGCCCTAGTCTTAAAGAAGGTTGTTGCAGGTAGTGCATAGCAAGTTCTTTAAGCACACCGTCCTTTATTGTGCGGAAGCTAGCTTTTTCATTTTCTAAAAGCCGATGAAGCTGCCTAACCTCTAACCCAAGAGCTTTAGATACTTGTTTATTAGTGCACTGCCCCGCCATTAACAAGGGCTTAATTAACGCTTCAACCTTGTCGGCTGTGGATTGCTTTTTAGCATTGAAGTGGCTTTGTAGGTAATTAAAGGCAACTTCACCAAGCTCAGATTGCTCTGTCACTAAAGGTAAGTTTAAATCCTGAAGATTAATCTCATAACTGCTAACTCCTTGCTGAAAAAGTACTTCGCAGGGGAACGCCTTTCGATAAACGCTTGATTTATTAATTTTAGCGTGAGGCAACATCACTTTTATAGGCTTACTTTGACCGCCGCTTATCATGTTAATAATTTTGGCTGTTAATGACATTGTCAGCTCTACGGCCTGAATACACGGAGGCAATGGCTTTAATAATATTTCTAGGCTAAGCATCAATGTATCTCTACCGGGTATCAAACCAGCCGTTAAACCTAAAGCTGGTGTGTAAACATGAAGGTAATTACTTAGCCGCTCAAGCGCTTGAGCTAAATTACCACTCTGCTGAGCGGCCAAAGCAATAGGCCCTAATACACTAAAATCCTGCCTGGCTGCGCACCTTATGCCAAAGTCTGGGCAATTTAATACCTGTGATGAATGCTCTAATAGCCCAACAAATGATCGGTAAGGAAACATAAAGTCGACGGTATTAATCTGCTTAACGGTTAAGTTGAACACAGCTAACAATTCGGACGGGGTACCACCAAGGCCTTCTACAATTTCGCAGTAACCTGTAAGTGAATCACTTCTTACCAACTGAACCAAAAGTTTCACCCTGCTCGGTAACTATTAATAGGCATATTCTAGCTTAAATTTGTCTAAAAATGGCAAGTTTTTAGAGTGATAGGTTGGCAAACTGAGTAAATACTCTAACTCTGATGCGAAAATAAAAATGAATAAACAAGCATATGATTACGTAATTGTTGGCGGCGGCAGCGCAGGATGTGTTTTAGCAGGTAGGTTATCTGAAAACCCGGGTATATCTGTATGTCTTTTAGAAGCTGGCAAAAAAGATGACTCCGTATTTATTCAAGCGCCAGCTGGTGTAGCAGCATCGGTTCCTTATGGTTTTTTTAGCTGGCACTACGATACTACCCCGCAAAAAGGGCTAAATGGCCGACAAGGGTTTCAACCAAGAGGTAAAGTTTTAGGTGGCTCTAGCTCTATTAACGCCATGATGTATGTACGCGGTAATAAATGGGACTACGACAATTGGGCCGCGCAAGGCAATAAAGGCTGGGACTACAACAGTATTCTGCCTTATTTCATAAAAGCCGAAAACAACGAAACTATTAAAGACGAATTTCATGGCCAAGGCGGCCCATTAAACGTGATGGAGCTAAGTGATCCTAGTCACTTTAATGAATTTTTCTTAGATGCCTGTGAAGAGCAAGGTATTCCTCGCACCAACGACTTGAATGGAGAATCGCAGGTTGGCTGCAGAATGAATCAGGTAACCCAGAAAGGCGGTGAACGTGGTAGTGCCGCTAAAGGTTATGTGACACCCAATTTAGAGCGCCCTAACCTAACCGTTATTACTAATGCGCATGTTTCTAAAATAGAAATTGAAAATGACACAGCTACCGGTGTTAGCTTTTTCCAAGGTGATAACGTTGTATCTGTTAAAGCGAATAAAGAAGTAATAATGAGCGCTGGCGCTTTTGGTACGCCTCAAATCCTTCAGCTTTCAGGTATAGGCCCTAAAGATGAGTTAGAAAAGCTATCCATCAGCGTTAAAAAAGATGTTCCTGGTGTAGGTAGTAACCTGCAAGACCATATATCAGTGGTGCCTATTTACCGCACAAAATTCTTACTGCCAAGTAAAGGAACTCTTGGCTATTCAATTGGTGGTGGATTAGATGCTATTAAGGGAATATTCGATTGGGCGTTCAAGCGCAGTGGCATGCTTACAACTAACTTTGCTGAGTCAGCTGGATTTTATTCTACCGACAATCAGGTTCCAGCTCCCGACATAGAGCTTACATTTATTGTTGGTGTAGTTGATGACCATACCCGTAAATTTCACTTAGGCCATGGCTACTGTGCTCACGCGACCTTAATGCGCCCTAAAAGCCGAGGTAGCTTAAGACTTGCTAGTTCGGATCCTAGAGCCGACCCATTAATCGATCCTAATTATTTAGCCGATGAAGATGATATGAGACGCTTAGTGAAAGGGTTGCAGAAACTGTTAGATATTATGGAGTCTAAACCGTTCGACAAGGTTAAAGGGAAAATGATTTATCCTTTAGATCGAGACAATATCCCTCAATTAGAAGAATATATTCGAAATAATGCCGACACGGAATACCATCCAGTAGGCACGTGTAAAATGGGGCCAGACTCAGACCCTATGGCTGTGGTTGATGATCAACTTAGATTTAAGGGGATAAGTAACCTGCGAATAGTAGATGCCTCTATTATGCCTACCCTGTGCACCGGAAATACCAACGCCCCGACAGTTATGATTGCTGAAAAAGCAGCTGATATGATTAAAGCATCGTTAGCCTAACTCAGTACTTTAAAGCTAAGTGCTTAAGAAGCCTTGAATTTAGAAGCTTTAGGACCAAAAAAAACCTGCAAATATGCAGGTTTTTTTTATCGCTTTAAAAGCACTGCAACCGCTACCAACTGCGAACCGCTCTGTGTATAAGGTAGTGCAAGTCATTAGACTTCCAAGCTAAGCCAGAATAAACTTTTCTAACCAGCTGACGCTGCCAGCTTTCTCGGCGCTCGATAAAACTAGGAGTCACTCTTAATGTGGCAAGGTCAGCTAAATACAGTTGAATTAAAGATCGCTTATCAGCTATATCGCCACATGTACTAGCTAAAGCCTCCATTTGGTCGCCGGTCAGACCACTATGAATTTGCTCTATGACACTGTTACCTTTTTTAGCAAGGTACTTGGGGATGACAATCAGACCAACAGATCCGTAGGTAAATACATCTCTAGCTTGCTTTTCGTTATGAACGGTATTGGCAAGAATAAAAAGCTCTCCGCCAACCACCTGAGCCGCCGCATCTTCACTCATGCCTGGATTCGCACAACTGATTACATTGGCTTTTAAATTAAGTTCGAACTCCAAAGGGGCAATCCATCGTTTTACTGCTTCAATATGATTATTAGTTGCAGCCATGGCCAACGGTTGTTCGTTAGCGGCTTGAAATTGATGGCGCTTGATAAATGCTTTTTTAATGACGTCAATACTAAGATCCGCTACTTCTTGAATACGGGCTGTATTACTCATAATCATTACTCATTGTAAATTTAGAGTAATTTTGCGCCCTTTAAACTTCCTTCTCAATACCACTTATTGTTTCTGTGATAGGCCTCTCGCTAAATTTGTGCGTCAGTACCATAAAGTATGAAATCTTATTAAAGAAGGCCTTATTTATTTGATAAAAGTGTGTGAATCACCCAATAACTATACCAATAACGCACACTTTCAGCTTTAGCGTTGACGATACACTGATCATCAAATAATCTGTCTTGGTTAGAATTTTAATCGTTATCACTAATCAGGTTATACCAAAATCAGCGCCTTACCCGCTATTTCTTGTGGCGTTCCTACTTCGAAATTTTGCAGTTAGGTCAAGATAAATACTCTTGCTGAATTACGCCGTAAAAAGGATTTTATATGCGCTTAAACTACCTTGTATTAATAACAGCGCTTGCTTACACATTAATAATAAGCTCCAGCCTGTTGGCTTATAGGGTGTTTATAACCTACCCAGAACTACAAAATTCAGCTCTAGACCTGCAAAATCGTAATTTGCAATCGACCTTTAGTACACTGCAAAGTGAAATGGATGAACTGTCCAATTTGAATTATAAGTGGGCTAAATGGGATGAAACATATGGTTATATTGCTACTAACGATCCTGAATATATAAGACGCAACATGTTACGCCCCTCATTTTTAAAATATAATATTGATAGAGTCATCATAGTTAATAAAAATGGGTCGGTTAAGTACAGCGGCCAAAAACTTAAAAATGCTTTTATAAGTGATAAAATCTTACCTGAACTGACTAAAGAGTTTAATAAAGCCAAGATAATCAACTCTGATAATCAGCAAGGGCTAGCGTCCTTTAACGGAGTTTTGGCTTACTTCAGTAGTAATCAGATCCAAGATAGTGAATTTAATTACCAGCCAAACGGGGCAATTATTTTTATTAAGTATATAAAGTCAGATTTCTTTTCGAAGATAAAGCTACTAACAGATCTTGACCTTAGCTTCAAAACTCCAAGTCACTTAACAACGCTAGATATTAATGAAGGCATATTAGGCTTTAAAAACTCGAAGATTACACAGTTATACTCTAGCTATAATATCCCCCTAAGTAACCATAATGGGTCTGTGACCGCCATCATGAAGTTAAGCAGTAACCCAGACAAAATCCCTCTAGTGTTCGACCCAACAGTTGTCAGTGCTATTTTTGCACTGGCACTTTTGCCTATTCTGCTAACACTAGGAATTTGGCAGGTGTTTATAAGACCCACTACACATGTATTTCAGCAAATTAGAAATATGGAAGAAAACGGCTCTATCTCTTTTATAAAGAATAAAAGCAATGTTCATGAGCTTGATAAATTTACAGATAAATTTAATGCTCTGGTAGAAAAGATTCATTCCCATCAGCTAGAATTAAAAAATCAAAGCTTAACCGACGGCCTAACTGGCATTCCTAATAGAAGACAATTTGATAGACGTTTTGATGAGTCTTGGCGATTCAGTGTTCGCTATCAATCTCCCATTTGTATTATTATGATTGATATAGACTATTTCAAAAACTATAACGATCACTATGGTCACCAAGCTGGCGATGACACCTTAATACAGGTAGCAAATGAACTTAATAAATACGTTAGGCGATCTTCAGATTTACTTGCTAGATACGGTGGCGAAGAATTCATTGCTATAGTAAAAACAAACAGCGAAAAAGAATTAGTAGATGTGCTTACTACTATAAGAGAGTGTATTTCAAAACTTAATATACCCCACAGAGGCTCTAATGTAGCAAATCACATTACCATTAGTTCTGGTGCATGCTTGATTGATAAGCCTGGCTTGTGGATGAAAGATAGAATGCTTGATGCAATAAGAATTGCAGACGAGGCACTCTATCGATCTAAAGAGAACGGTCGAAACACTTTTTCAATTAATCACTTATTAGAAGATCAAATACAAAAAATGGGTTAAGTCGACTCGCTCTGAATAGCTAATTATGGCTACTATTGCTGTTAAGCTTTTATGCTCTCACGAGTGCTTATTAAATCGTACCAGCGCTTCAAGTTAATCAAGCTTTCATCTGGGCGAACCTTTATTACTTTTGCAAAATCCATTGTTACATAAGCCGTAATATCTGCCACACTAAATTCGTCTCCTGCAATATATTCAGAATGGCTTAAGTGTGAATCTAATAAAGAGAAAAACTTAGGTACAGACTCAACACAAATTTGTCCCCATTCAGCGACTGGCTGCATGCGGTCGGCAAAATAACCTGATGTATGCTGAAAACCCATACCTACAGAATTCATAAAATATAATTCACAGCGACGCTGCCACATTTCAATAACTGCCTGCTGTTGCGGACTTGATCCCATTAATGGAGTCTCAGGGTGTAA
The DNA here is from genome assembly GCA_034112325.1 of Bermanella sp. Classification (GTDB taxonomy): domain Bacteria; phylum Pseudomonadota; class Gammaproteobacteria; order Pseudomonadales; family Oceanobacteraceae; genus Bermanella. The sequence continues at coordinate 3,410 of JAWUVO010000096.1, read as the reverse complement.
AGCCTCAAAATAACGGCAAATAGCCATTGATTCAGATAGAAAGCTCCCGTCTTCCATTTCTAAAACAGGTATTTTTGCAATAGGGTTTTTTTGCTTAAAGTCTGGAGTTATATTGCCACCCGATTTTAAATCAACTTCTTCAAACTGAACAATATTGAGCAAACCTTTTTCGGCTAAAAACATACGCACACGACGTGCATTAGGTGCCGTTTTTGATTCATAAATTTTCATAGTATTAACCTCATTATTTTTATATTTATAGTTGTCATTATAATAAAGATATTAACCCCCATTCAATAACTTTAAAAAAATTTAAAGCAACGTCGTGAAAGCTGTAATTCCTGAGCTGACGATATTAGACTCCATTCAACATCTTAAAATTAATTAAATGAACGACGAAATGGAGGTAATGCCTGAATCAACATAGAACCATAACGCTTGCTGACTATGCGCTTATCTAAAATAGTAATTTTACCCGTATCGGTCTCGGTCCTTATCAGGCGACCACATGCCTGAATCAATCGCACACTGGCACCCGGTACCGATAACTCCATAAATGGATTTCGTCCTTTAGATTCTAACCACTCTGCCAACGTTGCGTCTACCGGATCGTCTGGCACAGAAAATGGGAGTCGAACAATCACCACATGCTGCAAATAATTACCTGGTAGATCGATACCTTCTGCAAAACTAGCTAAACCAAAAAGGAAGCTAGGAAGGTTATTATCGATTTTCTCTTTGTGCAATCTAATGACTTCTTGTTTAGAAAAGTCATCCTGCGTCATAACATGGTCAGCCAATTTATAATCAAGATTGTACTTAACATCATTCATCACTCTACGGCTTGTAAATAACACCAGAGTACTTTCATTTTCATCTAAATGATTGACTAATATTTCAGCTATTTTTTCACCGTATTCAGGACCACTACTTGGCTCTACAGCATCATTAGGTACTACCAACTCGCCTAAGTTAGGGTAATCAAATGGACTTTCAATCATCTCGTTATAATTAGCACGAGCAATACCCGATTTCATTCTAAAGCTATCAAACTTACCCAAAGCGGTAAGCGTTGCTGACGTTACTACCGCTCCAAAAACACGTGACCAAAGATTTTTAGCCAGCAACTCGGCGGCTAAGATTGGGCTTGAATACAGACCTATATCATCTTCGTATTCATTATTAACGCGCTCCAACCACCTAGAAACAGGAGGATTATCTGCAAAATCTTTTTGTGCATAACTAAGCCAAAGTAAGCCAGCACTTTCTAATCTAGACTGCAACATACCGACAACCGGAAACCATCTTTCGGCATCAGACTTTTTATATTCACCGTCGTCTTTGGTTAGTGAACCTTTTAAAGCGTCTACAATTTTTTCAACATGAGCATATAAGGAATTATGTGTTTTATTTAATTCCCCAGCCATTTCTACCAGCTCATCAGGCGCCATACCCATGCGAAAACGATGCTGATGTTTGCCTTCTAACTCTGCCTGTTCACCCAGTTGATCTAATAATAAGTGACGTACAAAACCAAGCTTAGAGTTTATTTCAGCAATTTTTTCTGGCATAGAGGTAACAACCTGTAATAAACCTACCGGTGTTCCGCATTGCTTGCCCATTGTGTCGACGGCTTTAGATATTTGTTTAAGAAGATTTTCTTCTTGATGAAGTTTCACCTGACCCGCGAAGTGGCTAATAGCCTTATCAGGTAAATGATGACCTTCGTCGAACACATAAATACTTTTACTTGGCTCAGGCAATATGGCGCCGCCACCTAAGCTAATGTCGGCCATGACCAAGTCGTGATTAGCAACAATAACGTCGGCATCTTCTAACGATTTACGCGCGGTAAAAAATGGACACGCGTCAAAGTGAGGGCAACGCCTGTTACTACACTCGCGGTGAGTGGCCGTGACTAAAGACCAGTCTTCATACTCCACCTGATCAGCCCAATTGTCCCTGTCGCCATCCCAGGTGCCGGCTGCAAACGCATTTAAAAATTCTTGGTACAAACCTTTTTGATCGTCTGATGCATCGACCCCACCAAACATATCCATAGATGCATCTTGCATACGCTGATCTTGCATTTGCTGATCAAGTTTATGCACACAAAGGTAACGACCACGACCTTTGGCTAATGCATAGCGAAACTTTAGACCACTGTATTTAGCCACATCAGGAATGTCTTTTTCAACTAGCTGCTCTTGAAGTGCAACGGTTGCAGTTGAAATAATAATTTTTTTATCAAGATCAGCAGCTAAAGGAATGGTCGAAATTAAGTACGCTAAGGTTTTACCTGTACCAGTGCCCGCCTCTATTATACAAATAGGATGATCTGACGTTCTATTTCCGTCATCATCTTGCACAATATTACCCATTGTTTTTGCAATAGCCGCTATCATTTGTCGCTGCCCAATACGGGGCCTTAGTGACTTCTCTTTAAGGATTTTACTATAAGCGGTTTGAATCGCTGCTTTGGCTTCACTACTTAGCATAGCTGGTCGACATCCACGTAATTCCTTTTGGTAACTCAACTAAAATACCATCAACCGATATAACAATACCGTTTGAATTGATTTTATTGAGTACAACACCCAAGGATAATAACTCGCCTTCAGAATAATTTTGTCCATTAATAACCACCGAACTGTATTCTGCAACGGTTGAATACAAGTGACTTTCTAAACTTAAGCTGGGTATTTTATTTAATTCTTGCGCTGAAAGTTCAGCTAACTGTCGGGGCTGATCTGAGTTTATCTTAGCTACTGCAGGCTGACTCTGATCAATAGATTGTGAGGCTTGCTGAGATGATATAATAGGCTGTTGATTCTGTATGTTTTCAGGCTGTATTAGTGTTTCACCATTTTTCAAAACATACTGGCTAGATTTATTACTGACAACTGATTCATTCGATTCAACTGATTCAATCACATTAGCTGAATCGGTAACAGACTCAACGGGCAACTCGTTAACCTGCGGGCCCGAAGGTTGGCTAAATAGCTTAACAAGCGTGGCTAGTAGCACAATAATAACAAGTACAATTAAACCTACTGGCAAGCTAGATTTTGAGTGCGCGACTAACTGTAAGCTTTCAGGAGTATCGTCTAACTTTAAGCGATCCTCTTCTGCTTTTTTTAATGCTTCTAATAAATAAGACATATTATTGCTTCGCCAACTTTGTTTCTAATAACTCAAGGCTAATTAACGTTTGCAAACCAATTACACCATCGACCAATAAACCATAATGACGCTGAAAAGCGCGTACTTGTATTTCTAAAAAATCATCATAAAGTAAATCAGACTGATTATTTTTAAAAGCATTAACAGCATCTGGCTTAATAACTTGCCAATTTGAAACCTCTGCATCAGACGCTTGCATTACTGCATTTGGATGCTGCAAAATATTT
>JAWUVO010000095.1:0-15646 GCA_034112325.1 Bermanella sp. | reverse complement strand
TTACTTACCAATACAAAAACTACCAAAAATTTTACCCAGTAAGTCATCGCTAGAAAACTCACCAGTAATTTCATTTAACGAATTTTGCGCCATGCGTAAATCCTCAGCTAATAACTCACCGGCACTGGCACCTGTTAATTGATCTAGCCCATTATTTAAGAATAGGGTCGCTTGCTCTAGAGCTTCAATATGCCGACGACGTGCAATAAAACCGCCTTCACTGGACGCGTTGTAGCCCATGATCGTTTTTAAGTGTTCTCGTAACTCTGTGACACCCGAACCGTCTTTTGCTGCAATGCGCACAACAGGGCTTTGACCATCGTAAGTCATTCCAGAAGTTTCTCCGGTTAAATCAGCTTTATTACGAACCACGGTGATACGCTCTGGATGCGGTAGTTTGTCTACTAAGTCGGGCCAAATATCATGAGGAGCCGTTTCTGAAGTTTCGGTACCGTCAACCATAAGTAAAACTCGATCGGCTTGTTCTATTTCATTCCAAGCTCGCTGTATTCCAATCCGTTCTACTTCATCAGGGGCATCGCGTAAGCCAGCAGTATCAATAATATGCAGTGGCATACCGTCTATGTGGATATGTTCCCGTAGAACGTCTCTTGTGGTGCCTGCAATATGGGTAACAATGGCTGTGTCGCGTCCTGACAGGGCATTTAACAATGAAGATTTACCAGCGTTAGGTCTGCCAGCAATCACCACTGTCATACCTTCGCGTAACAATGTGCCCTGATTAGCCTCTTGCATTACGTTAGCCAGGTTATCCATTACACCGCGTAAATCTTTTTCTACCTTACCATCCGATAAAAAATCGATTTCTTCTTCTGGAAAGTCGATGGCCGCTTCTACGTATATACGTAATTGAATTAAGCTATTTACAAGTTCGTGAATTCGATGACTAAAGGCTCCTTGTAAAGAGCGTACCGCACATCGGGCCGCTTGCTCTGAAGCCGAGTCGATAAGGTCGGCAATGGCCTCAGCTTGCGTTAGATCGATTTTGTCGTTTAAAAAGGCACGTTCCGAGAACTCTCCTGGTCGCGCCGTGCGGGCACCTAACTCAATGCAACGCTTTAAAACAAAGTCTAAAACCACTGGGCCTCCGTGGCCTTGTAGTTCTAAAATATCTTCACCTGTAAATGAATTTGGACCTTCAAAATATAACGCTAAGCCCTCATCTATGGTGTTTTCAGTTTGATCTTTAAATGGGCAATAATGTGCATACCTAGGTTTGGGGTTAAACCCTAACATTTCATTAGCAATGACTTTTGACTTAGGACCTGATACTCGAATAATACCCACGCCTCCGCGCCCAGGCGGTGTTGCAATGGCTACAATGGTATCTGTATTGAGCTGTCCTAATTCCATAAAATATTCCAAGGCCTAAGTTAAATCTTAAAAACTATTATTAATACGTTAAACGCAAAACGGGAGATTTAAAACCTATTGGCCCTAAATCTCCCATTTTCATTTTGTGCTAAATACGAAAGCTAAACCTACTGCTTCGACTCAGCTTGCTTCTCAATTTGCTTAGTAATGTAATACTGCTGAGCAATCGATAGTAAGTTGTTCACTACCCAGTAAAGTACCAAACCAGCTGGGAAGAATAAGAAGAATACCGTGAATATAATAGGCATTAACTTCATTACTTTAGCTTGCATTGGGTCTGGAGGAGTTGGGTTAAGTTGCATTTGAACAAACATCGATGCACCCATGATTAAAGGCAAAATAAAGAACGGATCTTTAATCGACAAATCTTCAATCCATAACATAAATGGTGCTTGGCGCAGTTCAACAGATTCCATTAGTACCCAATATAGTGCGATAAATACTGGCATTTGAACCAATATAGGTAAACAACCACCTAATGGATTAATTTTTTCTTTTTTATACAAGCCCATCATTTCTGAACTTAGCTTTGATCTGTCGTCGCCGTGTTGCTCACGTAAAGCCGTTAGCTTAGGAGCCACTCTTCTCATGTTTGCCATTGAACGGTAACTTGCAGCAGACAATGGAAAGAATGCTAATTTAACTAAAATAGTTAACATGATAATGGCAAAGCCCCAGTTGCCAGCAATGGCAAACATCATTTGTAATAACCAGAACAATGGCTGAGCTACCCACCATAACCAACCGTAGTCGATAGTCAGGGCTAGGTGCTCTGCAATTTCAGCTAAACGATCTTGATCTTTAGGACCTAGATAAATACTCGTAAACGTTTCACCTTGTGAACCAGGCGCCACTGTAAATACGTCATCATGGTAGCCAACAATATATTGTCCACCCGCTTTTCGAGCGCTATAAGTATGATCAGTTTCAACTGCTGGCACCCAAGCGCCTAAGAAATAATGTTGTAAAAAAGCAGCCCAACCTCCGTTTACTTTTTCTTTGAAGCTGCCTTCGTCCATATCATCAAAATCAACTTTGAAATAGTTCTCAGCAGGACGAGTAAATGCGCCACCCAGATAAGAATTCATTCCCATTGATTCCATGCTTGATGGATCGGTGCTGTTATCACGTTTGAATTGTGCGTAAAAGTTGGCTTGCCACTCTGTGGCTGTGTTGTTGTTAACACGATAACCAAGATCAACTAAATATTGACCACGAGTAAAGTTAAACACTTTGTCTATGCTTACGCCGTTCTGCTGAATTTTTAGCACAACAGATAACGTATCATCGCCATCCATCATTTCATATTTGGTTTTTTGCGCGCTGAATTGTGCACGACCGGATTTATCAATTCCATTTTTACCCACAAGACCACTTTGAGCCACGTAAGTACGAATAGAACTTTGCTCTAGCAATACAAATGCTGATTCTTTTTGTTCAACGGATACAGGGAATGCTTTTAGCGCTGCGTAAACAATATCGCCACCCAGAGGGTTGATGCGAATATCAAATACGTCAGTTTGAACTTCAATTAACTGATTCGTTGGCGCAGGCAAGTTTACTTCTGGAACATCTACAGATACCAGTGGTGCATCTAAGTTGGCCTGTTGAGCGGTTGCAGGAATATCGGATAGATTGTCTACCGGCGATAATTGGGTTACTGGTTGGATCGCCTGTGGGCGCTTACCGTAGTCCTCGTTCCATTCAAGTATCAGCAAATACGACAATACTGCGATGCTGGCGAGAATAATGCCTCTTCTTACATCCATCTTACGTTAGCTCTTATTTGTGGTGTTTTTATCAGGAACTGGATCATAACCATGGGAACCCCAAGGATGGCAACGACCAATTCGCTTTATGCTTAACCATAAACCACGGAAAGGACCATGAGTATGTAAAGCTTCGAGGGCGTATTCTGAACAAGTAGGAGAGTAACGGCAACGACTAGGTGTCAAAGGACTGATAAATAATCGATAAAAACGTATTGGAAGGCTCAAAATGGTCACTAACAGGTTAGTTTTTTTGGTCTTCTCGTTTTTTTCTTGGGCGGTTGCCATTAGGATTTTGCCTTAACCGTGTCCAAAGTTTGTCAATCATGAGTCGTAATTGGATTTTATCCAAGTCTTTCGCCCCAGGGCGAGAAAGAACAACACAATCATAGTTTTCTAACTTAGACTGGTTATGGCGAAAACTTTCGCGAACGATACGTTTGAACTGATTACGATCAACCGCACGCTTTGCGTGTTTTTTCGCCACAACTAGGCCAACACGGGCATAACCTAGATCGTTGCGATGAGCTAATATCAAGATCTGCCCAGATTGAGCTTTTGCATCTGCTTTGCCGAATACTTTGCTGTAATCCTCAGCGGTCAGTAGGCGAACCTGGCGAGAGAATTCCGAGCTAATCATTCAGAATTAAGCTGAAAGCTTTTTACGACCTTTGGCACGACGACGAGCCAAAATTTGACGACCGCTTTTTGTTGCCATACGAGCACGGAAGCCGTGAGTACGTTTACGTTTTAGAACACTTGGTTGAAAAGTACGTTTCATTACCTTCCCTCTTAAATTTGGTTAACGATAAAAATTAGGGAGCGGATTGTATTCAAAACATCCAATAGTTTCAATCACTCATTTGCTTTTTTACTAATTATTTCAAATCTTCATTTTTAACGAGTTATACCTGTATAGAATATTAAATATATATGTATGTATGAATATATGTTTTTTATGTTAGTTATTATTAATTAGGGGGCTATTTTCTGTGGAAAACTCACTCTAGCCCTTTAATAATAGAGCCTGTAGAGGATCATAACTCGTGTATATTCAGCAAATAAGCTTTGGGCAACTGGTTTATATGCTGGGTATAGAATAGGGGGTTATACACAAGCAAATCAAAACAAGCAGTTATTCACATTTTCACCCTTGTGTTACACATACTTAATCCACAACATAATAGCGCCTAATCTGTGGATAACTTTTTTAATTTAGGTACAATAGTGGCCTCTTGTTTTTGGAGTTTTGTGCCGTGCTGGCATTGTGGGAAGAATGTGTAAAGTGTCTGCAAGATGAATTGCCGTCACAACAGTTCAATACTTGGATAAGGCCTTTAAGAGCCAATCAATCTGGATCAGAATTAATTATCTCTGCACCTAATCGTTTTGTAAAAGATTGGGTTAAAGATAAGTTTTCAAATCGTATTCAATCTCTATTAGAAGAGTTGAATGGAGGTCAGGTTTTATCATTTAAGTTGGATATTAATTCGCAGGCTAATACGCCTGCGTTTATTGCCCCTGCACGTGTAGAGAATACAGTTTCAGCAGCTCCTCAGGCGTCTTCACATTCGTTTGGCAATCAAATCCCTCAAGCTGATAACAGCCAGGTGATTCTTCCTGCTTCTGCTAGTTTACTAGCCCCTGCAGCGGCTGCTCCTATAAAAGGAGGAAGAAGAGTTCAAGTTGAAGGTGGAATTAATCACCAGAGCAGTTTAAATAAACGCTTCACGTTTGATACCTTCGTTGAAGGCAAATCTAACCAACTTGCACATGCTGCAGCTCATCAGGTTTCTCAAAATGCCGGTGGCTCTTACAACCCTCTCTTTATATATGGTGGAGTAGGTTTGGGTAAAACGCACTTAATGCATGCTGTTGGTAATCATATTCAAAAGCAAAATCCCAACGCCAAAGTTGTTTACCTGCATTCAGAACGTTTTGTAGCCGATATGGTTAAGGCACTGCAGTTAAATGCCATAAATGAGTTTAAGCGCTACTACCGTTCGGTGGATGCGTTATTAATAGATGATATACAGTTTTTTGCAGGCAAAGAACGTAGCCAAGAAGAGTTCTTCCATACGTTTAACGCCTTATTAGAAGGTGGTCAGCAAATGATTCTCACTTGTGATCGCTATCCTAAAGAAATCGACGGTTTAGAAGATCGACTTAAAAGTCGCTTTGGCTGGGGATTAACAGTAGCGGTTGAACCACCTGAGTTAGAAACTCGTGTGGCTATTTTAATGAAAAAAGCAGAAGAAGAAGGAATAGACCTTCCACATGAAGCGGCTTTTTTTGTGGCTCAAAAAATTCGCAGCAATGTTCGTGAGCTAGAAGGTGCTTTAAAGCGTGTTATTGCCAATGCTGCTTTTACCGGCTCTAAAATAACACTGCCTTTTATTAAAGAAAGCTTAAAAGACCTATTGGCTTTACAAGACAAGCAGGTCAGTATTGATAACATACAAAGAATTGTTGCAGAATATTACAAAATTAAGGTAGCTGACTTATTATCCAAGCGTCGTTCTCGGTCAGTTGCTAGGCCGCGCCAAATGGCCATGGCATTAAGTAAAGAATTAACTAACCATAGTTTGCCTGAAATTGGTGATGCTTTTGGTGGACGTGACCATACAACGGTATTGCATGGTTGCAGAAAAATTAAAGAGCTGCGTGAGAATACAGCAGATATAAGTGAAGATTATAAAAATTTATTAAGGTCCCTTACAGGATAAATCTTAATAAAATCAATGACTTATAGTTTTCAATACTAGCTAATTAAAATTAATTAATATAAAAATCGATTATGGTCTCTGACCAAATTAACGTGGGATAAGGCATGAAATTCACAATCACCAGGGAAGCCCTGTTAAAGCCACTTCAGTTAGTTGCGGGCGTTGTAGAACGTCGTCAAACACTGCCTGTTCTTTCTAATGTTTTATTGGAAGTTCAGGGCGACAAGTTGTCTTTAACCGGTACAGACTTAGAAGTAGAAATGGTGGGTCGTACTCAGCTTTTAGAGCCTGGTGTTGACGGTGAAATCACGGTACCTGCTAAAAAGTTGATGGATATCTGTAAGTCGCTGCCTGATCAAAGCACAATTGAGATCAGTCAAGACGAGCATAAAGTTCAATTGTCTGCAGGGCGTAGTAAATTTGTATTATCTAGCCTACCTGCAAACGAATTTCCAAGTGTCGATGATATAGATGCTACCGCCACACTGATAGTGCCTCAGAAGCAGTTACGTAGAGTAATAGACCGCACTGCGTTTGCTATGGCTCAGCAAGATGTTCGTTATTATTTGAACGGTCTATTGATTGAAGTTAAATCTGATGGATTACGCGCTGTAGCAACAGATGGACACCGTCTAGCCACTTGTGGAGTGTCGGTTGACCTAGAGATGGAAGGTAAAACTCAAGTAATCGTCCCTAGAAAAGCAGTATTAGAACTGGCTAAGCTAATGACAGACCCTGAATCGACTGTTGAGCTTATGTTAAGTAGCAACCATATTCGTGCTCAAGTAGGTGATTACACTTTCACTTCTAAATTGGTTGATGGCAAATTCCCTGATTACGAGCGTGTAATCCCTCGTAACGGCAACCGTACTTTAATTGCCGATCGTCAAGCATTGCGTCAAGTGTTTGCTCGTACTGCTATATTATCGAATGAAAAATATCGCGGTGTGCGTCTGTTACTTGATGATAATAATCTACAAGTAGTGGCTAACAACCCTGAGCAAGAGCAAGCAGAAGAAACTATTGGAGTTGATTTTCAAGGCGAAACTTTAGAAATCGGCTTTAACGTTAGTTATTTACAAGATGTATTGTCGGTACTAGATGGCGACGATATGAAAATGACGTTAGGTGATGCTAATTCCAGTGCTGTAATGGAAGAGGTAGATGGCGGCGACTCTATGTACGTTGTTATGCCAATGCGTCTGTAACTCTTAAGGTTACTGGTATTTATTTAAGGTACATCGAATTAAGGACTTCAAAAGAGTCCTTTTTTTATTTCTTCAATTTAAGTTTTAATCTCTGATTGATGTTGAAACAGCACTTTTACTTTTAGTTAGTTGGGCAACACCACATATGAAGCTAAACCCTTCCCGATGTCTGTAACTTATGTCTATTGAATCTCTAGTATTACAGGGCATTCGTAATTTAGCCCCAGTTTCAATAAACCCTAGTTCTGGGGTTAATCTTATTTATGGCTTAAATGGCAGCGGCAAAACCAGCTTGCTTGAATCTATTTACTATCTGGCCTACTGCAAATCTTTTCGCACCCATAAGCACAAAAACCTGATTCAGCACGATCAGCCTCAATTTACCGCGTTTTGTAAGCTTTCAAATCAGCAGCAGTTAGGCATTGAAAGAAACATTAAAGGTGAGCGCAGAATTAAGCTTAATGGGGAGTGGATGCAAAGTGCAGCCCAGCTTGCTCAGTTATTACCTGTACAGTTGCTTGATCCAAGTATGCTTAAGCTGTTAGAAGGTAGTCCTCAATTCCGTAGAGAATACCTAGATTGGGGAGTGTTCCACGTGGAACACGACTTTATATCTTTGTGGAGACAATTCAAAAAGGCTCATCAAACCCGAAACGCGTTATTAAGGTCTGGTGGCTGCTCTCATGCTGAAAGAGAAATTTGGCATCGTTCACTAGCAACATTAGCCGATAAGCTAAATATTATGCGCCAGCAATACATTAAGCGCTTAAAACCCAGTTTTGATCGCTATATTGAGCTACTCAATCCTAGTTTAGATGTCTCCATGAGTTTCTATCAAGGTTGGGGAAAAGACAGAGACTACTACGAATTACTGAATGAAAGCTGGGACAGTGATCTTAAACAGGGCTTTACACAGATGGGCCCACAACGAGCTGATTTACGCTTAAAGGTCAATAATCAGCCTGCGGTTGAGATTTTATCACGTGGTCAGCAGAAAATGGTGGTTTGCGCGCTTAAATTAGCTCAGGCTGAAATCTATCAGCAGGTGTCCAATAGCCCTTGTATCTTCTTAGTAGACGATTTATCGGCTGAGTTGGATATTAACCACAGAAAAGCTTTATGTACGCTGCTAGAAAGCTTAAAATGTCAGGTCTTTGTTACTGCCGTCGAAGCTACACAAATGACGGATTGCTGGTCTGTTTCAAGCCAGCTTAAAATGTTCCACGTGGAACATGGAACATTAAATCAAGAATAATTAGTTCTACAGGAGTTTGGCCCATGAGCGAAGAAAACACCTATGATTCGTCCAGTATAAAAGTACTGAAAGGATTAGATGCAGTTCGTAAACGTCCAGGTATGTATATCGGCGATACAGATGACGGCAGCGGTCTGCACCATATGGTTTTCGAAGTGGTGGATAATTCAATCGATGAAGCCCTAGCTGGTCACTGCTCTGAGATTAAAGTTATTATTCATCCTGATGAATCTATCAGTGTAAGTGATAACGGTCGTGGTATTCCTGTAGATGTGCATAAAGAAGAAGGTGTATCTGCAGCCGAAGTGATCATGACGGTACTACACGCTGGCGGTAAGTTTGATGACAACAGCTACAAAGTTTCCGGTGGTTTACACGGAGTAGGTGTTTCAGTTGTAAATGCTCTGTCTGACAAACTTAAAATGACCATTCGTCGCTCTGGTAAAATTTGGGAGCAAAGCTACACACATGGTGTACCTGACGCACCGATGGCATCTGTAGGAGATAGCGATACAACGGGTACTGTTATCCATTTCCACCCAAGCCCAGCTACCTTTACTAATATACAGTTTAACTTTGACCAGTTAGCCAAGCGTGTACGTGAACTTAGCTTCTTAAACTCTGGTGTTCGTATTGTCTTAAAAGATGAGCGCACCGACCGTGAAGAGGTGTTTGAGTTTGAAGGTGGTCTTCAAAGCTTTGTAGAATACTTAAATACGAATAAAACTCCAGTTAACGATATATTTTACTTTCGTTTAGACGGTGATACCCGCGAAGATGGTATTGGCGTAGAAGTAGCTATGCAGTGGAACGACAGCTATAGCGAAAACATCTACTGCTTTACCAATAACATCCCTCAGCGCGATGGTGGGACTCACTTAGCTGGCTTTCGTGGTGGTTTAACGCGTACCTTGAATAACTACATTGAGCGCGAAGGTATTTCTAAAAAGGATAAGGTAAACACTACTGGTGACGATGCCCGTGAAGGTTTAACCGCGATTATATCTGTAAAAGTACCTGATCCTAAGTTTAGCTCTCAGACTAAAGACAAGCTGGTTTCTTCAGAAGTTAAAACCGCCGTTGAACAAGAAATGGCAAAAGGTTTCAGTGACTTTTTATTGGAGCAACCTCAGCAAGCCAAGTTAATTGTTAGCAAAATGATGGATGCTGCCCGTGCTCGTGAAGCGGCTCGAAAAGCCCGTGAAATGACCCGTCGTAAAGGCGCGTTAGATATTGCTGGTTTACCTGGTAAATTGGCCGATTGTCGTGAAAAAGATCCAGCATTATCTGAAATATACCTAGTGGAAGGGGACTCGGCTGGCGGCAGCGCCAAACAAGGCCGAGACCGTAAAAACCAAGCGATTCTTCCGCTTAAAGGTAAAATATTAAACGTAGAAAAAGCACGCTTTGATAAAATGCTGTCTTCAGTTGAAGTGGGCACATTAATCACTGCGTTAGGTTGCGGTATTGGCCGTGAAGAATTTAATCCAGATAAACTGCGTTATCACAGCATTATCATCATGACCGATGCCGATGTGGATGGATCTCACATTCGTACATTATTGTTAACGTTCTTTTTCCGTCAAATGGCCGAAATAGTTGAACGTGGACACATTTATATTGCACAACCACCTTTATATAAAATTAAGCGTGGTAAACATGAACAGTACATTAAAGATGACGTTGCATTAGAAGAGTACCTAACTAATACGGCGTTAGATAATGCGGCTTTATATGTTAATCCACAGGCCCCTGGTATATCTGGTCAGGGTCTAGAGCGTTTAGTAAGTACTTACCGCGCGGCGCTAGCTGACATGGGTCGTTTGTCTCGTGTTTATCCTGAGCAAGTACTAAAAGAAATGCTTTATGTGCCTCAGCTAACACTTGAAGAGCTGAAAGATAAAGCCACTGTTGAAGCTTGGTGTGAAAAACTGCAGGCTCGCTTTAGTAACCCTAAAGGCAACGATACACATGTGGTTATCGAGCTTGAAGAAGATAAAGAACGTCATCTATATGTGCCAGATGTGAAAGTAATTAATCACAGTATTCCAACGGACTATATCTTGTCCCATGAGTTCTTTGATTCAACTATTTACAAGAATATCTGTAGCCTAGGTACTGAGCTTCAAGGTTTAATTGAAGCCGGCGCCTATGTTCAGCGTGGAGAGCGTAAAAAGGATATATCAAGCTTTGAAGAAAGCCTTGATTGGTTAATGGGCGAAGCTCGTCGCGGTTACAGCATTCAGCGTTATAAAGGACTGGGAGAAATGAACCCAGAACAGCTATGGGAAACAACCATGGATCCTTCTGCACGTCGTATGCTGCAAGTGACAATTGAAGATGCTGTTGCAGCTGATCAAATATTCACAACCCTAATGGGCGACGAAGTAGAGCCCCGTAGAGCGTTCATTGAAAAGAATGCGTTGTTAGTAGATAACCTAGACTTTTAAGTTCACATTAATCTAGTTTCTATCTAATCTACAAACAAATAAAAAGCCCCCGCAGATATGATCTGAGGGGGCTTTTTTGTAAAAGAATTAGCCAGTAGATAGATAAAAACAGGTTAGTAAGTTAAAGCTACTGAATTTTTAAAACAGACTAGACTATTAGAGCTATGTATTTGAAAACATTACATAAATTGGTTTAAAGAGAGCACAAAGAAGTTGTTATACAAGTCAGCTAAGTCATCGTTATAAATAGATTGCGCTTCAAAATTTATGGCTTGCTTGGCGTTTAGTCTAAAACTTGTGCCTACAGACATTGAATATACAGTGGATTTAAAGTCTGATGAGTCAGATTGACTTTTAATTTCAGTAAATGTTCTTCCTCCACCTAGTTTAATAAAAGCAGATAAATCAGCTTTAGGATCGGTAGTGAACTTTAGATTAACTAGTAATAAATGATTAGAAATTTCTGTGGTATTAATTTTTTTTGGGGTTTCATAAATATAGGTTAACTCAAACCAATTATTAACACTGTGCCCAAGTCTTGAACCGGTAGATATTTTAAATGCGCCACTAGGGTCAGCATCATTAATAGTGTCGTCATATACTTTGTCACCAGAAGAACTAATTAACTTTGATAGACCAAAACCAATCTCAGCATAATTATAAGTTCCAGCAGAAGCCACTGAGGTAAAGGTAAAACAAAATAGAAATATAAGTAAAATTTTCAAGAGAGTGTCCTTACGTATTTGATATTGGAACATGAATTATCTGCGAGAAGTAAAAGCAGATTACGAACTTAACTAATAATTTAACTAATAATTTAACTAATAATTTAACTAATAATGAAAATAACATGCATGTCACAATCCATGATCCATATGACTTCTATTAAAGTTTAGTAAATTAAATTATGCCGAAAATAATAACGCCTAGACAGTAAAGGTCAATTAAATCTTAAAGGGTAATAAAAAACTCTTTATTAATACTAGTTTTACTAAAGGTTATTCATTTTGTATTAGGATTTATTAAATGATCTACAAAAGCATTTAGATCCTTAAAAACTTCAACTTGTTCAAGGCCTATATTTTTTTCTAATGTACTTTGTCCTTTACCCGTTAATACAAGCGCTGCCTTTAAACCTGCGGCTTGTCCTGCCTGTAAGTCTCTTAAAGAATCTCCAACCATGTAGCAGCCTTTAGCATCTACTTTAAGGGTTGTTTCAATTTGATTAATCAATCCGGGTAAGGGTTTTCTGCAATCACACTTATCATCAGGACCGTGAGGACAAAACGCAATATGATTGATTTCAGCTTGTACATCAGTTGCTAGCCCTAGCATTTTTTCATGCATAGCATTAAGGGTCTCTACAGTGAAATATTCACGGGCGATACCTGACTGATTAGTAGCAATAGCAATTTTATAACCTGCTTTAGTAAGTTTACCTAATGCCTCTATTGAACCAGGGAGTGGAATCCATTCATCAACTGTTTTTACATATTCATCTGAGTCGTAATTAATAACGCCATCACGATCTAAAATAACTAATTTTAACAGGCTCATAATTTCTCAAGACATAGGTAGATGGATAAAAGGCTAAAAATATAAAGGGAGCCTTAGCTCCCTTTATATATTCCTATTTATTATTTTATTTTAAAGTAGAGATATATCCGCTACTTGTAAAAATAAATTACGTAGTTGATTTAGTAGCGCTAAGCGGTTTTTCTTAACAGCTTCGTCGTCAGCCATAACCATAACGCTATCAAAAAATGCATCAATACTACTGCGTAAAGATGTTAGCGATGTTAGATACTCGGCATAATCACCAGCATCAAAGATGGCTTGTACTTGAATTGATTTTTCAGCTAACTCTTTAGCTAATACTTTTTCAGCATCTTCTTGCAGTAATGCATTGTTAATAACAGGAGTATCAATAACCGCATTATTTTTAGCAAGAATATTAGAAACACGTTTGTTAGCAGCAGCTAAAGCACTGGCACTTTCCAGTTTAGAAAATGCAAATACTGCTTGAACACGTTTATTAATATCTAATGGTTGTGTAATACCTTTAGCGCGTACCGCTTGAAATACTACAGCAGGAATATTTTGATCTTGATACATAGCACTAAAGCGATCTAGCATATATTCAGTAAGCTTAGACTTGGTATCGTCTTTTAATTCGATTGGCCAGTTATTATCAACAGCCCAATCAATCAGGGTAGAAATATCAATGTTAATATCTTTTTCTACTAATAAACGTAGTACACCTAAAGAAGCTCTTCGTAACGCAAATGGATCTTTGCCGCCTGTTGGTAACTGACCTATACCAAACAAGCCTACAAGGCTGTCTAAACGATCGGCAATAGCCAGTGCTAAACCTGTTTTTGTCGATGGTAGATCATCACCAGAAAAAGCGGGTTTGTATTGCTCAAACATGGCGGCACAAACATCTTCGTGTTCGCCATCGTGTTTTGCGTAATAAGAGCCAGCTAACCCTTGAAGGTCAGAAAACTCTAAAACCATGTCGCTTAATAAATCTGTTTTGCAGAGTTTAGAAGCACGTTCCGCTAGTGCTTGGTCTCCACCAATGGCGTTGGCAATTTTTGCAGACAAACTACTTAAACGTAGTGCTTTATCTTTAAGCGTGCCCAATTTTTGTACCCAGACAACAGTATTTAATTTTTCAAAACGACTTTCTAAAGATACTTTTCTGTCGGTATCCCAGAAGAATTTAGCGTCGCTCAAACGTGGGCGAATTACTTTTTCGTTACCGTGAATTACTTGCTGTGGATCTTTTGATTCAATATTACAAACCGTTATGAAATTAGGCATCAACTGGTCGTTAGCGTCTACTACATGAAAATACTTTTGATGTTCTTTCATCGAGCTAATTAAAGCTTGTGCTGGCACGTCTAAAAATAACTTATCAAAGCCACCGGCTAACGCAGTTGGCCATTCGTTAAGTGAGGCTACTTCGTCTAATAAGTCCTCATCTATAACGGCTATGCCGCCTAGCTTTTTACCTTGATCAATTACTTGTGAACGTACTAGCTCTTTACGTATTTCGTAATCGGCTAAAACTTTACCTTTTTCTTTTAAAGCGACTTCGTAATTATCAGGGCTGGTAATGACAATTTCTTTATTGGCATGAAAGCGGTGACCTCTGGTCACGTTACTCGACTTAATTCCAAGAATAGTTGCGTCAACAACCTTGTCACCCAGCAACATAAGTATCCATTGTACTGGACGTACAAATTCAATGCGGCTAGAGCCCCAGCGCATGCGCTTGGCAATAGGCAACTTATTTAATGAATCTGTAATAGCGCTAGGTAATTCGTCAGTTGCGTTGGCACCTGGTAACTGTTGCGCATAATAAAGGCGCTCGCCTTTTTCGTCGGTAGTACGGCCTACTTCATCAAAGCTAATTTTATTAGCACGGGCAAAGCCTTCAGCGGCTTTAGTTGGGTTGCCATCGGCATCAAAGGCTACGTTGCTGTAAGGACCCAGTTTTTCAACTTTGCTTACGGCTCCTTGAACATCTAGGGCTTTTAAGCGCAGAGCGATACGACGTGGAGCAGCAAATAATTTACTGCTTTCAAAATTTAACCCTTTGCTGGCTAGGTGTGTTTCTACACCTATTTGGAATGCGTCAGCTAATTTTTTAAGGGCTTTTGGTGGTAACTCTTCAGTACCGATTTCAACTAGAAAATCTTGTGTGCTCATAATGTTCTCCCTACTTCTTAGCCGTTTTTTTAGCATCTTTGGCCGCTTTTTTAGCCGCCTTATCAGCCGCGGCTTTATCTTCCGCATCTAGGTTCGCTAATACTTCGTTACGAAGTTTTTCTGGGGCTAATGGGAAGCCCATTTTACGACGACTTTGTAAATAAGCTTCTGAAACCGAACGAGACAAGGTACGAACACGCAGAATATAGCCCTGACGTTCAGTAACCGAGATGGCGTGACGGGCATCCAACATATTAAATGCATGTGATGCTTTAAGAACTTTTTCGTAGGCTGGTAATGCCAGACCCGCTTCAATTAAGCGAGCGCAATCGGCTTCGTGTTGATTGAATGCTTGGAAAAGGAAATCTACATCGGCATGTTCGAAATTGTAAGCCGACATTTCAACTTCGTTTTGATGAAATACATCTCCGTAGGTTACTTTAGAACCGTCTGGGCCGTAGCACCAAACTAGATCAAAAATGCTGTCGACTTCTTGTAAGTACATAGCAATACGTTCTAGACCGTAAGTAATTTCACCGGTTACTGGATAGCATTCGATACCGCCCACTTGTTGGAAATAAGTGAATTGAGTTACTTCCATACCGTTTAACCAAACTTCCCAACCAAGACCCCACGCGCCTAAAGTTGGAGATTCCCAGTTGTCTTCTACAAAGCGAACATCATGTACTAATGTGTCAATGCCCATCACTTTTAAGCTTTCTAGGTATTTGTCTTGAATGTCTAAAGGAGATGGCTTCATTACTACTTGAAACTGGTAGTAGTGCTGTAGACGGTTAGGGTTCTCACCATAACGGCCATCGGTAGGACGACGACAAGGCTGAACATACGCCGCGTTCCAAGTTTCTGGGCCAACCGCACGCAAGAATGTAGAAGTGTGAAAGGTGCCTGCACCCACTTCCATATCAATTGGTTGGTTGATTACGCAGCCTTGCTGAGTCCAAAAATTCTGCAGAGCTGCAATTAAGCCCTGAAATGTTTTTACGTCGTACTGAAAATTGTTATCTGACACTGTGGGTAACCAGTTATAAGCAATCGAAAGCAGGCGATTATACTGGGCTGACGCAGTAGTGACCAGTGCTGACGTAGACTGACTGAATATTATTTA
>JAWUVO010000094.1:0-18540 GCA_034112325.1 Bermanella sp. | reverse complement strand
CTAAACCGTGGCCTTAGTAAAATTCCTGGTGTTTCAAAACACCCTGTTAAGCCCGAGCATCTTTTGTCGCTATTACTTAAATGGGGCAACAAGGTTTCTCTTAAAGAATTAACAGCAAATCCTCAAGGGGTTTTATTAGGTCCCACTGAACCCCACTCATTTTTAGGCAAGCGAGTACCTACTAAAAATGGAAAAGTACAATTATGGCCAGAAAAATTAATAACCGATCTGCCTAGATTAAATACGCTGAGTGATTCATTTTTACAAAAAACTGATCAACTCTATTTAATTGGGCAGCGCGATAGACGCTCTCATAATAGCTGGATGCACAACAACCCACGTATTAAACAAGCCAGTACGCATAACGCTATTATAAATACTATTGATGCTAAGCAACGTAACATTACCGAGCAAGATAAAATCGAAATTTGTTCGGCACAAGGTCATATAGTTTTGAACGTACACATTACCGACGATATTACACCGGGCGTTATTGCTGTACCTCATGGCTGGGGACATCAGGAATCTGGATTAAGCAAAGCTGCAAAATTACCTGGGGAAAATATTAATAAGGTAATACCTGGCGGATCACAGA
This sequence comes from Bermanella sp., assembly GCA_034112325.1. Classification (GTDB taxonomy): domain Bacteria; phylum Pseudomonadota; class Gammaproteobacteria; order Pseudomonadales; family Oceanobacteraceae; genus Bermanella. The sequence continues at coordinate 17,945 of JAWUVO010000094.1, read as the reverse complement.
ACATGGAACCAGCCAGTGGGCAAGCCATTATGGTTGGACATTTAGTCACTGTTAAAAAAGTGGTGACAAAAGCGAAAGCTGCAACAGCCACAATATAGTATTGCGGCTGTTGCGAAGGTTAAAGCTTAGGGAGCCTGTTTTGTTCTAAGCTTTTTTACAGTAGTCGGCAATAATAACGATCATAGAGCCATTGATCTTGCCTTCAATATGCTTTGGATTTGAGGTTAACCGAATGCCCCTAACAACGGTTCCTTGTTTGGCCGTAAAGTTAGCGCCTTTTACTACTAAGTCTTTTGCTAAAGTGACGTTGTCGCCTGCTTTTAAAACCGCTTTGTTAAAATCTAATGTTGGTTCTGCATCTGGGTCGGGTAAACCTTGTTTAGCCCACTTTTCTACAGTCTCTTCTAAATACAGCATGTCCAGACTGTCAGTTGCCCAAGCTTCGCCCATTGTCACTAGCGCATGTAATTGACGAAAAGCCATCACTTGCACGGGGGCTTCTTGGCTCCACATACTGTCGTTAAGACAACGCCAATGGTTCACATCCATTAAACCTTGATCTTCAATTTGAGCGGTACAAGTATCACAAAGGTGAACACTGGTATCTAAATCGCCATTTGATGGCTCTACCGAAAATGCGGATAAATTAGTTTGAGCAGAGCAAAGCTCGCACTTGCCGCCACTGCGTTCGGTTAATAATTGTTCTAGGCTCATGTTATTACCCATTATCTGTATAAAAAGTGGGGGCATTATGCCAGTTTTATCGTAAAAAATCTTGCTTCAGCGGTTTAAAGCGTTGACTGATCTTTGCACTACACACCCGTTAAAATCAGTAAATATTGTTTATCAGTAGTCAAATTGGGCTATTTAACCCAGATTGAATTGCATTGCGCGCAATATAATTTTATAAATGTAGTTAAATTTCACTCATAAAACGGGGCCCCTCATGATTACTCTACATCACCTTAATAACTCTCGCTCTCAGCGAATTCTTTGGTTGTTAGAAGAATTAGGCATTGAATACAAAATAGAATTTTATGCCCGAGATAAAGTTACTATTTTAGCCCCAGCTAGCTTAAAAAAAATTCATGCACTGGGTAAAAGCCCTGTTATTACCGACGATGCCACAGGTATGACGCTGGCTGAAAGTGGCACTATTATAGAATACCTAATACAAACTTATGGTAACAACTTAATGCCAGAGCAAGGTTCTGCAGAATACTGGCAATACCTGTACTGGTTGCACTTTAGTGAAGGCTCACTAATGCCACCAATGGTTATGAACCTAGTGTTGTCTAAATTAAAAACAGCCCCTATGCCGTTCTTTATTAAGCCTGTGGCTAAGATGCTGGCAGACAAAATTATGCAGAGTTTCTCTAACCCAATCATTAATCGCAGTCTCGATTTTATAGACAATCATTTAAGTGAAAACACTTGGTTTTGCGGCGACAAGCTATCAGGTGCTGACATTCAAATGAGTTTTCCATTAGAAGCCAGCGCAGCCAGAGGTATTGTTGGAGAGAAACACCCTAACATTCTTGCTTACGTTAAACGCTTCCAAGCGTTAGACACTTACAAGGCTGGTTTAGAGAAAGGCGGCAAGTACGATTACGCGGGTTAATTTCTGCTAACACCAAAACACCTAAGCCCCCTTGTATATCTTTCAACATGAAGCGATATCAAGGGGGGTTTAGTTTTTATCAATACCCTTCCCCACTGCCCTTTGCTAGAATTACCCATAATTAATATCTGATAACAGATTTACTCATTTAGAGAGCGACCCATGAATTCGGCTGATTCTGTTTTAGCGGTAAATAACGACCTTCCAATCCGCACTACCCAACCTGTGCACAGCGGCAAAGTTCGCTCGGTATATTGGTTAACTGAAGCTGACAGCAAGCGTTTGATACAACAAAAAGGCTACGATGTAGCACCCGATGCGCCACTGGCAATTATGGTTATCAGTGATCGAATCAGTGCTTTCGACTGCATATGGAAAGGCGAAGGCGGCTTAAAAGGCATTCCTGGAAAAGGCGCTGCGCTTAATGCAATTTCAAACCATTGGTTCAAAATGTTTAAAGACCAAGGTTTAGCCGACAGCCATATTCTAGATATCCCCCATCCATTTGTTTGGATTGTGCAAAAAGCCAAGCCTATAATGATTGAAGCCATTTGCCGATCGTATATCACCGGATCTATGTGGCGCGCCTACGATAAGGGCGAGCGTGAATTTTGTGGTATTCAATTGCCTAACGACCTGAAAAAAGATCAAAAGCTTCCTAATCTACTTATGACTCCTTCAACAAAAGGGATTTTAACAGGCATTCCAAATGTGCCTGAGCAAGACGATGTTAATGTTACCCGCGAAGACATTCGTAACAACTACCAAGCATTTAACTTAAAAAGCCAGGCTGATATAGCTGTATACGAAAAACTGCTAAGCGAAGGCTTTGGGGTAATTTCTTCTGCACTGGAAAAGATTGGACAAGTATTTGTCGATACTAAGTTTGAATTTGGTTATGTGACCGATGCTAGTGGCACCGAAAAACTAATATACATGGACGAAGTAGGCACGCCAGATAGTTCTCGTATTTGGGATGCCCAGCAATACCAAGCTGGTAAGATAGTAGAAAATTCGAAAGAAGGCTTTCGCCAACTGTTATTAAATCATTTCCCTGACCCAGATATTCTATTAAATAAAGACCGCATGACTGAACGAGAAGCCTTGGCTAAAAACAACCTGCTACCAGCTCAGGTATTTAAACAGGTTAGTGATACCTATATAGCGATTGCTGAAAAAATAACGGGTAAAAAACTTCACCTTAGCGACAACCCTAAAGCAGAGATAATTGAAATTTTAGACAATGAATATCAATTAATAGATAAGTAGAATAGCTATTTATATTTTTGCTTAATGTATTGGGTTAAATCAAAGTTTTTAATTATATTTTGATTATATTCTTGATGACGCTGGCGATAAACATCAAAACCTTGATACGCAATTGCGTGCAGGCAATAGTGGCAAACCGGCTGCTTGTTAAAAGCCGCTTCATTCAAGGTTATATTTACGCTGGGAAGCTTGCCTTGCTGCATGTGTTTTTTTAGCTGATCACAAAATGCAAAGTGTAGATTTTCGTCGTGCTGGCAAAAAATATGGGTATTTTTATAACCTAAAGTTTTATCACCCTGGGTTCGTAAAAATGATGACTGAACTGACTGCCAGCCTAAATGTAAATTCTGTCGTTCTTGCCATGAAAGATGTTTATTAGGATCAAATAATTCGAACAAACCATAGTTATCTGTCCCCATACTTGAACGCAGTTTGTTTAACGCTTGGTCTTGCTTAAAGTCTATTAGTTTCATTAGGGCACTATATCTTGCAAAATAGTGGCTATTTTACCTTCAGCATCGGTTCGCACTTTAAATTCAACTCTCCTCGAACGCTCACCATTTTCACTGCCGTCTTCATCAATAATCGCTTTGGCTGATGATAAACCATTTGCTGTTAAATATTTTCTAAGCCAACCTTTTTGTTCAGACACAGCAGACAAAGATAATAAATAGGCTAATGTAGAACGAGTTCGCGCTTGAGATAATGCCATATTAAAAATGTATGCGTCATCCTCTGACGCTCCCAGCCAACCAGTAGATGTATGTCCTTCTATGCGTACTTCTAAAATATCGTCGCGATATTTAGGGGCGGTTATAATGCTCAGGTATCTTGGGAAAAAGTCGGCGAGTATAGTTTGAAATTCAGGATTCAAACCTGACTCACCGTTACCAAAAAGTAATTCACTTTTAGTAAATCGAAACGTTAAGTCGGGCTGAACCTCGGCTCCCCATTCGTCTAAATTTGGCGAGAATTCAGTTACTAAGTCTTCATATAACTGGGTTCGAAGATGGTCATATAATATAGCCACATCGGTAATTTTTTTTCTTTGCCATTCCACATGAATCATAAAGACGATTGATATAAGCAGGAATACCATCATCAAGCCTGCCATTAAATCGGTTACTGCAACCCAATGACCTTCTTGCTCCCTAATACCGCCTAACATCTCCTCATCGTTTAACATTTAGTTTTCCTTGTTGTTAGCTAGGTTAACCAATTCATGTAAACGCTCGGTAAGAGGGCTGTAATCTTGTACAAACTTTTCACTTAAAGCCGCCAGCTGTTCGCCCATTGTTTTCAAAGATTTATTCAATTCTTGCTCTAACGAAGCATCTAATTTTGCTATTTGTTTGTCGGTTTGAGTGAGCGTTAGAATAATTTTATTATCTAGTTGAGCAAATGCATCACTATAAGAAGACTGTAATGTTTGGGTTAAATTTTTAGTGGTATTATCCATACTGGTAGTAGTTTTTTCTAACATATTCTCCATACGATCATTATATTGAATAAGTGTTTCACCCATACCTGTTGTTAAAAATGTAATACGCTCTTCTAACTGAGGCAAGCCTGCGCCCGCTTCACTTACTAACCTAGCCAATCCAGACAAGTGTTGATCAAGTACATCTCGTTGAGTATTCATTCCTTGCAACATATTGCCTAAGCTTTCGCTGATGCCATTAAATGACTCAGCATGCTTAACCATGTTCTCAAATGCCGATGAGGCATCTTTCATTGAAAGGCCAATAGTTTTTTGATTATCGGCAAGCTCAACCAATTGCTGTTTGTATTCTTTTTGCCATTCCAGCATTTTACCCACGCTCTCATTTAAGCGCTTAAAGTTGTCGCCATACTGCTCATCAATTTTAGTATTAAAGTCGCGCATAACTGCGCCCAGTGCTTCGATTAATGCCTTGGTGTTAGCCTCTACCATTTCAGTTTGATACTGACCCATGGCAGCGATTAAATTACTACTGTGCTGCTGACTTTCTAAGCGCATAAGCGATAGCTCTGCAATCAACGTTTGATCTTTTTCAGATAGAGATTGATGAATTTTAACCATGGCGTTATGTAAATCGTCAATGCTGGCGGTGCGCGTATTACTGGCCTTACCATGTGTGGCATCCATAATAGCGCGACCTTTTATGCTTAGCGCGCCCAATAATCCGGCTATGGATGACCAAAAAGCGGTTTTTAAGCCACCTAATAATAGCGGCACACTTTCTTGAAGATTAGCAGTATCAAAATCGGTAAGGCCTAATGCAACACCTAGAAACGTACCAAAAATACCAATGCTGGTTAAAATGGTCGGCGCCGCTTCTGCGGTACGAGAATTATATTTGAAGAATTGGAAATACACAGTTAACACTAAAATAATTCCAATCAGAATCAGTGTCCACGGTGAAAATTGCAGTACAAAATTGGACATATAGGTGATCCAAACTTAATTACTGTGGTCCTACCCCAAACCAAAGTAATTATTATTATTTTTCGCCATCACAGACGCTCTTACTTATATTAGACCAGCGGCTGTTATCTCGCCTGCTGGCTGGCTTAAACGGGCGCAATCAGACTACATTCAGACAACATATAACGTCACACATCTAATGAAGGTTTACCTTTTTCCATTAATGTAGGCATTAACAGCCATCTCATTGCAATCAACGACGACGCGCACATTTTCACTTCAATTCCAGCGTCGATAAAAATAGCAATTAAGCGATCGAGGCTATGACTATGCAACTGTTTATTTGAACGATGTATAAATGCAAATTTACGCAGACTGGAACCTTTCAATTTATTTTTCAGTGATTTAGCCGCCGCCTCTGCGTTAAAGTCAAAAAAGGCCTCTAATTTGTCCACATCACTTAACCAGCTTGATAACTGATAATCTTGAATACTCTTCAAGCTGTAATTCACTACCAACTCTAACTCCTCTACAGATTGAGCTTGCCCATTCCACACATCCATTAACAGCCCTTGCTGAGTTTCATGCACTACACTGGCAAAAATACGCTGCTGATTGTTTTGAAACTGTTTAATGGACTTCATGATAACCCCCTTTTAAATGTGAACTGGGTCACACCCTTAATTTTAATTAAAACAGGTTTTTAAGGATACACAGTCAAGGAAGGTAGGAGTTATAGAGGGATTTTGTATTCTTATGTAACAACATCGGGTTATAGTTTGCCTAAATCGCCGTGTCATCAGTGCATAAGTAGCGGCATAAATTAAAGCCTTACTTGCCGAATTAGGAATAATAAAATAGTCTAGTTAAAAACCCCTAGGTGACCTCATGTTAAGAAATACGCTTTTCATCAGCCTCTTATGCTCTAGCTATGCTAGCCATGCCTTAGATCAGCAGTTTATCTCGCTTAAACAAACACAAATGACGCCTGTTTTTGACGACGACAGTGTTTTTCCCTCTGGCAGCCTTGATTTTGAAAGCTCTACTTTTCGTGAAATCCTGTATCAAAGCCCTGATAACAAAGCATTTTCAATACAGGTATCCGGCTTACTGAATGCGGATAATGAATTTGACGAAATGAAAGCGTTATTTGATTGGGGAGGTACCATATTGGTTGCCAGCTCAGGCAGCGTAAAAGGCCGCTTTACACCCACTGATGAGGCTAGGCTGCCTGGTGAGCAAGAACCCGATGAATTATTTCAAACATTGCTGCCGTCTCAGCAAACATTTGAAGGCGAATCATCGTTCTTAGGCTTAGCTTGGAGTAAAGACGATGGCACCTCCGTTGGTCTTGGATATTCTAAAGTAATCTCTCCCATACTGCTTTCAGTTAACACATACCAAACATATGAGTTTGGCCGCAACCCTAACACTGGTGAATTTGAAAACTATCACCCTGAAGGTTCTTACCCGACTCAAGCCATTGATGCTGAAGGCACCATTGAACACCTAGGTTTATGGTCGCGTCTTGATCCATTAAAAAATTCATTCGAATATGTTGAAGCGACTAACAAAATGGATTCTGGCTTCTTTTTTGGTATTGATGCAATGACGGGTTTTGCCGTTTATACACCTGGAGATAAGGTGTCTGAGGATTATGCCTTGGCAACTGAACAAATAGCGGCATCAAGAGGACGCGCTGGTGAAGGCACTACCTTGGTGGTTGCCAAATCGACTTCTTTTCTTTCCTCTAAAATTACCTATGCTACCGGCTATCAAATGACATTTCCGTTTGAGTCAGTCATTGTTGGATTTAACTTAGGGGTAGAAGGCACAACAACCATACACATATTTGAAGCTGAAGTTGAATACGGATCAGGAGCTGATGCTGAATTATTCAGCGATTCGCTAGTCTTGACTTACGGCTTATTTGCTCGGGTGGCTGCAAGTTTTTAAGTTTTCAATAATAACCGTCTTACCAGAAGTGAGGAACGAGCTATCTGGTATCCATTTTGGTATTTGTAAACGTACAATAGATACCCGTATTCGCGAGTAGAAGAGAATGTTTTCAGCACACAAAAAAGCCCCACTATTTTCATAGTGAGGCTTTTTAGTGTTTCTTTTTTTACCAAGATCTAGCCAAGGTAAGAAAGCATAACACCCGCCGCAACGGCTGAACCAACAACCCCCGCCACGTTTGGACCCATCGCATGCATTAACAAGAAGTTTTGCTGGTTGTATTCTAAACCAACTTTGTTAGATACACGTGCCGCCATTGGTACCGCTGAAACACCAGCCGAACCGATTAACGGGTTAAGCTTAGTTTTTAGGAATAAGTTCATGAACTTAGCCATTAATACGCCACATGCAGTACCTACACAAAACGCCACTAGACCAAGGATCAATATGCCAAAAGTTTTAATGTTTAAGAACTCTTCAGCCGAAAGCTTAGAGCCAACACCTAAACCAAGCATTATGGTTACAATGTTGATTAACGAGTTTTGCACAGTATCGCTTAAACGATCTACCACACCAGACTCTTTCATTAAGTTACCCAAGCAGAACATGCCTAATAAAGGCGCTGCTGAAGGAAGGGCTAGGCCCACAAGAACTAAAACAATAATTGGGAATAAGATTTTTTCGGTCTGGCTTACTACTCTAAGCTGTTCCATTTTAATCTTACGTTCGTCATCGTTAGTCAGTGCACGCATAATTGGTGGTTGAATCACTGGCACAAGTGCCATATATGAATAAGCCGCTACCGCGATGGCACCTAATAGATGAGGCGCTAAATTGGTTGCAACAAAGATAGACGTTGGTCCATCTGCTCCACCAATAATACCAATGGCCGCTGCTTCTTCTAAGGTGAAGGGCATAATGCCGTAATGGTTCATTAAGACAGCACCTAATACTGTACCAAAAATACCAAACTGAGCCGCCGCACCTAATAACAATGTTTTAGGGTTAGCCAGTAATGGACCAAAGTCGGTCATTGCGCCTACACCCATAAATATCATCAGTGGGAACATGCCCGTTGCGATACCCATGTTGTAAATGTAATACAGTAAGCCAGCTGGCGAGTCTAAGTGACCAACCGCATCGTAAACTGGCGCAGCATAAAAACCTGCACCTGGAATGTTTACAAAAATAGCACCAATACCAATTGGTAGCAGCAATAGTGGCTCAAAGCCTTTTTTAATAGCTAAGAATAACAGTAGTAAACCCACTGCTATCATTAGCGCCTGGCCCCACTCCATTTGAGCAAGTCCAGAATCCATTACTAGTTTATTTAACTTTTCCACAACGTACTCCTTACGCGATTGTTAGCAGTACGTCGCCAACCACAACTATATCACCAGCTTTGGTAGACACACTACCAACGGTGCCAGCTTTCGAGGCGCGGATTTCAGTTTCCATTTTCATGGCTTCAAGAATAACAATCACATCGCCTTCAGCAACTTGATCGCCAGCTTGTACTAAAACTTTCCAGATATTACCTGCCAAAGGAGCATTAACTGGTTCGCCATCACCCACTGCTACTGGAGCTGCACCAGCCGCTGGACTGGCTGCACCACCAAAAGATAATGGAGCACCATTCACAGGAGCAAGATTAGTAACATCACCGCCGTCGTCTACTTTCACTACGTATTCGTTGCCGTCTACGTTAATGGTGAATGTATCTTCAGCACTGCCTTTAGGAGCAGGCTCGAACGCATCTGGGTTACCACGGTTTTCTAAGAACTTTGGTGCAACTTGTGGGAACAAGGCATAAGTTAACGCATCGTCGATTTTATCAGCGGCAAGTTTAAAGCCTTTTTCTTTAGCCAGTGCGTCAACATCAGCAATAATTTGATCCATTTCGTTGTCGATCAAATCAGCAGGGCGACAAGTAATTACTTCAGCACCATCTAAAACACGAGCTTGAAGTTCAGCGTTCATTGGAGCAGGAGCTGCACCGTATTCACCTTTAAGAATGCCTTGAGTCTCTTTAGATATAGACTTGTAACGTTCGCCTGTTAATACGTTAAGTACCGCTTGAGTACCTACGATTTGAGACGTTGGCGTTACCAGTGGAATATGTCCAAGGTCCGCACGTACACGTGGAATTTCTAATAACACTTCATCAAACTTGTCTGAAGCGCCTTGCTCACGTAATTGGTTTTCCATGTTTGTTAACATGCCACCAGGTACTTGAGCCACTAAGATACGAGAATCGGTGCCACGTAGTGCGCCTTCGTATTTAGAGTATTTTTTACGTACTTCACGGAAGTAAGCCGAAATTTCTTCAAGCAACGTTAGGTCTAGACCTGTGTCACGTTCAGTACCTTTCATAGCCGCTACAACTGTTTCAGTTGCAGAGTGGCCGTAAGTACCAGACATTGAAGAGATAGCGGTATCAACTCGGTCAACACCCGCTTCAATTGCTTTTAAGATAGCCATATCTGACATGCCCGCTGTGGCGTGGCAATGAAGCTGAACTTCAAGATCAGTTTCTTTCTTAAGACGAGAAACCAGTTCAAATACTTCGTATGGGTTAATAATACCGGCCATGTCTTTAATGGCGATAGAATCAACACCTAGATCTTCAATTTGCTTAGCAAGACCTAACCAAGCGTCCATGTTGTGTACAGGAGAGGTAGTATAAGAAAGTGTGCCTTGCGCATGCTTACCTTGTTTTTTAACCGCTTTAATCGCAGTTTCAAGATTACGCGGGTCGTTCATTGCGTCAAATATACGGAAAACGTCAACGCCATTAGTAGCCGCACGTTCAACAAATTTTTCTACTACGTCATCGGCATAATGACGGTAACCTAAAAGATTTTGACCACGCAGAAGCATTTGCTGTGGTGTATTTGGCATGGCTTGTTTAAAAGCTCGGATACGATCCCAAGGATCTTCGCCTAAGAAACGAATGCATGAATCAAAAGTCGCACCGCCCCATGACTCTAAAGACCAATAACCTACTTGATCTAATTTTTCAGCGATAGGTAGCATGTCGTCAATGCGCATGCGAGTCGCGAATAATGATTGGTGAGCATCGCGTAATACGACGTCAGTAATGCCTAATTTTTTAGTCACGGTCATTTGTAATGGCCTTTATAAGTATTATCGTTGTTCGTTTAATGAGTACGCGCTTACTTTTGGCGAGCGCGGTGCTCTTTGACGGCTGCAGCTAAAACATTCAATAGCTGTGGGTCGACCCCTTGCCCTGGTTGCACCTTTGGCTTAGCTGGTGCGATAGGTGCACTAGGTAAGTACTTGGCTACAAATTTAGACATTAGAGTCACGGCAATAATCAAAATGACCAAGAATACGAAAACCGTACCCATGCCAAACCCCATCAACCCAAGGCCATTAGCTAAAATTTCAGCTTTCTCAGCAGCGCTTAACACTATTTCAGTGGCAGCGGGTGCATCAGCAAGATCCATGGACATAAACATCCACTCCTTTTCGTTAACAAACGGTTCCAACATTCTAGTATTATTTAGTCACGTAAATTAATGACTATATGATAAAAGAATACCAGCTAATGATTATAAAATAATCAAATTCATTGTTTTGTCTAAAACTTAAACAATATAGACAAATTGTCGCGCTAATGTACTGTAAACATTGGTTTTAAGCAAATTTAAGCGCATTTTGACTGCTTTCCATATTAACAAAAAATACACTTTTGCGAGAGGATTGAGGTAAACTGCGCCGCTCATATAAAACAGATATTAATGGCATGTTAATGCTATTAATATTGCATCAATCTGAAACCATAGGAGGGACAGTTAATGCTTGCTTTAGCCCCCATGGAAGGTCTTGTTGATGAACACATGCGGCACCTGCTGACTCGCGACAATGGGTTTGACCATTGTGTCACCGAGTTTTTAAGGGTCACCAATCAGTTGCTGCCTGAAAAAGCATTTCATCGCATTTGTCCTGAATTTACTAATGACTGGAAAACCCCATCAGGCACCCCTGTTCACTTACAGCTATTAGGCAACGATGTAGCAGCCATGACAGACAATGCATGCCGTGCCGCTGAATTAGGTGCGCCCAGTGTAGATATTAATTTTGGCTGCCCAATGTTTGTACGTAACGCTCAAAAGAGCATGAACTTTGGCCAAGATGCAGAAAACAAAGTCAACAAGTGCGGTGAAAGCTATGGCGGGTCGCTACTACTGCAATTCCCAGATGAAATACACAACCTGCTGAGCAGCATTCGAAAAGCCATGCCGGCCAGCACGCCGCTAACCGCTAAAATGCGCCTTGGTTATGAAGACAAGTCACTGGCTTTTGAAAATGCTCAAGCTATTGAGAATGCTGGTGTAAGCCACCTGTGTATTCACGCCCGCACCAAAACCGAAGGCTATAAACCACCAGCCCACTGGCATTATATCGCACGCATAAAAGAACATGTGTCACTTCCGATCATCGCAAATGGCGAGATCTGGACATTAGACGATTACAAAACCTGCAAAAAAGAAAGTAATTGTGACAATATAATGCTGGGGCGCGGTGCAGTGGCAAACCCTAAACTAGCGAGACAAATCAAACAATTTGAAAGCGGAATAAATCATCCTGAAAGCCAGTGGCCTGAAAGACTTGATGATTTATTGTGGATGATCGAAGATATGTCGGTGAACGGAGATAAAACCCGTGTGCAAGGAAAAATAAAACAGTGGGTTACCTTTATGAAGTTTAGGTATGAAGAAGCCAATGAATTTTTTAAGTTAGCTAAAAAACTAAAAACCCCGTTAGAGCTGAAGCATTTTGTACAGCAATGCATTAGTGAAAATACAGCTTAACCTGAATCTCCCTTGATTTTACCGTTCAGCTAAATATCGATTATCATGATCGGCTGCTGGAAGAATACACTGGTGGTACCTACCAAATAACTTATAACGGTTTATTGCAATTCGGTCATAACACCAATTACTAATTGATAAAGGGACAATACGCAGTATTGTAAACACTCTCCAAGGATAAGAAAGACCACCCATTACTTTAAAAAAAGCCCCTGCTTTATCAAAAGATTTATCCGCTTGCACGTAGAGCATCGTTTCATAACGATCAATTGGCAAATCAAAATACTCCAGTATCGCCCTACCTTCTTTTGACTGCATACTGCATAACTTAAAGTAATGATTTTTATCTACTTTAATTATGAAACTTGCCCAAGCATTACAAAGTTTGCAGACACCATCAAACAGAATTACTCGATCTTTATCGGTTAAACCTGGGGGCATATCAATAGACCTCGTGGTGGATCGTTACATTACAATTCAAAGTATTAGAGTAGCATAATCAATACAGCGAAATAAATTTCCTTTAGAATAAGCGCAGCTTTAATTACAAGGTAAGCCTGTGTCATTTACTTCTTTTCAAACACTAATGGTTCAAGGGACAACATCAGATGCGGGTAAAAGCATCTTGGTGGCGGCTATATGTCGTATATTTAAAAATCATGGCTATAACGTCGCTCCTTTTAAGCCTCAAAATATGGCCTTAAACAGTGCTGTAACACAAGATGGCGGAGAGATCGGACGTGCCCAAGCTGTGCAGGCTATGGCCGCTGGTATTGAGCCCACTACCGATATGAATCCGGTACTACTAAAACCCAATAGTGATACCGGCGCGCAAGTCATTGTGAACGGCAAAGTGGTTGCCAATATGGACGCTAAGTATTATCACAACCATAAACCTAAGTTATTACAGGCTGTATTAGATTCACATTCTCGATTAGTAAATAAATTTGATTACGTTATTGTTGAAGGAGCCGGCAGTCCTGCCGAAATAAACTTACGAGACCGCGATATTGCCAACATGGGTTTTGCCGAAGCTGCAGACTGCCCAGTGATTATTGTTGCTGATATAGATCGAGGTGGTGTATTTGCGCATTTAACCGGCACACTAGATTGCTTGAGTGAAAGTGAGAAAAACCGCGTAAAGGGCTTTGTGATCAATCGCTTTCGAGGCGACATTAAATTACTTGAATCAGGCTTAGACTGGTTAGAACAAAAAACGGGCAAGCCTGTTTTAGGGGTCATTCCTTTTATTGAAAACCTACACGTAGAAGCCGAAGATGCCATACATATTAAACAACAAAATACTGGAGACAATGTTTTAAATATTGTCATTCCAGTATTGCCTAGAATAAGTAATCATACAGATTTTGATGCCTTGGCTTTACATCCTAATGCCAATTTAGAATTTATAAAAGATGCAAGACTGTTTAAGGGTTGTGATTTAATAATATTACCCGGCACAAAAAATGTTCGCCAAGATTATCAATGGCTAGTATCCAGTGGTTGGAAAGATATTATAGAAAAACACTTACGCTATGGTGGAAAAGTCATGGGAATTTGTGGTGGTTTTCAAATGTTAGGGAATACAATTCATGACCCTGATGGCATAGAAGGCCATGTTGGCAGCAGCAATACATTTGCATACTTAAATTTTGAAACAACTCTGCAAGCAATCAAACAATTAAAAAATGTTGCTGGCCATGTGGTTAAACAGCCTAGTATAAGTATTAGGGGTTATGAGATACATGCGGGAGAAAGTAATGGTCCAGCATTTGAAAACTGCTTGTTTGACCTTGGTAGCCACAAAGACGGTATTGTTAGTGTCGATAATCGAATATTAGGCAGCTATATACATGGAATTTTTGATCAAACAAAAATATTAGAATATATATTAAACTGGGCTGGTTTGAGTGAAATTGAATCGTTTGATTATTTAGCGCATCAGCAAGCAGAGATTGAACGGTTAGCAAGCGTAGTAGAAAAGGCGATCCCGTTTGAATCGCTACAAGCGCTGTTGGAGCCTGCTTGCAGGCGAACTTAAAGAAAGCGAACTTAAAGAAAGCAAACTTAAACCAGGCCGAACTAAGCAGTAAAAATACCTGCAATAAAAAAGGGCTTCTCACGTTAATGAGAAACCCTTAAAACCTTAAAACCTTAAAACCTTAAACCGTTCGCCTGCGAGCAGGCTCCAACCAGGCTCCGCGAGGAGTGCTAGCCAGTTAAGCCTTGGTTCGCTAGGTACTCGTCATAAGTACCTTGGAAATCAATTACTTCTTTATCTTTAATTTCTACTACACGTGTAGCCAGTGACGATACAAACGATCTATCGTGGCTTACAAATATCAAAGTACCATCAAACTCTAACAATGCTTTATTTAATGCATCTATGGCTTCAAGATCCATGTGGTTAGTGGGCTCATCCATAATTAGAACATTGATGTCCATCATCATTAATTTACCAAACAACAACCTATTTTTTTCACCACCCGAACATACACGGGCTTTTTTATTAGAGTCGTCTGCTGTGAACAACAAACGCCCTAACATGCCACGCACCATTAAGTCATCATGCTTAGGGGTACGCCACTGAGAGATCCAATCAAAGATTGTTAGGTCATTATCAAAGTCTTTTGTTGCGTCTTGTGGGCAATAACCAATGGTCGCATTTTCAGACCATTTAATAACACCTTCATTGGCTTCTAGCTCTTTCATTAAACATTTTAAGAAAGTGGTTTTACCCGCGCCATTGGCACCAATAACAGCAAGCTTAGCGCCGCCTTCTAAAATTAAGTTACCGTCTTTAAAAAGGAAATCGCCATCGTAGCCATGCCCTAATTCTTCAATAACTAGCGCCTGACGGTGTAATCTTTTATCTTGCTTAAATCCAAGTGCTGGGGTCATGCGGCTAGAGGTTTTAACTTCATCAAGTGAAATTTTATCCATCTTTTTAGCGCGCGAGGTTGCCAGCTTAGCTTTAGATGCGTTAGCCGAAAAACGGTTAACAAAATCTTGTAGCTCAGCGATCTCTTGAGATTTTTTAGCGTTATCGCCCAACAGTTGATCACGGATCAAAGTAGATGCCGCAATAAAGTCTTCGTAGTTACCTGGGTAAATTCGTAGCTCGCCATAATCGATATCGGCCATGTGAGTACAAACAGAGTTTAAGAAGTGTCTATCGTGCGAAATAATGATCATGGTGCACTTGCGGTTATTCAGTATGCCTTCTAACCAACTAATGGTATGGATATCCAAGTTGTTGGTAGGCTCGTCTAATAACAAAATAGCAGGGTTTGAGTACATGGCCTGTGCCAGCAATACACGAATCTTGGCACCGGGTGCAATCTGACTCATCAAGCCGAAGTGTAGCTCTTCTGGAATACCGGCTTCAATCAATGCTTCGCCAGCACGACTTTCACAGGTGTAGCCATTCATCTCAGCAAATTCGGTTTCAAGCTCGGCTACCTTCATGCCGTCTTCTTCTGACATTTCAGGCAATGCGTAAATACGATCACGCTCTTGCTTAACCTTCCATAGCTCTGCATCACCCATAATTACAGTATCAACCACACTGTATTCTTCGTAAGCAAATTGGTCCTGAGCCAAAGTACCCACTCTCAAGCCAGGCGCAACCGAAACATTGCCGGCTGTAGGCACTAGTTCGCCACTTAAGATCTTCATGAATGTAGATTTACCACAGCCATTAGCACCAATTAACCCGTAGCGATTACCGTTACTGAATTTAGCAGAAATGTTTTCAAATAATGGCTCAGAGCCAAATTGCATGGTGATATTAGCAGTGCTGATCAAAGGGGGACTTCCTAGGGGTAATCATTGCCCAAAAGCGGCTTTTGATGGTCAAAAGCATGTCATGGCAAATAAGGTCTATTTAATGGGGGGCATCATAGAGAAAACTGAGACAAATGTCGAGGAGACTGACTAATATGTGAACAGTTATTATCATTAACTTTTCTTCAGACAAAAAAAAAGACAAACCGTTAGGCTTGCCTTTTCTGTCTGTTATCTAAAAATTAGATAGCAGTGATGTTTTCAGCTTGAGGGCCTTTTTGACCACTTGTAACTGTAAACTCAACACGTTGGCCTTCAGCCAAAGTTTTAAAGCCAGAGCTAGTGATAGCGCTGAAATGTGCGAAAACGTCAGGGCCAGACTCTTGCTCGATGAAACCAAAACCTTTAGCTTCGTTGAACCACTTAACTGTACCTTGAACTTTATTAGACATTTTATATATCCCGAATTTAACTAATTAACACCCCGTGAAGGGCTTGAATTGCTTAAAAGTATAGACTTGAACTTTAGCAACTTCAGGACGAGAAATACAATGAGATCAACGAAAATAAAGTTTTTAAATCTTAGGCTTTCTTTCTAGCGGTGCTAAATATATACCTTTAGCACCCACCTTGTCGAGTACTAATCGCAATTAATTCATTATTAGTTGATAAATAATGGCCAAGACAACAACACTGTTTACTTAATAGGCGCATAATTACTATTTATTGGGGCTTAATTTACTGCGAAGCCAGCAAGGACAAATTTTAGCCGAAAAAAAAGCCTATCGTTAAGATAAGCTTTTTTCTTTGTAATGGTGCGCCCGGGTGGATTCGAACCACCGACCCCCTGGTTCGTAGCCAGGTACTCTATCCAGCTGAGCTACCAGCGCAAAGAAGCCGTATTATCATGATGTGACCCCGCCTCGTCAACGTGCATCTCATATTCCTGCGCATTCTCTTAAACTTTTCTCACCGACGGCCTCGGCAAATACTCAATGTGCCACGAGAGCCAGCAAATAGGCGACCAAACCAATATTACTGAATATTGCAATATCACGCATTTACTGTAATAATTTTGCCCGATCAGCACAGAACACAATTCAATGCGCACCGACTTGCCAACATGGTACCTATGACCGACAAACATATAGACCCAACTGGTGCCTCAGAGACCACCGGAGAGCGCCCAGTAAAGCCTGCCAATATCATTATCGACCTGCTTCGCACCTATGCGGATCGCGGCACCAGCGTTGCCAACATCATGGCCTCGGGCGCCATGTTCGGATTTAGCAACAACCAGATGCGCGTCGGCCTGTCGCGACTGGTGACTAAGCAAACTATCGAAAACTTCAGCCGGGGCTTTTATCGCCTGAGCAAGACAGCTGATCCGTTCAACACATTTATCGAACGTTGGCGTCTTGGTGAATCTAGAATTGTGCCCTGGGACCATCGTTGGCTGTTAGTTCACCGCAGCCGCGATACGGCGCCAACAAAAAATGCGAAGAGTGAGTGGGCGCTCGCCAACCACGGATTTCGTGAGGCCATTAAAGACTGCTGGATCCGACCCGATAACATCGCGCTAGGCCAAGACGAGCTGGAACACCAGCTACATCACCTTGGACTTGAACATGAGGCGATGCTAGCCGGCGCCGCGAAACTCAAGCCAAGGTGGCACCACCGCTGGCTTAACCAAGTCGCGCCAGAGCAGCTGATTAAAGGCTACCACGCTATGTCTCGCCGCTTGACCCTGAGTCTCGCCGAATTGCCTAACCTTACCCGCGCCGCCGCGCTGAAATCGTCGTTCCAACTCGGCGGCCAAGGCATTGAGATGCTGGCAACAGACCCCTTGCTACCCACAGAGATGCTAGACACTGAGCCACGTATGTCACTCACGCAACGGATGCGCGACTATGATCGCATCGGTCGCGAAATTTGGCTCGGCGATTAAATAACGCAAGGTAGCTTGCGGGGATGACAACATGACAACCCACATAAAAGACTTACTGAGCTCAGCAGAACTGGAACGGGTGACACGTCGCAGTAACGGGCGTGGCGCGATCATTAT
>JAWUVO010000093.1:0-17971 GCA_034112325.1 Bermanella sp. | reverse complement strand
GTCTAGTTCGTCGTCTTCTTCTTTTTGTTCCAGCATATCGCGCAATATTAATTTACTAACGGCTTCTTCTATATCCATTTCGTCACCGTTTTCATCGGCTTTGTCTAACATGCGCTGAATATTATCAATTAAAAACCAGACATTTTTCATGCGAGCTTCAGCTTGATTAGGAGTATTACTGGTTTCTTGTAGCCAAGCTTCGTAATCTAAATCGTGTATCATTTCTTTAACCGACTGTACTGGGTCTTCGGTATAACAACGTTTAGTGGTATTGCTGATCCAGTTGCCAAAGCGTTTCAGTTTGTCAGACGCTAATGGCGTGAGCATTTGCTCTAGCCCCATTTCGGTGGTGGCCGTCATAAGGCTAATGTGGCGGTTGCCTGCGTATTCGGTTACTTTTTCTAAAGTAGACGGGCCAATTTGACGGCGTGGAATATTAACCACCCGTAAAAAAGCGGAATCGTCAGTAGGATTCACAATAAGTTTTAGGTAACTCATAATGTCTTTTATTTCGCTTTTAGCGAAAAAAGATTGGCTGCCGCTTAATTTATAAGGGATTTGAAATTGCTGCATTTTCATTTCAATTAAGCGTGACTGGTGATTGCCGCGGAACAGCACCGCGTAATCGCTGTACTTGGTATTGTGGCGTAACCTATGCTCGATAATTTCGGTGGCTATGCGCTCTGACTCATTGTCTTCGCCTTTACAGCGCACAATGCGTATGGCGTCGCCATAGCCTTTATCTGACCAAAGTTTTTTAACAAATTCGTGTTCATTGTTTTCAATCACTTTATTGGCGGCATTTAGTATTAGCCCCGTTGAGCGATAGTTTTGCTCAAGCATGACCACTTTTAAACCAGGGAAGTCAGTTTTAAGTAAGTTAAGATTTTCTGGTCGAGCTCCACGCCAAGCGTAAATCGACTGGTCGTCATCGCCTACTACCGTAAATTTTCCGTGCATGCCCACTAATATTTTTACCAGTTCATATTGGCTGGTATTGGTGTCTTGATACTCATCTACTAATAAGTAACGAGTATTCTTTTGCCACTTAGTGCGTACGGCTTCGTTATTTTTAAATAACATAGTAGGTATGCGAATAAGGTCATCAAAATCTACTGCGTTATAGGCTTTTAATGATCGATCGTATGCGGCAAATGTGGTGGCTACTAAAACTTCTTGTGGGGTTTTAGCTAAAGCAATCGCCTGCTCAGGTTCGATCAAATCATTTTTTAAATTGCCTATCTGAGACCTGACCATATCTACCATGTCACCATCTGTGCCGTGATCACGATGCATAATATCTTTTAGTAAAGATTTGGTATCGCCGTCATCAAATATAGAAAAACCAGAGCGCAAACCAAGGTGTTTACATTCTTTGCGAATAATATTCAAACCAAGGTTATGAAAGGTCGAAACAGTTAAGCCTTTAGCCGCTTTGCCCGAGACTAATTTGCTCACCCGCTCTTTCATTTCTTTTGCGGCTTTATTGGTAAAGGTAAGTGCGGTTATATTACGCGCAGGAATCCCACACTGCTCAATCAGGTAGGCCATTTTTGTAGTGATTACACTGGTTTTACCCGATCCAGCCCCAGCCAATACTAATAGCGGGCCGTCGATATGCAGTACTGATTCTTTTTGACGGGGGTTTAAGTGATTCACGGCGTTAACTTGTAGAAAAATAGGCAGCAAGATTAACAAAATTAGAGGGTTTTGATTAGGTCTATTTTGTATCTGAGTGAAGAAAGATAATGGCACTCTATTTATTGTGAAGTGACTGGGTACTTATTATGAAATGACGGATTATTTATTGAAACTGGCTTGGATTTAGGCGGCGCTCCATCTGTCGGTAAGATAAAGCCTCTAGCAAGTGTGAGCGTTCAATTTGCGGACATTCGGTTAAGTCGGCCACCGTTCTAGCAACTTTTAATATACGGTGATAAGCCCGCGCGCTTAAACCCAGTTTATCTAGCGCATCTTCTAAAATGTCGCTTAGTTCTTTCGACAATGCGCATATTTCAGCCATGGCTTTTTGGTCAAGCTGCGCATTAGGGCAATTTTGCCGTTGTTGCTGAATAGCCCGTGCTCTGACAACCCGAGCTCTTACTTGCTGACTGGTTTCATTATTGGAGTCAGAGCTGGAAAGTAGACCCTTTGGCAGTGCAGGTACTTCTATTTGAATATCTATGCGGTCCAGTAACGGCCCAGATACCGAGCTTTGGTATTTTAAGGCTTTAGCTTCTGAGCAGTCGGCACAACGCTTATTAGGTTGTTTTAAGTAACCACAAGGGCAAGGATTCATGGCGGCTATTAATTGAAACTTAGCTGGGTACTCAACTTGCTGGGCCGCTCGACTAATACTTATATAGCCCGACTCTAACGGTTCCCGCATAACATCTAATACTGTGCGGCTAAATTCTGGAATTTCATCCAAAAATAATACCCCATGGTGAGCCAATGAAATTTCTCCCGGTTTAGGATGAGTTCCACCACCC
Organism: Bermanella sp.; assembly: GCA_034112325.1. Classification (GTDB taxonomy): domain Bacteria; phylum Pseudomonadota; class Gammaproteobacteria; order Pseudomonadales; family Oceanobacteraceae; genus Bermanella. The sequence continues at coordinate 15,479 of JAWUVO010000093.1, read as the reverse complement.
ACAAGTGCCACACCGGAAGATGTGTGGTGTGGCTGGCGGAACGGACGAGTTAAAAAATAAGGCCGTTGAGGGTGTCTAGATACGCTGTATAAGGCGGCTACTTCTAATGCTTCAGCTTCATTTAGCGGCGGTAAAATACCGGGCAGGCAATGTGCCAGCATACTTTTACCGGTACCAGGTGGGCCGCTTAATAACAGATTATGATTTCCTGCCGCTGCAATTTCTAACGCTCGTTTAGCATGATGCTGGCCTTTTACCTGAGCCATGTCTGGGCCGTGATACTGCTCGGTGGTTACTTGTAACGGGGCAACAAGCGGCAGGAGAAGCTCATTGCTTAGGTGCCTGCATACTTTGAGTAGGTGATCAGCGCACATTGCTGGGCATTTACTTAAGCTGGCTTCTTGTAAATTGAAGGTGGGCAGTATTAAAGTGCGCTCCGCTTTATTGGACGCTAGAGCAGCGGGAATAACCCCATCTACTTTTCGAATAGCACCTGTTAAGGCCAATTCTCCAATACATTCGTATTTATCCAGTGTGCTATCAGGAAGTTGTTCGCTGGCCGCTAGAATGCCAAGCGCAATGGCCAAGTCAAATCTGCCTCCCTCTTTTGGTAAGTCGGCTGGCGCTAGATTAACGGTTATTCGTGAAGCTGGAAAATCGTAACCACTGTTTAATATGGCGCTGCGCACACGGTCTTTGCTTTCCTTAACCGCCGTTTCGGGCAGTCCAACAATTGAAAAACTGGGCAGACCGTTAGATAGGTGTACTTCTACATGCACCAGCGGGGCTTCGATGCCTACTTTGGCGCGAGAATAAATAACCGCTAACGACATGTGCATCCTTAAGTGTTAATTCAAAGAAGCATAGTGTAATGGGGTTTGCCATTAGCGGCTGTCAGACAAATGTATGAAAGGAGTCGCTAGTGGCCATATAAATGAAGCTATTTTGCTAGTTGCTGCTCAATGGCTGCCACTTGTTTTTCAAGGGCCTCTAGTTTCTCGCGGGTGCGCAATAACACAGCTTGCTGCGCTTCGAAGTCGTCACGGCTTACCAAGTCTAATTTATTTAGCTGGCGAGCAAGTACTTGTTGGATATTTTTCTGAAAATCTTGACTGGCTTGTTCAGGTACAAGTTGACTAATTTTCGATGCTATTTTATTCAATATTAATGGGTTCATTATTAGCTCCTCTATAAAAAAATATTAACATAACAGGCTTTAATATTCAGACTATTCACTAGTAGTTAGTCAGATTTGGCCAACTTTTATAAAATGAATTGAAAATCGAGTTATTTGTTTTAAGTGGTTGAAATAAAAAGCAAATAGAGCGAAGTTACTAAATAGGTGCAAAAACGAGTTTGTGCAAACAGCTTTAATTTTGCGCACTAATACGATGCCTTATGTGACGATGAATAAACTGTCAGCGATGATAAATTAGTAAAATATGATTTATTTATGACCATTTTATTAAAATTGGCAAAATCCGTCTTATAAATCAGCTGACTTAGTGCCTTTTAGTAGTGCGAAGCGGTTGAAGAACGGAAAAGCATGAAGCAGAATGAAGGGGTAGGCCCCTTTTATTATAAATATAAAAAACTCTAGTCAAAGGAAGTAAACATATGAAAACTTTATCTAAAGCAATTGCGATTGCAAGCTTGGTTACTGCTGGTGCGCTAACCTCTCAAGCGGCTAATGCCGAGGTTGAATACTCAGCTGAAGCAGCAACCTCTTACCTTTACCGTGGACAAGATCAAGGTGCCAGCGGCTTAATTTCTGGTGCTATTGATTTTTCTCATGATTCAGGTGCATACGCTGGTTTATGGGCTGCTGGCGCAGGAGCGACACCTGAATACGATTTGTACGCAGGTTTTGCAATGGACGCTGGTGATGTTTCAATCGATATTGGTGCCGTTACTTATGTATATCCAGGGTCAACTGAAGATGATGGTTTTGGTAATGAAGTAGAGGGCGACGTTGCACCGTTTGACGGAATGGAAGCCTATATTAATGTTGGATTCAAAGGTGCAAGTTTGTCTTATAATATGGGGCTTGAAAGTCTTGAAGATTCTACTTACATCGCTTTAGGTTATGAAATGGATGCACTTTCTATTACATACGGCATGAGTGATGACGATGCGGGAAGTGAATACTCTCATGTTGACTTGGGTGTTGCTTTAAGTGAAGAGTTTAGCCTAACGATTTCACAAGCAATGGATGACAGCTCTGCAGCTGTAGTTGCAGCTGGTGATTCTGCGAATGAAGATACACAAGTCGTTCTTACTTTTGCATTACCAATTAAATAAGTTTTATTATTTAGTTTGATAAGAATACAATAGGGCTTAGTAGGCCCTATTGTATTAAACGTAAGGAAAGATATATGAAACTGGTTACCGCCGTTATTAAGCCATTTAAATTAGACGATGTTCGTGAATCTTTGTCAGAAATTGGTGTACAAGGCATTACCGTAACAGAAGTTAAAGGTTTCGGACGTCAGAAAGGCCATACAGAGCTGTATCGTGGTGCCGAGTATGTTGTAGATTTTCTTCCAAAAATTAAGTTAGAAATCGCCATTGACGATAGCTTAGTAGAACAGGTGATTGAAAGTATCACTAATTCAGCAAATACTGGCAAAATTGGTGACGGTAAAATTTTTGTTACTAACTTAGAACAAATTATTCGAATTCGTACTGGTGAAACTGGAGCAGAGGCGGTTTAAAACTCGTCGTTCAGTTACCCACATTAAAAACCTCCAATCATGGAGGTTTTTTTTTGCATTAAATAAGTGATCTATATTCTAATGGGTTGCTCGATTATGACGCTTGTTGCTAGGCGTTAAAGTATTCATTCTATAATTGCTCAATAAGTGTGCAATCCTATCTAAATCATAGTGCGTAAACTAGAAATTGATCCGTTTTTATTAATAAAGGCGCACTTAAATGATGCTTGGCATTTCCTAGTGGTTTAGCTTGGTGCAAGTTTAATGCATCAAAATGGGTGTCGCCCAGTAAAAGAGCCATATAGCTCTGTTGGCATAGGCGTTGCAAAAGCCGCTATACAAGATTCAGTAAAGCAAACAATAAACGTAATTATCAATATAATTAAGGATGCCCATTATGATCAATAAATTTACTAAGGTAGCAGGTGTTGCTGCGCTTACGTTAGGAGCGGCCATTGCGCAAGCGGCTGATACTATAAAGGTAGGTGTGCTTCACTCACTATCTGGAACCATGGCTATTTCTGAAACCACATTAAAAGACACTGTTCTTATGATGGTTGAAGACCAAAATAAAAAAGGCGGCCTACTTGGCAAGCAATTAGAAGCGGTAGTAGTTGACCCTGCATCAAACTGGCCTTTATTTGCAGAGAAAACTCGCGAGTTATTAGCCAAAGAAAATGTAGATGTAATTTTTGGTTGCTGGACGTCGGTTTCTCGTAAATCTGTTTTACCAGTAATTGAAGAACTTAACGGCCTATTGTTTTACCCAGTGCAGTATGAAGGCGAAGAATCTTCTAAAAATGTTTTCTATACAGGTGCTGCTCCAAATCAACAAGCTATTCCAGCTGTCGACTACTTAATGGAGCAAGGAGTTAAGCGTTGGGTTCTAGCCGGTACTGATTATGTTTATCCTCGTACGACTAATAAAATTTTAGAAAGCTACTTAAAAGGAAAGGGCGTAGCTGAAAAAGATATTATGATTAACTACACACCGTTCGGTCATAGCGATTGGCAGACAATAGTTTCAGATGTTAAAAAATTCGGTTCTACAGGTAAAAAAGCAGCGGTTGTTTCAACTATTAACGGCGATGCGAATGTACCTTTCTATAAAGAGTTAGCTAACCAAGGTATTAGCTCAAGCGATATCCCTGTTATTGCATTCTCTGTTGGTGAAGAAGAGCTATCTGGTTTTGATACTAAACCTCTTGTAGGTCATCTAGCTGCATGGAACTACTTCATGAGTGCTGAATCTGAAGCTAACGAAGAGTTCATTGATGCATGGCATGCATTTACTAAAGACGAAGATCGCGTGACTAATGACCCAATGGAAGCAACTTACATTGGTTTTAAAATGTGGGCGCAAGCTGTCGAAAAAGCTCAATCAGTTGACGTAGATAAAGTACGCGCGCAAATGTATGGCTTAAAAGTAGCTAACTTAACGGGTGGTACTGCTGTTATGAACAAAAACCATCACTTGTCTAAGCCAGTACTAATTGGTGAAATTCAGGAAGACGGTCAGTTTGATATAGTATGGAAAACAGATGGCGAAGTAGTCGGTGATGCATGGACAGACTTTCTTCCAGAAAGTAAAAACCTAATGTCTGATTGGACCGCTCCTATAAGCTGTGGTAACTACAATACACTAACAAAAACATGTTCAGGTGCAGCAGTAGCTGCTGAATAAGTTAAATAATAAGGTTAATTTTTATAGCTAAGGCTGTAAGAATTAACCTTTAAAATATATTTACAATAATCAATTAACCTCATAATAATTAAAAATATATAATCTAAGGTGGCTCCATGAGTATTATAAGGGCATGGCTAATTTGCGTGTTGACGCTAACTAGTGTCATGACGTTAAGCTCAGAATCTATCCCGCAGCAAGTAAATACTATAATTGCTGAATCACATCAAGCTACTGACAGCTTTGAATCGTCAGTTAACAAATTCCCTTCTGCAAGCTATGTAGAAAAAGAACAACTTATAGATAACATTCTTGTATCCAAAAATGAACGAGCGTTAGAGCTATTTAAAGGCATACTTTCAGGCGATATCTTCTATCTTAAAAAAACTAACGAAGTTGTTTATAAAACACCTTTAGAGGATAAAAAATATTTAGCGACATCATTTTTAACTGGTAAAGAAGTAGGATTATTTAAAAGTAGAAAGCTGAAAAAAATAGGTATTAATAATTCACTGCGAGGTAATCTAAAAAATGCTATCGCAGAATTACAACTATTCTCATTAGTGTTAGAAGACAGAGAATCCGCTGCATTATCAATATTAAAAACAGCAAGTAGCGACCACTTAGCATTAATAAATTCCGCGTTAAAATTTGAACAAGCCAATGAGAATGATGAATATATAATTGAAATATTACTTAGTTCTAAATCTCTTATTGAATTAAAATCAGAAGATCCATCAGTACGTCTTCAAGCAATTAAATACCTTGATAATTCATTGTATGTGGAAACTCGTAATGGCCTAGCCGGGTTTATTGACCATGCACTTAAAAACATTGAAAACTATAATCATGCAGAAATTTCTTTAGCTAAAACAACATTAGATGATATTAACCAGTTAATGAAAATTAATGGTGTTATCGAAAATATTTATTTTGGTGTGGCGTTAGGTGCAGTACTTTTATTAGCCGCAATTGGCTTGGCAATTACCTTTGGAGTTATGGGGGTGATTAATATGGCCCATGGCGAAATGATCATGCTAGGTGCTTATACAACATTTGTTATTCAGCAGTTAATGCCTAATAACATTGGTCTGTCTTTGGTGGTGGCGGTGCCAGCTGCATTTTTAGTCAGCGGTATAGTCGGAGTATTAGTAGAGCGCAGTGTTATTCGTCATTTATATGGGCGACCACTAGAAACATTATTAGCGACATTTGGTGTGAGCTTAATATTACAGCAAGCGGTTCGTAGTATTTTTGGACCATTAAATCAAGACGTTGTAACCCCAGAGTGGATGGCGGGAACTTTCACAGTTAACGCTGGCTTAGAGCTTACCTTTAACCGTCTATATATTATTATTTTTAGCTTAATGGTTTTGGCTGGATTAGCGTTGGTATTAAAGAAAACATTATTTGGTTTACAAATGCGCGCCGTTACCATGAACCGACCAATGGCGAGTTCCATGGGAATTAAAACCGGTTGGGTAGACGCACTTACATTTGGTCTAGGTTCAGGTATTGCAGGTATAGCAGGTGTGGCACTTAGTCAGCTTACTAACGTCGGGCCTAACCTTGGTCAAGCTTATATTATAGATAGCTTTATGGTGGTGGTATTTGGTGGTGTAGGTAATTTATGGGGTACATTAGTTGGCGCTATGTCGTTAGGTATTGCCAATAAAATAATGGAACCTATGGCGGGTGCAGTTCTAGCAAAAATTATTGTACTGGTTGCGATCATCTTATTTATTCAAAAGCGTCCTCGTGGTTTATTTGCCTTGAAAGGCCGAGCGGTGGAGGGTTAAGTTATGAATATTACTCAAGAAAAGAATCAATCAAATAAATTAAAGTTAGGGCCAATCGCCACTTTATTAGTGGGCGACAAAGGCGGTCAACGCTTAGTGATAGCTCTAATGGCTATTGCTGTTATTTTTCCATTTTGTAATTTAATGGTCCCAGAAGATTCTATTTTTCACGTGTCTACGTATGCCTTAACGTTAACCGGAAAATATTTATGCTATGCATTATTAGCCTTATCAGTAGATTTAATTTGGGGCTACTGTGGCATATTAAGCTTAGGGCATGGAGCATTTTTTGCGTTAGGTGGTTACGCTATGGGCATGTATTTAATGCGTCAAATTGGCGACCGTGGAGTTTATGGTAATCCAGATCTTCCAGATTTTATGGTGTTTTTAAGCTGGGAGAATTTACCTTGGTACTGGTTTGGATTTGACCAGTTTTGGTTTTCAATGGTAATGGTGTTGTTAATTCCAGGGACGTTAGCTTTTGTATTTGGCTGGTTAGCATTTCGCTCACGTGTAACTGGGGTTTATTTTTCAATAATAACGCAAGCATTAACCTATGCACTGATGCTGGCTTTTTTCCGTAATGACATGGGCTTTGGTGGTAATAACGGCTTAACTGATTTCAAAGATATTCTAGGTTATGACTTACAAAGCTCTGAAACAAGAAACGTATTATTTTTTGCATCAGCATTAGCGCTAATATTTGGTTATTTGATTAGTCGCTTTATCACCACGTCGAAACTGGGTCGCGTATTGGTCAGTATTCGCGATGCAGAAATGCGTAGCCGATTTTTAGGCTATAAAGTTGAGCACTATAAATTATTCATCTTTATTGTATCAGCTATGTTAGCCGGTATTGCTGGAGCACTTTATGTACCGCAAGTTGGTATAATCAATCCAGGTGAATTCACTCCAATTAATTCTATCGAAATTATTATTTGGGTAGCTATTGGTGGTCGTGGAACATTATTTGGTGCGGTTATTGGCGCCGTAGCTGTTAATTATGCAAAAACCTATTTTACCGGTGCATTCGCCGAACTTTGGCTATTTATGCTAGGCGGTTTATTTGTTTTAAGCACATTGTACTTACCAAAAGGTATTGTAGGTGCGGTAAAAAATATTAAAGAAGGCGATGGAAAGACCAGTCAATTTTATTTTTTTATAAAAGAAAAAATCGCGTCAATTAAGGGAGGCGCGTAATCATGGCGTTAGCTAGACCAAAGCATTTAGAAAATGAATTCGCACTGTATTTAGATGGAGTAAATGTTAGTTTTGATGGCTTTAAGGCCATTAATAATTTATCCCTTTGTATTGAACCTGGTGAAATGCGAGCGATTATTGGGCCAAATGGCGCGGGTAAAACCACCATGATGGATATTATTACTGGTAAAACTCGTCCGGATTCAGGCCAAGTATTATTTAAAAACAATATAGACCTTACCGAATACGACGAAGCTGAGATTGCTAATTTAGGTGTCGGTCGTAAGTTTCAAAAGCCCAGTGTGATTGAAAGTCTAACAGTATTCGAAAACTTAGAGTTATCGTTAAAAGGAACTCGAAGTGTTTTGCAGGCATTGTTTTATAAGCTAAGCCATGAAGGCTTAACTAAAATAAACGATATTTTAGAACTAATAAATCTAGATGAAAAGCGCGATGATATTGCGGCTAATTTGTCTCATGGCCAAAAGCAATGGTTAGAAATTGGCATGTTAATTAGTCAAGAGCCAGAGTTGTTATTGATTGATGAGCCAGCGGCCGGCATGACTGATGAAGAAACAATGAAAACAGCTGAACTATTTAAAAAGCTAGCAAAAAATCATTCGCTAGTGGTAGTTGAGCACGACATGGACTTTATTGCAGCGCTGGAGTGTAAAGTAACAGTATTACATGAAGGCAGTGTATTGGCAGAAGGCTCATTAAGCACAGTACAAAATAATCAGAAAGTCATTGAAGTATATTTGGGGCGCTAACATGTTAGAAGTAAACAATTTAGATGTCTCTTATGGAGCAAGCCAAGCACTTTACGATGTTTCTATGAAAGCGGAAATTGGTAAGGTGACTTGTGTTCTTGGTCGTAACGGTGTGGGTAAAACCACATTAATGAAAGCTTTGTCTGGTCACATGTCGCCTAAAGCAGGGGATATACTTTGGAACGGCCAGTCAATTATCAAACAAGCTTCTTACGATCGAGCTAAAAATGGTATTGCCTATGTGCCGCAGGGCCGAGACATTTTTTCTCAATTGACCGTCGAAGAAAATCTAAAAACAGCTTTTTCAAGTTTGAAAAAGAAAGACCGTTTCATAGATGAAGAAGTATTTGAACTTTTCCCTGTATTAAAGCAAATGTTAGCACGTCGAGGAGGTGATTTATCGGGAGGTCAGCAACAACAGTTAGCTATTGGTCGTGCATTATTATTGCGCCCAAAAATGTTAATTTTAGATGAGCCCACTGAAGGTATTCAGCCATCAATAATTAAAGACATACAACGTGTTATTGAATTACTGCGCGAGCGTGGCAATATGGCGATTGTATTAGTAGAGCAATATTTAGACTTTGCAACTGCTTTAGCCGATGACTACATTATATTAGAGCGAGGACGAGTGGTGTCAAAAGGGAATCAAGAAAAACTTAAGACCTCTGATGATGTTCAGCGTTTATTAGCCATATAACAATTGAATTTATTTTAAAATAAACTAACCTTCGCGGTATTTATATTATAAATATTAAATGATAGATATTAAATTATAGATGAATAGTTTAGCCCTACAGCCAAAAAAAGATTTTGATGCGAAGCGCTGGAAGGCAAAATTTGCAGGCGAGTTTGTATGCGTAAATAATCATACGCGTATGGGTCGTACACAGCATTTTGGACCATTAAGAGTACAGCGTCCCTTTTATCCTGAAGGTTTAGATTGTCTGCATTTATATTTATTGCATCCTCCTGGTGGATTGGTTGGTGGCGACAAGTTATCTATTGAATTAAATGCTGGCAACGGAGCGCATATTTTAATGACCACGCCGTCTGCGGGAAAAATATATCGCAACATAAGTGGTATAAAGCAGGGGCAGCATGTAGATATCAAAGTGGCCGATAACGCCATTGTTGAATACCTTCCACAAGAAAATATCATCTTTAATAATGCTGACGCTGAACTGATAACTCAAGTAAATATAGAAGGTAGTGGCGTTTATATTGGTTGGGAAATAACCTGTCTAGGAAGAATAGAAAGTGACGATCTATTTACTCAAGGTGGTTTACAGCAATCGCTTACGGTTTATCAGGGTGGTAAACCGTTATTTATAGATCGTCTGTCGTTAGTAGCTCCATCAAAGTTACAGACCGGTAAGGCAGGCTTTCAAAATAAAATTGTATTTGGTACCTTTATTATTAATAGTGATATTGTAAATCCCCAATGTGCAGAACAACTGGCTGAGTGGCAGCAAACAACAAATACTTTAATTGCGCCTTCGACGGTAGCTATTACTCAAAAGCCTGGTGTTTTTATCGCACGAATCTTAGGCGATAAAGCTGAGCGAGCGCGGGATACATTTGAAAGTCTTTGGGCATTGTTACGGCCCAAAGTGATTAACAAACAAGCATGTGCTCCGAGAATTTGGCGTACATAAGTTATCAGATACATTTCAAACAGATTAACGATCCAGTTAAACGATTTAGTATAAGGAGGGCTCCATGGAACTTTCGCCAAGAGAAAAAGACAAGCTGCTGTTATTTGTGGCCTCAGAATTAGCCCAAAAGCGTTTAGACCGCGGTGTGAAGCTTAATTACCCAGAATGCATTGCATTGATCAGTGCATTTATAATGGAGGGCGCTCGAGACGGTGAAACAGTAGCCCACTTAATGAACGCTGGTCGTCAAGTTATTAGCCGCGATCAGGTAATGGTAGGTATTCCCGAAATGATTCACGATGTGCAGGTTGAAGCGACCTTCCCAGATGGAACCAAGTTAGTAACGGTTCACAATCCCATCGCTTAACCGTGAATGATCTAATTAATTCACATACGAATACAGTGGAGAGCTCATGATTCCAGGCGAAATTATTTATGCAGACGGCGACATTGAAATTAATGTGGGTCGTAAAACCTTAAGTATTGAAGTGGCTAATATTGGTGATCGACCAATTCAAGTGGGCAGTCATTATCATTTTTATGAAGTGAATCCATCACTCACATTTAATAAAGAATCCACCAGAGGTTTCCGCTTAAACATTGCAGCTGGAACAGCGGTGCGCTTTGAGCCGGGCCAAACACGTACGGTAGAATTAGTTGAATATGCAGGACGTAAAGAAATTTACGGTTTTCGCGGTGAAATTCAGGGCAAACTTTAAAGCCTAAGGGAAATACTATGGTTAAAATTTCAAGAAAAGCCTACGTAGACATGTATGGCTTGACCGTCGGCGATAAGGTTCGCTTAGGCGACACCGAGTTATTCATATCACCTGAAAAAGATTATACGGTTTACGGCGACGAAGTTAAATTTGGCGGCGGTAAAGTCATTCGCGATGGTATGGGTCAAAGTCAGGCATTAAGCAAAGATGTGGCAGACACCGTTATTACTAACGCATTAATTTTAGATTACTGGGGTATTGTCAAAGCCGATGTTGCCATTAAAGGTGGCCGCATCGCGGCTATTGGTAAAGCGGGTAACCCTGACACTCAAGAAGGTGTGACCATTGAAGTTGGTCCTGGCACTGAAGTAATCGCAGGCGAAGGTCAAATTTTAACCCCCGGCGGTGTTGATGCGCACATTCACTTTATTTGCCCGCAGCAAATTGAAGAAGCATTAATGAGTGGCGTCACCACCATGTTAGGTGGAGGCACAGGTCCAGCAACAGGTACCAATGCAACAACCTGCACACCAGGCCCCTGGCACATTGGTAAAATGCTTCAAGCCGTTGAAGACTTACCGATGAATATTGGGTTCTTAGGCAAGGGCAACGCCAGTTTACCCGGTCCGCTAATTGAGCAGGTTGAAGCCGGTGCGATGGGTTTAAAGCTTCACGAAGACTGGGGCACAACTCCCGCTTCCATCGATTGCTGTTTAACCGTGGCTGACGAGCAAGACGTGCAAGTGGCTATTCACACCGATACATTAAATGAATCGGGTTTTGTAGAAGACACATTAGCTGCGTTTAAAGGCCGTACCATTCACACCTATCACACTGAAGGTGCCGGAGGTGGTCATGCTCCCGATATTATTAAAGCAGCAGGCGAGCCAAATGTTCTGCCGTCGTCAACTAATCCAACACGTCCCTATACCGTAAACACGGTGGACGAGCATTTGGATATGTTAATGGTGTGTCATCATTTAGACCCAAATATTCCAGAAGATGTGGCCTTTGCCGATTCGCGAATTCGTCGCGAAACTATTGCGGCAGAAGATATTCTTCATGACCTAGGTTGCTTCAGTATGATCTCGTCCGACTCCCAAGCCATGGGCCGAGTCGGGGAGGTGATTACTCGTACCTGGCAAACAGCTCATAAAATGAAAGTTCAACGGGGCCCATTGCCAGAAGATACTGAAGGCCATGATAACTTCCGTTGCAAACGCTATATCGCTAAGTATGCGATTAACCCAGCTATTACTATGGGGGTCTCACATGAAGTGGGATCTATTGAAGTAGGCAAGTTAGCCGATTTAGTGTTATGGAAACCGATGTTTTTTGGCACTAAGCCTTCATTGATTATAAAGGGCGGTATGATTGCAGGTGCACCTATGGGTGACCCAAACGCATCTATTCCTACACCTCAGCCAGTACATTACCGAATGATGTTTGGCGCTATGGGCAAAGCGGTTCACGAAACCAGTATCAGTTTTGTATCACAGAGTTCTTTGGATAAAGGCACGCTTAAGCACCTAGGTTTGAAAAAACAACTGAGCGCGGTGAAAAATACTCGCAAACTTACTAAGTCAGATATGAAGTTAAATGACTATCAGCCTAAGTTAGAAGTTGATCCACAAACGTATGTGGTAAAGGCCGATGGCGTAGAGCTTACCTGCGAACCAGCAGAAGTATTGCCAATGGCACAGCGTTATTATTTATTCTAATTGTAGGAGTCGCACCCCGTGCGCGAAACCAAAGAATTAAATAGATTTCAAACAACAGATGGTGAGAGTATTAATTTAAATTTATGGGTCGCGCACGGTGTGCGACTCCTACAGGTTTAATGTTATATAAAAAATGAAAATATTTACAAAAATTTTAGAAACGGACTTAGCGCCAGAAGCTAACAGCGAAACCATCAGTTTAAATTTTGATGATCGTAAGCGTGGACGACTAAAACTGGTAACAGACAATGGCAACGATGCTGGTATTCAAATTGTACGAGGTCAGGTGCTGCGTCACGGCACAGTGCTGTCCACAGAGCAAGGTGAGTATTTAACCGTATTAGCATTAAACGAGTCGGTTGCTACCGCTTATGTTAAAGACGCTACCTTGTTTGCTCGCGGTTGTTACCATTTAGGTAATCGCCATGTGCCACTGCAAATTGGCGAAGGTTTTTTACGTTTCCAAAAAGATTATGTACTAGAAGATATGCTGCATGGTTTGGGCATTCACGTAGAACATGAGCTTGCGCCGTTTGAACCAGAGAATGGCGCTTACGCACCAGGAACCGGTGGACACCATCATCATGGCGAAAGTGATGAAGATTCGGCTCATGGCCACAGTCATTAATTTATCGGCAGAGCTACCGGCAAATGAACAGCAAGCTTCGTCTATTAGCTTGTTATCATTATTGCATTTGTCCAGCCCTGCATTACCAGTGGGTGCGTTTGCGTACTCACAAGGTCTTGAATATGCACTCGACATTGGCTGGTGCAAAAACAGAGAAGATGTTTATCACTGGATTTCTGACAATTTGAAATTTGGCTTGGGCCAGTTAGATTTACCCGTTTACATAAGAATATTTAAAGCTTGGCAAAAGCTAGATGCTGACAGCATTCAATATTGGAACGATACTTTGTTAGCTTTTCGTGAAACCAAAGAATTATATTTAGAAGATACTCAAGTGGGCAGCGCTTATGTGCAATGGCATTTAGGGCAAGACCCTAAAAGACAAACACAGTTAGATTTATGCAAAACTCCCACGGTAGTGACCATGAGTGCATTAGCAGCGGTACTCACCAATATAAATATTGAGAACGCCCTTTTAGGGTTTGTATGGAGCTGGGCTGAAAACCAAATTACATGTGCTAGTAAGGCCATGCCTATGGGACAAACAGACGCACAAAAAACATTACAAAGTTTAATACCTGAAATGGCAAAGGTATGTGAACAAGCATTATTAATTAAAGACCATGACATTGGCACCAGCCTTGTGGGCACGGCTATGGCATCGGCATTACACGAACAACAGTATTCACGATTATTTAGATCATAAAAATTAATGTAGGAGCCCACCCGTGGGCGAATGGGAAGTAACATGACAGCACAAGTTTTAAGAGTCGGCGTTGGCGGCCCAGTAGGATCAGGTAAAACCGCACTACTAGAAAAAGTATGCCGTACCATGCGCGACCATTACAATATTGCAGTGGTAACCAACGACATTTATACCAAAGAAGATGCGCAATTTTTAGTCCGTAATGAAGCCTTAGCAGAAGACCGGATTTTAGGTGTGGAAACCGGCGGTTGTCCACACACAGCTATTCGTGAAGACGCGTCGATGAATTTGGCGGCGGTAAAAGAACTACAAGACCGTCATCAAGGTTTAGAAATGGTGATGGTAGAAAGTGGCGGAGATAATTTATCAGCCACATTCAGCCCAGAATTATCAGACTTAACGTTATACGTTATTGACGTATGTGCGGGTGATAAAATTCCTCGTAAAGGAGGGCCTGGTATTACTAAATCTGATTTATTAATTATTAATAAAGTCGATATTGCTGAGCATGTGGGCGCCTCGCTAGAAATAATGGATCGTGATACTCGTAAAATGCGTGGTGATCGTCCGTTTGTGTTAGCCAATGTTGAAAGCACCAAGGGCATAGCTGAAATCATTAATTTTATTATTGAATTTGGCATGTTAGAAAAACGTGACAGCATTCAGCCAGCTTTAAAGAAAATGGTTCCGGCACATAAAGTTTCTGATACAGCCGAAATTCATTCGTCACGATCTTTATAAAATTAATCGATCGGATAGACGATCATGGGAGTATTTAAATGAAATATTTTATTGGTTTGTTAGCTGTGTTAACGCCTGTTTTAGGTCTTGCCCACAGTGGCCATGACAATATTGTTATGTCAGTGTCCACCATAAGTAATAGTATGGCCGCTGGATTTTTACATCCATTATTAGGTTTAGATCACTTACTGTCTTTAGTTGCAGTGGGTATCTTAGCCTCTAGGTTAAACGGCAAGCACCGCTATTTAATTCCTATTGGCTTTGTATCACTTATGCTGATTGGTTTTTTTACCGCTCATGCTGGCATTCATATGGTTTCGGCGGGTTCAATTGAAATGCTAATAACGTTGTCGCTTGCAGTAGCCGCTTTGCTGGTAGTGGCTGGTAAGCTATTACAAGCTAGTAATTCATTCAATGTTATCTCTGCATGGGTACTAACAGCCTTTGCTTCGATACATGGAATGGCCCATGGCTTAGAAATTCCTGCAAGCTCAAGCGCTGCCATGTTTGCCTTGGGTTTTGCTGCTGCGTGTTTAATAGCTATTACCTTAACTATTATAAGTACTCGGTTGTTTGCTGTAATGAGCCAACATCTAGTTAAAGCCTATCTAACTAAAGCCTAGCTGGTTTAAAGGCCTAGTAACCGCTCAGGCGGTGTGCGTTTAATAACCTTCAATTTGAAGGTGCTTTATTGAAGGGCGAAATAGCCCTAAGTACCTTAATAAAAAACAATTACTGGCGGTTTAATTACCGTTACTTCAATGATTCCTCTCATTTCATGCCATTTTGACCTGAACGGTCTAAGTCTGTTGTCTTTTCTTTTTTTTTGACTTGTTTCAAATTGGTGCTTTTATTAAAAAACACCGCTTTCATCGCACTTAATATGGGCGCAAAGCGGATGAGCGCTACAAAATGGTGCTGCTTAAGTTTGTATGATAAGTACGTTAATCGCCTCTAATGCCCATAAATACTGGCTTTTAAGAAGTTGGCATTAGCATTGCTATAACTGGTTAAGAATTTAATTTAACAATAAACAAATGCGCTAAAGCCGAGCAAGCATCCATTGCAACGTTTTTAAACAAGGTCAAAAGCCTCGCGCTAAATACTTAACTAAAACAACAAACTTAAAACTAAACCTT
>JAWUVO010000092.1:0-7195 GCA_034112325.1 Bermanella sp. | reverse complement strand
CAGCTTCAACGGCTTCTTCTACTCCGTATTGCACAAGTGGCTTGTTCACAATAGGCAGCATTTCTTTAGGCATGGATTTAGTGGCCGGCAAAAAACGTGTACCGTAACCTGCTACTGGGAATAAACATTTATTGATCATTATTGCGCCCTTATTTAGTTTATTATTTAGGTATAACTAACAAATATGACAATCGTATTGCGAAATCCATACCAGCAGGTGGGCATGTTATGTGCAGCAAATACCTTATTCAAAACAATTGGTATATTTTCAGGGTCTTTAGGTAGTAATCATTCACCTGTTGAACAATACTGGAACACACTATTTTTAAGCACTTTAAATAGGGATAATCGCAAGTATGCTAGACGTTACCGAGCCTTTTAACCTAATACTGTTTGGCGCGGGTGGGGATTTGGCCCACCGCAAATTACTGCCTGCTTTATACAATTTACACAAAGACGGTCGGCTGAATAAAGAGGGTCGAATCTGGGCACTTACCCGACCAAAGCAATCAGAATCTGAATATCTAGGGCATGTGAAGAAGTGGTTGCTTCATTATGGTGCAAAAATGGACGATAATGAATGGAAAGAATTCTCTTCGCGCATCCACTGGGTAGGTATCGAACTAGATAAGTCAGCGGGTTATGGAAAGCTAGCTAAAAAGCTAAATCAACACCCAGGGAATTGTATTTATTACTGCGCAGTACATTCAAAACTGTACCCAATGATGTGTGAGCAACTATTTGCTAATAACCTAATTTCTGACAAAAGCTCTATCGTATTAGAAAAACCCATTGGCACCGATTTAGAAACCGGCATGGCTATTAACAGTAGGGTGTCGGAATTTTTCTCTGAAAAACAAATTTATCGTATCGATCATTATCTGGGTAAAGAAACGGTTCAAAACTTATTGGCGTTACGATTTGCCAATTCAATTTTTGAACACCAATGGAATGAAAGATACATTGACCATATTCAAATCACCATCTCAGAAACGGTAGGCGTTGAGCAGCGGGCAGGGTTTTATGAAGGCACCGGTGCCATGCGCGACATGTTACAAAACCATTTATTACAATTATTGTGTATGACGGCTATGGAACCTCCTGCATCTATGGACGCTGAAGCCGTGCGAGATGAAAAGGTAAAAGTATTAAAAGCGCTTAAACCCATTAAGGGAACAGATATAGCCGAATACGTGGTACGTGGCCAGTATGAAAAAGGCGTTTCTGATGGAGAAATGGTGCCACGTTATCGTGATGAACCTGGTGTAGACGAGGAATCAACCACAGATACATTTGTGGCATTAAAGGCTGAAATTGATAACTGGCGTTGGGCCGGTGTACCATTCTATTTACGCACCGGTAAGCGTTTAGCTGAACGGGCTTGTGAAATAGTTATTCAATTTAAGCAGGTTCCCCATAGTATTTTTGATATGCAGCACAAAAGGACCATGGCTAATAAATTAATTTTTAGATTACAACCCGATGAAGGCGTGCGTTTGCAGATGTTTGAAAAACGTGTGGGTCATCAAATGCAAGTCCAGCCAATGGCATTAAGTCTACATGATGCGGGTGACAAAAAGCGCGTTCCAGAAGCATACGAGCGTTTATTAGGCGATGCTATTAATTTAAATCCAACCTTATTTTTGCGTGAAGACGAACTGATTACCGCATGGAAATGGGTCGATCCAATTATTCAAAGCTGGATTCAGTCCGATCAACGCCCAGACGGATACAGTGCAGGAAGTTGGGGTCCAGCCGCCGCCACTTTACTGTTGGCTAAAGATGGTCGTTTATGGGAAGAGGGCAATTAAAGTGACTGTAAAATTTAATGTTTGCTCAAGTTTAGACGAGACGCTGCAAGCGTTAAAGGCAGCTCTTTTGTCTAGTATTGATAAATCTATAAAAGCAAAAGACCACTGCGCCATTGCTTTAGCTGGTGGTGGAACGCCACAGCCACTTTATCGAGAGTTAAGCCACAGCAAGCTTCCTTGGTATAAATTAACAGTAACTTTAACCGACGAACGCTGGGTTCCGACAGACCATCAAGACAGTAATCAAAATATGATCACTCAGTGTCTGTTAAATCAAGCGGGATCAGAATTAAAATTTATCCCACTTAAAAATAATTTTGCTTCAGCAATAGAAGGTGAGGCTGGATGCGAAGCCAGTTTGTCAGCGCAAATGAAGCAGTTAGATGTGGTGGTGTTAGGCATGGGAGATGACGGTCATTTTGCCTCTATATTTCCCGATACCGATAACGTTAGTGTTTTACTTGATCAATCTACACCGCAAAAGTGTATGGCTGTTTCTCCACCAGGCAAGCAACCAAGGATGAGTCTAACTCTATCGTATTTATTAACTGCAAAAGTAATTTATTTACTGATAACAGGTGATAAAAAAAAGCAAATTATAGACGATATAATGTCCAACCAGTTTTCATCACAGCAGTACCCAGTTAGTATCTTATTGAATCAGCAAGTATGCCCTGTCCACATTTATTGGAATGCCTAACATGAGTAGTGAAATGACAAACCCAATGAACGATGTTGTAAGCCAGGTAACCAATGAAATTATTAATCGTAGCCAGGTAAACCGACAAAAGTATTTAGATTTAATGCAACAAGCTCAGTCAGACAAACCCACTCGAGCCCAAATGGGTTGTACCAATCTTGCCCATGTTCAAGCGTCGGCGACGCCTGATGAAAAGCTAATTTTAAAGCAAACCAGTAAGGGTCATAACGTGGCCATAGTGACGGCATATAATGATATGTTGTCAGCTCATCAGCCTTATTATCGTTATCCAGAAAAAATAAAACAGTACCTTTATCGACATGGTGCTAGTGGTCAGGTGGCCTCTGGAGTACCGGCCATGTGTGATGGCGTTACACAGGGTCAGCCAGGAATGGAGCTGTCATTGTTTAGCCGCGATGTAATTGCATTAAGTACCGCAGTGGGTTTATCACATCAAGCATTTGATGCCATGATTCTGTTGGGCATTTGCGATAAAATTGTGCCCGGTATGTTAATGGGAGCATTACGCTTTGGTAATATGCCGGGTTTATTTATGCCGGCAGGTCCAATGGGTAGTGGTATAACAAATTCAGAAAAGGCATCTGTCAGGCAGGCCCATGTTCAAGGGAAAGCCACAGATGAAGAGCTATTAGAAAGCGAATCTCAAGCTTATCATTCAGCTGGTACTTGTACGTTTTATGGTACGGCTAACTCAAATCAAATGCTGTTAGAGGCCATGGGCTTAATGTTACCCAACTCAGCTTTTGTGCATCCTACAGATCCCGATCGAGAAAAATTTAATCAACTAGCTTGTGAAAAAATGGTTGAGCTAGCCGATGACTATGAAAATTTTAGTTTTGCTAAGTTAGTTAATGAAAAGTCTATAGTAAATGCATTGGTCGCTTTACTGGCAACAGGGGGGTCTACCAACTTAACCATTCACTGGGTAGCCGTTGCACGCTGCGCTGGTATTAATATTACTTGGCAAGATATTCAAAACTTATCTGAGGTAGTACCGTTAATATGCAAAGTTTATCCAAATGGGCCAGCTGATATTAATCAGTTTCATGCCGCAGGTGGAACCGCTTGGGTATTTTCTGAACTATTAAATGCGGGCCTAATGCACGGCGATGTAATGACCGTTAATGGCGGACCTTTTAGTGATTACGGTAAAAAAGTGTCGTTTGTAGGTTCAATAGATTCACTTCAATTTGAAGCACCTAAAAATTCACAAGTCGATATTTTATCTACTGTTGCATTACCGTTTGATGCCAGTGGTGGTATTCAGCAGGTAATAGGTAATTTAGGTAAAGCTGTTATTAAAGTATCGGCTGTGCCTAAAGATTGCTGGCAAATTACAGCACCTGCAAGAGTATTCAGTGATCAGTTAGAAGTTGTTGCCGCTTATAAAAAAGGCCTATTACAACAAGACATGGTATTAGTGTTAAAAGCTCAAGGACCAAAAGCTAACGGTATGCCTGAACTGCATAAATTAATGCCAGTGCTGGCTAATTTGCAAGATGAAGGTTTTAGCGTAGCGCTATTAACAGATGGTCGACTTTCAGGTGCCAGTGGTAAAGTTTTAAGTGCTATTCATCTGGTTCCAGAAGCGGCTAATGGTGGTGCCATAGCAAAAATATTAGATGGAGATCTTATAAAAATAGATGCCAAAGCAGGGACGGTAGACATTTTAGAAGTAAATTTAGCTGATCGCCCAGTTGTTTACGATGCCCATAGCAATAAAGGTATCGGTCGCGAGTTATTTTCAATGTTCCGCCGTCAAGTGACTCCAGCCGACGAAGGTGCCATTAGTATTGGTTGGGATGAGTAGCGACTTTTCACTCTCGATATTTTGCATCTTATACTTTGCACTTTATATTTTAATTAGCAGGACACTAACATGACATTTGATACTTGGTTCAAACAAACAAAACCGATAATGCCGGTTATTGTGATTGAAGATCTAGATCACGCTGTGCCATTGGCCAAAGCATTAATGGCAGGTGGTATTCATTGTTTAGAAGTAACATTAAGAACACCGCAAGGTTTGGCAGCTATTAAAAAAATTGCACAAGAATGCCCCGATGCCATAGTGGGTGCAGGTACTGTCACCTCGGCCGAACAAATGCGGCAAGTTAAAGAGGCGGGTGCAAAGTTTGTAATAAGCCCTGGAATCAGTCACGAGCTATGCGCTGCGGCCAAAGAATTAGATCTGCCTTATGCACCAGGAGTCATGACACCGTCTGAAATTATCTTAGGCATGTCGTATGGAATATCTTTATTTAAGCTGTTTCCTGCGGATATAGCGGGTGGACCAAAAATGATTAAAGCGCTAGCAGGCCCTTTCCCATCTATTAAATTTTGTCCAACTGGCGGGGTGTCTGAAAAAAATGCAGCCGACTACTTTGCTTTAGATAATGTATCTGCGGTAGGTGGGTCATGGGTTTGCCCTAAAGCGTTGGTGCACGAAAATAAATGGAGTGAAATAGAAGCATTAGCAACTGCAGTTTAATTGCCCCGTATTACCAGAAGTTAGGCACTAACTATCTGGTATCCACTCCCAGTTATTAAAGTCTACATAATCGATATCCAGCCTTGCCTGCTACATCACACTAAATCTTTTATAACTAATCAAATACTGGTTCGCTATTTGCAAAGTCCACATATACATGCAAAAACGTATGGGTATTAAATGATAAGTGCGCAAAAACAGTGCAAAAACATAAAAGGCCTCAAAATCGAGCACGCAGTATGAAAAAAGCAGAAGCGTTAATAGATAAACTGATCCAAAAACAAGCATTGCCTGAAAATTATAAAGATTTAGTCGGAGATTATCTGTGGCCACTAGCACAAGATATGGCGGCCAGCTATAAACTACGCACAAAAATAACGCCTTGGTTAGTTGGTTTGCAAGGTACCCAAGGTAGCGGAAAAAGTACTGTCTGCTTGTTTATAAAAACCCTTTTAGAAGAATGTTTTGAACTAAATGTGGTAGTTCTGTCTATCGACGACTTTTATAAAACTCGCCAACAACGAATCCAACTCTCTAAACAAGTCCATCCTTTGTTTGTTACTCGCGGTGTTCCAGGAACACACGACCTACCATTGGCAGAATCTACTCTCCATCAACTATCAAATCTTTCTGACGGCCAATCTTGCCCACTTCCTAGTTTTAATAAAGCCATTGACGATAGGCTAGCGCAAAGTGATTGGCATGAAGTAAAAGGTCCAGTAGACATAATTTTATTTGAAGGCTGGTGCATGGGGCTAACAGCGCAATCAACTACTGCACTTAAGCAACCTGTAAATGAATTAGAAAAAATTGAAGACTCAGCATGTATTTGGCGTGAATATGTAAATCAATGTTTAAAAAATGAATACAAAACCCTGTTTAATAAAGTCGAAAATTTAATCGTATTGCAAGCACCTAGTTTTAAATGTGTCTATCAATGGCGATTACTTCAAGAAACTAAATTACGCGAAAAAAATAAAGGTGTTAACGATTCAATGGTACAGACACCAGAGCAGGTAGAGCGGTTTATATCTCACTATGAACGCTTAACCCGATTTGCATTAACAATACTTTCTGATCAAGCTAGTTGGATGATTAAATTAGACACTCATCATAATATGAAGTCGTTACATCGAAATAATAATTTAGTAAGGGTCGACTAATGAATAGTCAATATTTAGTTATGACAGATTTAGATGGCACCTTATTAGATCATTCCGATTACAGCTGGAGTGATGCACAAGATGCCTTGGACTTTTTAGCGACACATAAAATTCCTGTGATTGTCAATACCAGTAAAACAATGGCAGAAGTAAAAACACTAGTTAACGAGTTGAAGCTCGAACATCAGCCTTATGTTGTAGAAAATGGCTCGGCGGTAGTATTACCAGAATTTACAGATACTCCTATCTCAAAAAAACTATTTGATACACTTAAAGTACATGAACAGTTTAAAAAAATAGACGAAAACTATGTTTGGACTTTAGGAAAAGACAGGAAACAAATATGTGACTGGCTATATGGCCTAAGAACTCGCCACAATTGGTTTTTTGAAGGTTATAACGATTGGACAGTTGAAGCCGTAATGGAAAAAACAGGGCTAACGAAAAGCAAGGCAATTGAATCAAAACAAAAATTATTCAGTGAACCGTTTCAATGGTTTGACTCAGAAAAAAACTTTAAAACATTAGAATCACTAGCCAAGCGTGATGGTTATACTATTTTAAAAGGCGGTCGATTTTATCATCTTCAAGGTGATGTAGATAAATCATCGCCTGTTTCATTCTTTAAAAAGTATCAGCAGTTACTGTGGCCTGAATCTCAGCCTTTGAAAATTATAGCATTAGGTGACGGAGAGAATGACGTGGCTATGTTAGATAGCGCTGAATATGGTATTTGCATTAAATCGCCTATTAACAACTTTCCTTCAGTGGTATCTAAAAATATTATTTTTAGTCAGTCGTATGGACCCAAAGGTTGGAATGAAGAGATTTTAGCATTAAGTAAATCACTAGATCCATAAGTACAATGTGCTTTTAAATATTTTAAAACAGTAAAAACTAACTAACTAATTATAAAAAATAAATAAATATAACCAATAGAGGCTCCCAATGGCTGATTTTTATCAAAATGGTATTATCACAACACTTCATAATCTTGACCAACGACCAC
>JAWUVO010000091.1:0-13264 GCA_034112325.1 Bermanella sp. | reverse complement strand
CGATCTCGTAGGTTATCGACCACAAATTTATTGTGCACCACTTCGTGACGCACATAAATTGGCGGTTCAAAAATATCTAATGCACGGTTAACAATGTCGATCGCGCGATCAACTCCGGCACAAAAACCTCTAGGATTTGCTAGCGTAATATCCATTTTAATCTCTACTGAGGGTCTGAAACATTAATAATTTCAACATCAAAGGTCAGGGCTTCACCTGCCAATGGATGATTGAAATCTACCATCACTACATTTTCCTGTATTTCTTTAATCACACCTGGAAGCTCAGACCCATTGGCGTCGGCAAATGAAATCATCAAACCTATTTCTAGTTCCATGTCAGCGGCAAAATCGCTGCGCTTCATTTCCTGAATATTATTTGGGTTTTTTTGTGCAAAGGCATTTTCAGGTGAAATATTAAAACTTTGCTTGTGGCCAGCTGTTAAGCCAATTAACAGGCTTTCAAAACCTTCCGGCAAGTTTCCATCACCAACTACTAATGTAGCAGGCTCTTTTTCAAAAGTAGAATCTACTACTTGGCCGTCATCTAACTTTAGTGCGAAATTTAACGTAACTTGTTTGCCTTTAGCAATTTGCATGATAATTCCCGATAAATTTTTAAGATTTTTTATTCTGTAAAAACAGACTTTCAAATAACAACATAGCGGCGCCAAGACTAATGGCGCTGTCAGCAATATTAAACGCTGGAAAATAATTGTTATCCCAATGTAAATGGATAAAATCAATTACATGACCATAGGCTAAACGGTCATAAAGATTACCAATTGCGCCACCAATTACTAAAGCTAATGCAATACTTAACAGTTTCTCATTGGGCTTAAGCTTCATTAACCAAACGGTTAATACAGCACTTACACCAATGGCTATAACAGTGAAAAACCAACGCTGCCAACCGCCTTCGTTAGCTAAAAAGCTAAACGCCGCACCTCTGTTGTATAACAATGTCAAATCAAATACAGGCAGAACATACACTGGCTGCGCAAAAGTAAGATAAGTCTCAGCCAATTGCTTGCTAACAAAGTCTAAAACAATGGCAAGTACTGCCAGCCACAACCACTTAAGCTGTGACTTGTTTAAGTCTGATAAATGTTTTTGCATAAGCGTATTTAACATTATGCAAAGTTCCTTTTCTCGCCTTCACCGTCAATGTTTTCAACACAACGGCCACATAATGTTTCGTGCACCTTGTGTGAGCCTACGTCTTCACGGTGATGCCAGCAGCGATCACACTTAGGATCTTCGCTTGCGATCACGCTTACACGTAAACCTTCAACAGCGGTTGCTTCTCCGGCGCTTTGGTCAAATGATTTTACAGTTGCTTTAGACGTTAGCAGCACAAAGCGTAACTCGTCTTCTAAACGATTTAAGTCGTTGGCTAGATCACCATCTGCATACAAGGTCACTTGTGCGCTTAAGCTTGAACCCACGGTTTTTTCATTACGAGCTTTTTCTAGCAGTTTATTAACTTCTGTTTTAACGCTCATCATACGGCGCCAGTAAGCGTCGTTAAAGTCGTTATTGGAAGCTGAAGACAAACCAGTGTACCACTCACTTAAAAGTACACTTGACTCACGCTCGCCTGACGTTCCATTAATGGGTGCAGGAGCCGGCATAAATTCCCATGCCTCTTCAGCAGTAAAGCTTAAGATTGGCGCCATCCAACGCAACATGGCTTCTAGTACATGATACAAGGCCGTTTGTGCACTACGACGCGCAACACCGTCTGACTTAGTGGTGTATTGACGATCTTTAATTACGTCTAAATAAAACCCACCCAGCTCATTAATACAGAAATTATGAAGCTTCTGATAAATGTTCATGGTTTGATATTCGTTGTAGCTATTAATAAGCTCAGCTTGCAGTGTATTGGCTTGATCTACTATCCATGCATCTAACGGCAATAACTCTTCAGGCTTTAACATATGAGCTTTAGGATCAAAGCCACTGATGTTTGCTA
Organism: Bermanella sp.; assembly: GCA_034112325.1. GTDB lineage: Bacteria > Pseudomonadota > Gammaproteobacteria > Pseudomonadales > Oceanobacteraceae > Bermanella. Next base: position 11,287 of record JAWUVO010000091.1, on the reverse strand, counting down.
ATAAGAAACGTGTTGTATTACGAATACGACGATATGAGTCGGCTGTACGATTTAATATTTCATCGCTTACTGTCATCTCGCTGGTGTAATCGGTAGACGCTACCCATAAGCGTAAAATGTCGGCACCTAATTTATTAACCACATCTTGTGGTGACATTACGTTACCCAATGACTTTGACATTTTTTTGCCTTCGCCATCAACTGTAAAACCGTGAGTCAAAACAGTTTTATAGGGTGCTTTACCACGAGCAGCCACACTGGTTAATAATGACGATTGGAACCAACCGCGGTGCTGATCTGAACCTTCTAAATATAAATCTGCAGGAACGTGAAGGTCAGGATGCTGCTCTAACACAGCAGCGTGGGTTACGCCTGAATCGAACCACACATCAAGTGTGTCGGTAATTTTTTGGTATTGATCAGCTTCGTCACCTAATAATTCTTTTGCTTCTAAATCAAACCATGCATCAATACCTTCGCCTTCTACTTTTTTGGCAACGGCTTCAATTAACGCTTGAGTATCTGGGTGCAATTCGCCCGTTACTTTATGCACAAACAATGCAATAGGAACGCCCCAGGTACGTTGACGTGAGATACACCAGTCTGGACGTGAGGTGAGCATAGATTCGATTCTAGCTTGGCCCCAATCAGGACGCCAATCAACGGTGTTTTGAACTTCGTGCATGGCTTTTTCTAACAACCCTGCTTTGTTCATTGAAATAAACCACTGCGGTGTTGCACGGAAAATAATTGGAGATTTATGTCTCCAGCAATGAGGGTAGCTGTGCTTAATGTTGACTTTTTTCTGTAGCGCGCCACGTTCATTCAAAATACCCAGCACTTTAAAGTTGCCTTTGTCGGCCACACTTAAACCTGCAAGCTCTAATGCACTCATGGCTTCATTTTCAATGAACAAACCTTCGTCACTAACTAGCATATATTTAGCGCCGATTCCGTAGGTATTAGAAATCACATAATCGTCGGCACCATGCATAGGGGCCGTGTGCACAGCACCGGTACCTGAATCAGCAGTAACGTGTAGGCCTGTAATAATAGGAACAAATTTTTCTTCAGCGCCATCATCGGCAGGCATAAATGGATGTTTAACTGAGAATGGAGCCACGTCTGTTTCTTCGCGGACCCAACCAAAGTCAGCGCCTTTAGCAAAACCAAGAGTTTCAAAGTTGCCCGCTTCAATACCGTAACGAGCCATGGCATCGTTTACTAGCTCAGTGGCGATCACTAACACTTCATCGCTTTCTTTTAGACTAACCAATGCGTATTCAATACCCGGATGAACCGATACTGCTTCGTTTGCAGGCAGTGTCCAAGGCGTTGTGGTCCAGATTACAATACTAGATTTTTTAGAGGCATAATCGGCTGCATTAATATTTTCAGCTAGAGCAAACTTAGCCAGTAAATCGGCGGTGTTAGCGAATGTAAATTTAACATCAATGGCTACAGATTTTTTATCTTGATATTCCACTTCGGCTTCGGCTAATGCTGAGCCACAATCCATGCACCAGTTAACTGGCTTTTCGCCTTTATGGATATGCCCATTACCAGCAATGCGCCCCAGAGTACGAATAATGTTGGCTTCAAATTTGAAATCCATCGTCAGATAAGGCTTGTCCCAATCGGCTAGCACCATTAGACGTTTAAAATCGGTACGCTGCCCGTCTACTTGAGTTTGCGCGTATTCGCGACATTTTTGGCGGAATGTTTTTGCATCAACATTTACTCCGGCCTTGCCCACTTGTTTTTCAACGTTTAATTCAATTGGTAAACCGTGACAATCCCAGCCTGGTACGTAAGGAGCGTCTTTACCATTAATTGTTTGTGCCTTAACGATAATGTCTTTAAGAATTTTATTCACACTGTGACCAATGTGAATGTCACCGTTGGCGTATGGAGGGCCATCGTGCAGAATAAATTTTTCACGACCACTACGGGCTTCACGAATGGCTTTGTATAAATCCATCTCTTGCCATTTTTGCAAAGTGGCAGGTTCGCGCTTAGCCAGATTTCCACGCATTGGGAAGTCTGTTTCTGGAAGGTTTAGAGTCGATTTATAATCTGTCATTTTAGCTCTTTGGCTCTCTTGGCTGTTAGCACTAGCTCTGTGCTTTGGCGATTAATGAGTGTTGATAAAGTACTGTTTAGCTGTATCAATATCTTTATGGATAGCGACTTTCAGTTCGTCTAAACCGTTAAAGCGCTTCTCTTCTCTTATCTTATGTTTGAAAACTACTTTTATGCGCTGACCATAAAGGTCACCGTCAAAATCAAAAAGGTGTGGCTCGAGTATGGGTTTTACAACCCCTACTGTTGGGCGCATACCAATGTTGGCAACACCATTGTAGGTGCCCATCGATGTTTCTACCTGCACGGCAAACACCCCAGTTAATGGAGTTTTATGCCGCTTTAAAATCACATTGGCAGTAGGAACACCTAAAGTGCGCCCTAGTTTTTGCCCATGAGCTATGCGCCCACTAATATTAAATTCTTCGCCCAATAACTCTGCAGCATGTTTTAAATCGCCTTGCTCAAGCGCAGCCCGAACTTCGGTGCTGCTAACGCGGGTACCGCTTTGTTGCACTGTTTTTGTGTCTTGTACCGTAAAGCCGTGTTTTTCACCGGCTATTTTTAAATATTCAAAGTCACCACTGCGGTCGCAACCGAACTTAAAATCGTCGCCGATGATTAAAGACTTAACATTTAAACCGTCTACCAGCACTTGCTGGACGAATTCTTCGGCGCTTAGGCTCATAAATCGATTATTAAAAGCGAAGCAAGCCAGTGCATCAATACCGCTTGATGCCAGTTTTTCTATTTTTTCAGATAGCGTGGTCAATCGAGCGGGTGCACCGCCTAGGTCAAAATGCTCTTTGGGCTGAGGCTCAAAAATCATCACCGCCGCAGGCAAAGCCAAAGCATGCGCTTGCTGCTTAAGTTTGTGCAAAACCTGCTGATGTCCCAGGTGCACGCCGTCAAAGTTCCCTATAGTTAAAACACAACCTTGGGGAAACGAACGGGTATTATGTAGTCCACGAAAAAATTGCATAAATCTTAGGCGAAATAAAAGGCAGCATTATAGAGTAGGCGGCCTTTTCACTCCACTGTTTAAGGTGGGATACGGTCACGAATAGCTCATTAAAGGCTATTTACCCGCAAATGCCGTAATCGAATGCCTGAAATCAGTAAAATGCCACCATAAGATATAATACCCACCGATACTAAAATAGCCGTCCAACTAGCCCGCTGCCATTCGGTAAATGCCATCCACTGCTCAATTTCAGGGTTTAGCCAGACAATAGTCACTAACATGACTGCATTAGCCGTTAATAATTTAAATACCCAACTCCACCAACCAGGCTGAGCTTTATACAAGCCCTGCTTACGCAATCCCCAATACAGTAAAAATGCATTTAGGTAAGCCGCCAGAGTCGTGGCCAATGCCAGCCCCATATGGGCAAATGGAAAGATTAAAATAAGATTCAGCACCATGTTCACAATCATGGCTTGGATGCCTATTTTTACTGGGGTTTTGGTGTCTTGGCGGGCGTAGTAACCGGGCGCCAGTACCTTAATTAACATAAACGCTAACAGACCCGCGCCATATGCTTGCAAACTTAACGTCATTTTAGATATGTCGTAAGCTGTGATCTCGCCACGGAAAAAAATTGTAGCCATTAACGGGGTGGCCAATACAATTAACGCCAATGCTGATGGAATACCAATTAGCATGACCATCCTTACGGCCCAATCTAGGGTCTGGGTAAAGTGACCCTCTTCTTTAGCTGCGTGCTTGTGAGACAAATTAGGTAAAACCACCACTGCTATGGCAATTGCGAATACACCCAGTGGCAACTGCGCTAAGCGGTCTGAGTAATACAACCAGCTGACACTGCCGCTTTCTAAAAAGGATGCCAACATAACATCTAGCAATAAGTTAATTTGGCTAACCGACACACCAAACAACGCTGGCACCATAAGCGTTAAAATTCGCTTTACTCCAGGGTCTGAAAAACCTGGCGCTGGCAGCGTTAATAAACCCAAACGCATTACAAATGGTAATTGAAATGCCAACTGAGTAACCCCAGCCAGCAATACACCCCAAGCCAACGCCATTAGCGGTTCGTCAAACCAAGGTGTGAAAAAATAGGTGGCAATAATTAGGCATAAATTAAGTAACACAGGGGTAACTGCAGGCACTGCAAACTGACCATAAGTGTTTAATACACTGCCGTAGAATGCGGTGAGGCTGATTAATAACAAATATGGAAACGTAATGCGCAATAACTCGCTGGTTAACGCAAATTTTTCAGGCTGATCTGCAAAACCCGGGGCAAACACCCAAGTGAGAATAGGCGCAGCGGCCACTGCAAATATAGTAAACGGCCCTAAAATGGCCAGTAAGGTTCCCGACACCTTACTTACCAAAGCTTTAACATCTTGATCTTTTACTTTGAATTCGCTTAGTACAGGAACAAACGCCACGCTAAATGCACCTTCAGCAAACAGCCTGCGAAAAAAGTTAGGGATTTTAAACGCTACAAAAAAAGCATCGGCTCTGGCGCCAAAATAACTGGCTACAAAAATATCGCGCACTAAACCCAATATTCGAGACAGCAAAGTCATAGCACTAACAATGGACGAAGATCTTAGTAAACTAGAGACTTTATCGGTACTTTTTGCTGCCGTGCTTGGTAATTGCTCTGGTTTTTTATCAGGTTGATCCATAAATGCCGCTGGCTTAAAATTATTTTAGGCCGTTATTGTACCAAGCAAGCCCTAGGTTACGAGGGATAAATGCGATTTATGCCCTAGTATTGAATCATGTTAGAAAAGGGTTTGACATTTGCTCGTTCTATCCGGATAATCCGGCCCCTAATTTTATGTTTATTCTTTTTTCGAAGGAGCCTGATAGTGGCTAATTCTGCTGGTTCTCGTAAACGCGCACGTCAAGCTGTTAACCGTCGTGCAAACAATGCAAGCCTACGTTCAATGGTTCGTACTTATATCAAAAAAGTACGTGCTGCCATTGATGCGAAAAGCTATGACGATGCTCAAGCTGCTTTGACAGCTGCTTCACCGTTCGTAGATAAAATGGTGACAAAAGGCATTATGCACAAAAACAAAGCAGCTCGTATCAAGAGCCGTTTGAACACATCTGTTTTAGCTCTTAAAGGCTAATCTTAACAGATTGTGTAAAAAGCCAGCTTCTGCTGGCTTTTTTTATGCCTACAGAAAATGAATACCCACAGCCAAAGCGATTATAACTATCGGTAATTTATAGGCGGTCTTTTAGGCTCTTTTCGCCCATAAACTAAATTATTCTTATTAATACCCCTTCTTAAGCTACTGTTAATTTATATGGTTAAATTAACGTATTAATTATCAGGAAGGTGACCCATGAGATCATTCATCGCTAAAGCTGTTAAGTTACTTGCTCTTTACGCTCAAGCAGGCTGCGCCTGAAATCAGTAACTAATATGCACAAAAAAAGCGACCTAAAGTCGCTTTTAAATTTTTTCCTTTTTAAAGTTTTACAGTTTCAAAAAAGGTTTACTCAATAACAACCGGCTCAAATGATTTAATCAAATCATCAACCGCTTTCATTTGAGCTAAGTACGGCTCAAGCTTATCTAATGGCAAAGCACACGGGCCATCACATTTTGCTTGATCTGGGTTAGGGTGTGCCTCTAAAAACAAGCCTGCAATGCCTAATGCCATGCCTGAGCGAGCAAGTTGAAATGCCTGAGCCCTACGCCCGCCTGCGCTATCCGTTCGCCCACCTGGGCGCTGTAAAGCATGCGTCGCGTCAAATATCACTGGTGCCTGTTGCTTCATGTCATCCATTCCAAGCATATCGACCACAAGATTATTATAGCCAAAGCTTGAGCCACGCTCACAAAGCATAATACGCTCGTTACCGGCTTCTTTAAATTTGGTAATTATATGGCGCATTTCATGGGGCGCTAAAAACTGAGGTTTTTTAATATTAATGGCCGCACCCGTTGCAGCCATAGCTACAACAAGATCAGTTTGACGAGCTAGAAATGCTGGCAGTTGAATTACGTCTACCACTTCAGCCACTGGAGCAGCCTGGTAAGGCTCATGCACATCAGTAATAATCGGCACACCAAAGGTATCTTTAATTTCTTGAAAAATCTTTAATCCTTCGTCCATGCCAGGGCCACGATAAGAATTAATTGAGGAACGATTCGCCTTATCAAATGACGCCTTAAACACATAAGGAATACCCAGCTTTTGAGTTACCCTTACATATTCTTCACAGGTCTTCATGGCTAGGTCACGGCTTTCAAGCACATTGATTCCGCCAAATAATACAAATGGCTTGTCATTATTTACTTCAAGGTCGCCGACTTTTGAGTTATTTAAAGTGACTTGTGTAATCATTTTCATTCCCTATCAACCTCCCTTTTAAGTCCGGAAGATCAAAACAGTTAAATTCTGCTTTTGTTACAGTAATACCAAATTATCACGGTGAATTAATTCTACTTCATCCATGTATCCCAGCACTGAAGATATTTCTGTGCTGTCTGTTCTTAGAATTCTTCTAGTTTCAGATGCGTTGTAGTTAACTACACCCTTGGCGATCATTTGACCACGCGAATTAATAACGCCAACCACTTCGCCTCGGTTAAACTTACCTGTAACTTTTATAGCTCCTACAGGTAGTAAGCTTGTACCATCTGTACGCAGGGCTCTAATGGCGCCTTCATCAATTGTAATTTTACCTTTGATGCGTAAGTGCCCTACTATCCACTGCTTGCGTGCAGTCATAGGCTCTTGGTCGCTTGTTAACAAGGTGCCAAGGGGTTCGCCTTCAAGCAATCTGGTAAGAACATTCTCTATGCGCCCACCAACAATTACGGTTGAAGCACCTGAGCGTGCTGCTAAACGAGCCGCCTGTACTTTTGTGATCATTCCACCACGGCCTAATGCTCCGCCGTCGCCTGCCATTGCTTGAATAGCAGGGTCTTCAGCTTTTGCCGACCCGATTAACTCTGCAGCTGGGTCATGACGGGGGTCGGCCGTATAAAGACCATCTTGGTCAGTCAAAATAATCAATGCGTCTGCATCCATTAAGTTGGTAACCAATGCCCCTAGTGTATCGTTATCGCCGAAACGAATTTCGTCGGTAATTACAGTGTCGTTTTCGTTAATTATGGGGATAGCATTTAATTCAATTAACGTGCGAATAGCTGAGCGAGCATTCAAATAACGAGTACGGTTACTTAAATCGGCATGGGTAAGTAATATTTGAGCCGTAAGATAGTTGTGACGAGTAAAGTTACTTTCGTAACAATGCACAAGGCCCATTTGGCCAATAGCGGCGGCGGCTTGTAGCTCGTTTATTGTGGTTGGGCGACTATCCCAACCTAAGCGTGTCATTCCTTCTGCGACGGACCCTGAGGAGACTAAGACAATTTCTAGGCCTTTTTTCTTTAACTCAGCAATCTGGTCTACCCAGCCTGCAATAGCTTCTTTATCTAATCCAGCGCCATCATTTGTTAACAAGGCACTACCAATTTTAATCACTATACGTTTTGCAGTTGTAATCTCTGAGCGGGACATATATCTCTTTTGTAGCTTATGCTATTTAATGAAAATATTTGAGTTACTAGCAATTTGTGCCAGCAACCAAATACGTAAAAACAATATTTTAACAGATTTATTCGTCTGTATAAATAAACTCTGGTCCGTCGCCATTACTGTCGCTTTCTTTAGCGGCTTTTTTGGCCGCTTTGCGTGCAGCACGATACTCTTCTCGACCAACTTCTAGCTCTACCATACGCTCGCGAGCTTCGGCTTCTACGGTGGCGCGATGATCTAATTCTTGTTGAGCAAGCTCTGGGTTTTCAGCCGCTGCAGCAGCACGATCTTCTAAGAAGCTCATAATGTCGTAACAGATTTTTTCGGTGCCGCTCTTGGTAATAGCCGAAATATTATAAACTGGGCCTTTCCAATTTAACGCATCAGTTACTTCCTTGCAGCGAGCTTCGCGTTCGTCTTCTGGCACAAGATCTAACTTGTTCAAAATTAACCAGCGCTCACGATTGATTAATTCTGGGCTGAACTTTTCTAGCTCATTGATAATTACTTTGGCGTTGTCGGCTGGGACAGATCCGTCATACGGACTCATATCAACCACGTGCAATAAAATACGAGTTCTAACCAGGTGCTTTAAGAAACGAATACCCAAACCAGCACCTTCCGAGGCACCTTCAATTAACCCTGGAATATCGGCCAGTACAAAGCTTTTATGCTTGGCAACGCTTACTACGCCTAAGTTAGGCACAAGCGTGGTGAACGGATAATCGGCTACTTTAGGGGTAGCGGCTGATACTGCACGAATAAAAGTAGACTTACCGGCATTGGGCAAGCCCAATAAACCCACGTCTGCAATGACTTTCATTTCAAACTTAAGATTACGGCTTTCGCCTTCAGAACCTTTTGTAGTTTGTCTTGGCGCGCGGTTTACAGAGCTTTTAAAGTGAATATTGCCTAAACCACGACGACCGCCTTCGGCCACCATTAGTTCTTGCTTATGTTCGGTTAAGTCACCCAATACTTCTAAGGTGTCTTCGTCGATTACAGTGGTGCCTATTGGCACTTTTAAATATGCATTCTCGCCTTGGCGACCGCTCATTTCACTGCCCATTCCGCCTTGGCCAGTTTCAGCTTTATAACGACGTACGTAGCGAAAATCTACTAGTGTATTAATGGCTTCGTCGGCCACTAATATAACGTCACCGCCATGGCCGCCATCACCACCGTCTGGTCCGCCCTTAGGGATATATTTTTCACGGCGAAAGCTCATACAACCATTGCCACCATTGCCGGCTTCAACGCTTATAACGGCTTCATCAACGAATTTCATATACTACCCCTGGGTTTTCCTATGCTCGCCGCTAGTTTACTCCTTTATTAGGGCAACTAACGCTTGCGAACCGCTTTCCTAAACACTAACTCCAATAATAGACGGTTAGTATTTAGGTGTTTATACATTCTGTGTATTTTTTTCTCTTTTTCAAGAGAACCACTCATATCTATCGCTATAAGTGAAAAAAGCCCTGCTGGTAAACCAAGCAGAGCTTTTTTACGCGTACTAATCGTAATTAGGCAGCAGCAGGAATGATGCTAACTTGCTTACGGAAGATACGACCTTTTTGTTCAAACTTAACGTAGCCATCCGACTTAGCGAATAAAGTGTGGTCACGACCACAACCTACGTTAGTGCCAGCGCGAACTTTAGTTCCACGTTGACGAAGAATGATTGATCCGGCTGTTACAAATTGACCACCGAAGGCTTTTACACCAAGGCGTTTTGCATTTGAGTCGCGACCGTTACGAGTACTACCACCAGCTTTTTTGTGAGCCATTAGGTCTTCTCCATATCTAAGATTACTGAGCCTTTGGTTATTCTACTCAGTCAACTTTTTGTTAATTTTTAGTTAAGTAACCACAAGTGGCTCTTCGCGTGCAGGCACGCTCCCACAACAGCTTGCTTATTAAGCGCTGATGCTGGTAATTTTTAGCTCTGTGAACCACTGACGGTGGCCCATTTGCTTCATCGAGTGCTTCCGGAGACGGAACTTGATTATTTTAAATTTCTTGTGACGACCGTGAGCAACGATTTCAGCTGTTACAGTAGCGCCTTCAACAACTGGCTGACCGATTTTAACGTCGTCGCCATTGCCAATTAATAATACTTTTTCAAGTTGAATTGATTCGCCAGTAGCGGTTTCAATTTTTTCAACTTTAAGGGTTTGCCCCTCTTCTTCACGGTACTGCTTACCGCCAGTTACGATAACTGCGTACATACATTCTCCAAAGAGCTTAATTATGGGCCTGCGGTTAAACAGGGCCTATGCTTGCTTATTTGGTTAGCTACTTAATCTCCCTTTAGCTTGATTAACCGTTAGATTAGCCTAATTAAGGGTGCCTACTTCTATGAACCTTGCTTTAAAGCTCTATTGTAGGGAGCACGCCGAGCACAAATTACATTTGTACAACAAGTCGGGCGCGAGATTATATAGCAAAGAATACCTTTAAGCAAAGCTTATAAATCATACAAAAGTTGATTTAAATGAGGCCCTGCCTGCTTTTTACTGATTTGGAACTTGCGCTTATGGGGGCTCGTCTTTAGGATACGAGGCTTCACAGATAAAGTGCCTAGAAATGCTAGTTAAAGACATATATACGGTTGTCGAAAAGGATTTTGATCGAGTAAACCAGCTTATTATTGAACAGCTGCGTAGCGACGTTCCTATGGTGGAGAAGATAGGCCACCATATTATTCAAAGTGGCGGCAAAAGAATGCGCCCTCTTTTGGTTCTTTTGGCCGCTAAGGCATTGAATTCAAATGACAATTCAAATGATGCACACCCATTATTAGCCGCCATTATTGAGTTTCTTCATACTGCTACCTTGTTACACGATGACGTAGTAGATACGTCTGATATGCGTAGGGGCAAAGCCACTGCAAATGCTAAGTTTGGCAACGGCCCAAGTGTTTTAGTTGGCGACTTTTTATACAGCCGAGCATTTCAAATGATGGTAAACCTAGGCTCGATGAAGGTTATGGATATTTTATCCAATGCTACCTGCGTGATTGCTGAAGGCGAAGTCATGCAACTAATGAATGTAAAGAACCCCGATTTAACCGAAGAAAAATATATGGATGTGATTCAGGGCAAAACAGCCATGTTATTTGAAGCCAGCTCACATTCTGGTGCCGTTTTGGCAAATGCCTCTGAACCGCAAGAAGAAGCATTAAGATTATATGGCCATCATTTGGGCATGGCGTTTCAATTAGTCGATGATGTACTGGATTACGTGGGCGACGCTGAGGCACTTGGTAAAAATGTAGGGGACGCCCTAGCTGAAGGCAAGACAACATTACCACTGATTTACGCTATGAAAAACGGCAGCTCCGAGCAGGCGACCCTGATCAAGCAAGCCATTCGTAAGGGCGGCACTGAAAACCTTGCACACATCATTACGATTGTTCAAGACTGCGGCGCCATCGATTACACCAACGACAAGGCCTTTGAGCACGTTAAGCAAGCCAAAGCAGCGATTGACTGTCTAGACGCTTCACCTGCCAAAGATTCGCTTTCAGCACTTGCTGACTTAGCCGTTACGCTATCCCACTAATACCAAATAGCAGTCTTCACTCCAATGTTGGAGGTAGACTGCTGATTTTTCCCTTCCCTCGTTAACATACTAAACCGAATATACCTGCATCAGATTT
>JAWUVO010000090.1:0-15915 GCA_034112325.1 Bermanella sp. | reverse complement strand
TTAGAAAATAGATCTCATTGGAACAGAGCACCACCTGCCTTGAACACAAATAGCCTTGGTCCATAGTCTCTGTTTAAGTCGGCGGCCCTTTTTATCAGTTGGGGCAATCATCTGGAGCATAGCGAGTGTTGTTTCATCAGGATAAATTGTATTATCAGCTAAGTTTTCTGGGTCAACATTAGCTTGTGCATCTAGCATAGGGGTCGGGTAGGCGGCATAGTCGCTGTTTTTAGCGGCGGCCTTTGGTGACATTAAAAAGTCGATAAAACGATAGGCTAGGTCAGGTGAGGGGCTGTTTGTAGGGATAGCCATTACATCAATCCACATGGCGGCACCCTGACTAGGAATTACGTAGTTAATGTCTTCGTTTTCTTCTATTTCAGCCAGTATATCTCCTGAGTATCCAACCCCGACACAGATATTATTTTCTCTTAAATCGTCCGTATATTGATTTGTATGCAGGTATTTAATGTCTTTATAGGCTACTTTAATTAATTCTCCAGCCTCTTTTAACTGGTTCTTGTCTTTTGTATTTATTGAATATCCCAAATAACTTAATGCAGCTGAAAAAATTTCATCACGTTCATTTAGTAAGCCAATACCACAGCTGGCGGCTTTTTTTCTTTGGGTTTCATCGAAGATTAATGACCAAGAAATTTCATCAGTATTAATACCAACTTTTTTAAGACTTTTTATATTGTAACCAATTCCAGTAGTCCCCCACATGTAAGGAACGGTATATTCGTTATTTTTATCTTCAAATTTCAAGCCACTCATTACAATTTGGTTTATGTTTTTGTAGTGTGTGAATTTAGATCTATCTAATTTTTTGATTAAGTTATTTTCTTTAAGAATACCAACGATAACTGAGGATGGGAAAATTACGTCAAATTGATTTTTACTATCAAAGAATTGATCAGAAAATTCGTCGTTATTATTAAATTCTATATATTCAATTGTTACGTTGTTTTCAGTTTCAAATTGGCTGATGACATCTGGGTCTATGTATTCATTCCAGTTAAGAATTTTTAATGTGTTACTTAATGATATACAGCTAAACAGCAATGCGATTAAGAATGTGCCTGATTTTAATGGCATGTAGACCTCGGAGAGATGTTGATGTCATATCAACAAAATGGACAGGGGGTTTTCCGAGGGATATTACCAATACCCCCAGTATTTTATATATGTAATAGGGGGTATATTGGGTACTAAAGTGCAAGGCGAGTCACAAGCCTAATATTTAATTAGTTTGTATTTTTTATTAGGCTATAACTGAGCTAGTTTAGTGAGCTTAGTGAGTTAAACCATGCCTTATTATTAGGATGTTTAAAGCATAAATCTGCAGCTTGCTGTTTAATATTAGAATTTTTAAAATAAAATTGTATTTGCTCAACTAGATCCGATCGTAAAGCATCGTATGATAGGCTTAAATAGTTGCTGCCATCAAAATACTGCAAGCTAAAATCATCTGACATTTGAATGCCTTGATTTTGTAACTGGTCGGCAATTATATGGCTAACATTTCTTAAGGCTAGTTGGCGTAATATTGATAGAATACTTTTACTATTATTAAGCGACCAGTTGTCACTTAAAAAATCGCTATCTATCTTTTTGGCAGCAGAGCAGAAACGTTTGGCTATTGGGTCGGTAATATTTTTTCCGAAGGGAATTAGGCAAGGACTTTGGTATAAATAGTCAATTTCATATATGTGATCAGAATTAGGGGTTTGATGTTTAGATTCAACCACTAAACCATTATCTAGAATGACTTTAAACGCCTTTGGGTAATTAAGTTGATCAGAAAGCGTAATTCTTATGGTCTTTATCTTGCCGCTGCCTAATTGACAGCGAGCAACATTCTCAGACAGCGTAACGGTTAAATATTCGGCCCATAAATCAAAGTGGTAATTATTCGAATTGCTCGCCATGTGTCACCTTTTAATTCATTAATGCAGTCAGTAGTACATATATGTAATGCAGCTGCTATTAACTAATGAGTTAGATTATTGATTGGCTAAGAGAGGGTACTAATAGCCTCTGTCTAGCTTTAGTTTAAAGTATAGACAGAGACTTAAGATTAGGCTTAGTTTTTAGACTAATTCGGCTTGAATATACGCCAATACGTCATCATGGTGCGTCTTTGTTTTGAATTTATCCATAATATGCACCAATTTGCCTTTTGCATTGATGATAAAAGTCACTCTATGGATACCGTCGTATTCACGCCCCATAAATTTTTTCAGTCCCCAAACACCGTATTTATCTGCAATTGCATGATCTTCATCTGATAGTAAGGTGAAGTTTAAGGCATCGCGTTGTTTAAATTTTAATAAACGAGACGGAGCATCAGGGCTGATACCAAGGGTGACTACATTAAGTTTATCAAGTTCTTTTTTACTATCACGCAAAGAGCAGGCCTGAGTGGTGCAGCCTGGTGTCATTGCTTTAGGATAAAAATATAACACAACTATTTGATCGCGGAAGTCTTTAAGAGAAACCTTATTTCCATTTTCGTCAAGTGTTGAAAATGCAGGTGCTAGCTTACCAATATTTGGTCGAATCATAATTGTCTCTATTTTCCTGACGTAAAATGTAAGGTCGTTTCATTTAAAAGACTTTAACCCGGCTGGTTAATCTTTGAGCTTACGGATTAACCTTTTAGCTTTAATGTTAACGCGGTTTTAGGTACACAACAACAGGGTAGTATTTCCCCATCGTTAATCCAAGCCATAGGTTCTTGTAAATAAGCAACTTCGCCTGCAATTAAGTCTGTGCGACAGCCACCACAGTAACCTTCTCTGCATTGATAGGGCACATGTACGTTTTGTGCTTCAAGGCTTTCTAGTAAATTGCTGGCGTAATGAAAACTAAGAGGTTTTGCTAGCCCTTCAATTTTTAAGGCATGTATAGGTTTTTCTAAGCCTTGTAACTCTAATTGATCAACTTTTTCTGGAGACTCTGGATTTTGCTCTGGTAGAAAAAATTCAGCTTGTCGAATTTCAGATACAGTAAGATCTACCTCTACAACAGGACTTTCTAATTGAAAGTCGCTATTGTCGCTGTAATCTGCATCTAAATGAAAACCCTCTGGGTCATTTTGATCTTTATGTGTCATTGCCAGCATAATTAATATTTTGTCTTTATATTAATTTCACAATTAATAGCGAAATTTCCCGCTGAATTTATAGTTCAAAGTCCATGAAGTCATCAGCTGATACTTCACTATCAATAGCACCCACAAGGTAAGAGCTAATCTCAGCTTCTTGTGGTGCCACTTGGACATTGTCACTTACCAACCAAGAGTTGATCCATGGAAGAGGATTTTGCTTGGTTGAAAAGATTGTATCAAAACCGATGGCTGCTAAGCGTTGGTTAGTTATATATTCTACATACTGACCTAAAATATCTTGGTTTAAACCAATCATGCTGCCATCTTTAAATAGGTATTCTGCCCATTCTTTTTCTTGTTCAGCTGCTTCTCGAAAAATTTCAATAACTTCATTTTTACATTCGGCTGCTATCTCACCCATTTCTGGATCATCTTTTCCAAGCGCCCAAATTTGCAGCATATGCTGAGTGCCAGTTAAGTGCAGTGCTTCATCGCGAGCAATTAGTTTAATAATTTTTGCATTGCCTTCCATTGTCGCTCGTTCTGCAAATGCAAAGCTGCAGGCAAAGCTTACATAAAAACGAATGGCTTCTAATACGTTAACCGATGCCATGGTTAGATATAATCTACGTTTTAAATCTCTTAAGCTTACTGTGACAGTCTCACCGTTAAGAGTATGAGTGCCTTCACCAAAACTTTGGTAAAGACCAACTCCTGAGATTAGCGCGTCATAATATTTTGTAACGCTTTCTGCACGCTTAGTAATAAATTCATTTTCAATAATGTCATTAAATACAGTTGCAGGGTCCGATATTACATTGCGAATAATGTGCGTGTAAGAACGGCTGTGTATGGTCTCGCTAAATGACCAAGTTTCAATCCATGTTTCTAATTCTGGTAGCGATACAATGGGTAGTAACGCAACGTTTGGCGAGCGTCCCTGTATACTATCCAGTAATGTTTGATATTTTAGGTTACTTAAAAATATGTGTTTTTCATGATCTGGCAGGTTTGCAAAATCTTTTCTATCGGTAGAAAGATCAACTTCTTCGGGGCGCCAGAAAAATGATAGTTGCTTTTCGATTAACGATTCAAAAATTTTATATTTTTGAGTGTCATATCGAGAAACATTTACATTTTCGCCAAAAAACATTGGCTGACTGAATGCATCGAATTTCTTTTTGTTGAAAGTTTGATAAGCCATATATTACTTCTATAAAACTGAAGGTTTATTACCAATATTTAATTTGGCAAATCCATCTTAAAAATTTTCTGAAAAAGTTAGGTAGTAACCCAACTTTTTATCTATGCTTTAATTTACTTTTGTATTCCCTAGATAAGGGCGTAGCACCTTGCAATTATATTTTGCAAGCACCACCTTCACAGTCATCAACCATATCTTCTTGCGCGTCGTCTGCACCGTCACGAGTATTATGATAATAAAGCGTTTTTAATCCAAGTTTATAACTTGTCATCAAGTCTTTCAAAAGTACTCTCATTGGAACTTTTGAATTCTCAAACTTAGTAGGATCGTAGTTAGTATTTGCAGATATAGCCTGATCAACAAATTTTTGCATAACACCAACAAGTTGCAGGTAACCGTCATTGTTTGGCAGAGTCCAAAGTAGTTCGTAATCATTTTTAAGACGTTGAAACTCAGGTACAACTTGCTTCAAAATACCATCTTTTGATGCCTTAATGCTTATGAATCCACGTGGCGGTTCGATGCCGTTAGTAGCATTACTAATTTGTGAAGATGTCTCAGAGGGCATTAACGCGGTTAGAGTTGAGTTACGCAAGCCATGCTGTTTAATTTCGCTGCGCAGTGTTTCCCAATCGTAATGAAGTTCTTCTGTACATACTTTATCAAGGTCTTTTTTGTAAGTATCAATAGGTAGAATGCCTTGCGAGTAAGTTGTTTCGTTAAACTTCTCACATGCACCTTGCTCTTTAGCAAGATTGTTTGATGCTTTCAAAAGATTGTATTGAATCGCTTCAAAAGTTCTATGAGTTAAACCCAGTGCCGAGCCATCTGAATATTTAACACCATTTTTAGCTAGGTAATATGCGTAGTTAATAACACCAACACCTAGAGTACGACGAGACATACTTGCAGTTTCAGCCGCTGCCATTGGGTAGTCTTGGTAAGTCAGTAGACTGTCCAAAGCACGTACAATTAAATCGGAAAGCTCTTCTAGTTCACTTAGGTCCTCTAGGGCACCCAAGTTGAATGCTGCAAGAGTACAAAGCGCAATTTCGCCTTCTTTGTCATTTACGTCATTTAAAGGCTTAGTAGGCAGTGCAATTTCTAAGCATAAGTTTGATTGACGGATTGGCGCGTATTCTGGATTAAACGGGCTGTGGGTATTACAGTGATCGACGTTTTGAATGTATATACGACCTGTGCTTGCACGTTCTTGCATAAGAATAGAGAACAGCTCCATAGCTTTAATACTTTCTTTGCGAATGCTGTCGTCTTGCTCATACTTAACATAAAGCTCTTCGAATTTAACTTGGTCTTCAAAGAATGCATCATAAAGCCCTGGTACGTCAGAAGGGCTAAACAAAGTAATGTTCTGTCCTTTGATTAAACGCTCGTACATGACTTTATTTAATTGCACGCCGTAATCTAAATGGCGTACACGGTTTTCTTCTACACCACGGTTGTTTTTCAAAACCAATAGGTTTTCAACTTCTAAATGCCAAAGCGGATAGAACAACGTAGCAGCACCGCCGCGAACACCACCTTGAGAGCAGCTTTTAACCGCTGTTTGGAAATGCTTGTAAAATGGTATGCAACCTGTGTGAAAAGCTTCACCGCCGCGAATAGGGCTGCCTAGGGCGCGAATACGGCCAGCGTTAATACCAATACCAGCACGTTGGCTAACATATTTAACAATGGCGCTGGTTGCGGCGTTAATAGAGTCTAGTGAGTCACCTGCTTCAATCAGTACACACGAGCTGAACTGGCGAGTAGGGGTGCGAACACCAGCCATGATAGGCGTTGGTAATGACAGTTTGAATGTGGACGTCGCATCGTAAAAACGACGAATATAAGTCATGCGAATAGATTTGTCATAACTGGCAAAAAGACAGGCGCCAATTAATACATATAAAAACTGCGGGCTTTCATATACTTCACCTGTTACTCGGTTTTGAACCAAGTATTTACCTTCTAATTGTTTTACAGCTGCGTAAGCGAAGTTTAAGTCACGGCTATGGTCGATGAACGAATCCATTTCGTTCAACTCTTCAGCTGAGTAATCTTCCATTAAATGTTTGTCATAGCGCTCAGAACTAACCAAGCGGGCAACATGGTCATATAGTTTTGGTGGCTCAAATTGGCCGTATGCTTTTTTACGCAGGTGGAAGATGTTAAGGCGAGCAGCCATATATTGATAATCAGGAGTTTGCTCTGAAATTAAGTCAGCAGCCGACTTGATTAAGGTTTCATGAATGTCCGAGGTAGAAATACCGTCTGGAAGCTGGATCTGAGCGCGTAATTCAACTTCAGATACAGATACATTGTCTAAGCCTTCGGCAGCCCATGTAAGTACCTTATGGATTTTTTCCAAATCCAATGGTGCTCGAACTCCGTCTCGTTTTGTTACATGAAGTTTGCTGTTCATCTTTGCCCTTGCCTTTAAAACACGCAAAGCCCTTTTATGAGGACTCTTTGCTAAAAATTAGTTAATTGGAAGTACAACTGATCACCGATTATCCACCTTGTAATAAATACGTAAGAGATGGTTGTTAATTAGACACAAAATTTGGTGCTCACTGCCAACAAGACACAAGATAATGCGGTTTGGAGATGGAATCAACCCTATATGTAGTGTTTTGGTGAAATACACCTGTGGATAAAGTGTGGGTAACAGGTGGGTAAACTGATGTAGTTAGTAGTTGCTAACGCAAGTAGCTAAGTATCACCCCTATTTGCAGGTTTTAAGTTAGAATTAGACGCTTATATATATTTAGTTTATCCACTGGCGTAACCCGTCTGAGCAAATATTTACCCGATGCTATGCAGTTGGCTCATAAGCGTCTAAATTTATATTAACAACTGATTTTTAATCAGGACTGTATTTTAAAGAAGTCCTGCACACTGAAACTGTTTTCTGGTTACTTGAGTCATAAACAGCTAAATTAATACTATGAAACGAATTTTCCGTTAGGACGACACATGGAACAAGCATTACATACAGACGAAACTTGGAAGATACTCATTGTTGAAGACGATGAGCGCCTAGCGGATCTTACTCGAGAGTACCTAGAATCTAATGGGCTACAGGTATCTGTAGTGGGGGATGGTGCTGTGGCTGTTGAGGTCATAAAAAGCGATCAGCCCGATCTAGTGATTTTAGATTTAATGCTACCTGGCGAAGATGGTTTATCTGTTTGCCGTTTAGTCAGGCCTTATTATACTGGGCCCATTATTATGTTAACCGCCCGTGATGACGATTTAGACCAAGTACTTGGCTTAGAGATGGGTGCCGATGATTATTTATCTAAACCAGTGCGCCCACGAGTCCTATTGGCTAGAATTCGTGCCCTGTTACGCAGACTAAAAGACATTCCTCCAGTGGGAGGCGCGGCAGGTGATGAAAATGGTGGTCAAAACAGAGTAACTTTTGCCAATTTAGTGGTAGACAACGGCATGCGAGAGGCATGGTTAGATGAGCAGTCAATAGATTTAACGAGCGCAGAGTTCGACTTGTTATGGTTGCTGAGTTCTAACGCTGGGCGGGTTTTAAGCCGCGAAGAGATTTTTACCGCATTACGTGGCATTGAATACGACGGACAAGATCGCTCTATCGATGTAAGAATTAGTCGCATTAGGCCTAAAATTGGTGACGACCCTCTGCAGCCAAAACGTATTAAAACGGTTCGCAGTAAAGGCTATCTGTTTGTAAAAGAAATTTAATCTATATAATCTCTGTAATAATAATTAATTTTAAGGAGATGATGTATTTTTTCCCGCGTATACCTAGGGGTTTTAATCATTTTAATAATGGTTTCTACCACTACCCTAGGAACCCTATGGTTGGTTAACCAAATTACCTTTAAGCAGCACTCGCAGGTTATGTTTGGTGGCCTGCTAGGTCTAACTAAGCGAACCATTGTTGCTAACAAGCTAGATACCTCTGAGGTATCTAGCTTGTTAAATGTGCCCATCTTAATTACTCCAATCGATCAGTCAGACTTAAATTGGGTAGATAAGGCGCGGTTGAATATGGGGCAATCACTCATTTCTCAGTCTTATAATCAGCAAAGTATAAATGTCTACACCTTACTTAAATATGAAAATGCATCTTATGTATTACAAGGTATTTTTAAAGATTTTAGAACCTCGCTTATTCAAGGTGCTTTTTCATTAATACGCAACGACCTACAAAATGAAGGTCAAGATGTTGAAGTATTAATTGATTACATTCAAAAAGATCTCAACATGCCAATTCGAGTTGTACCCACTAGCGAAGTGGAGACCTTGATTCCTAATTTTAATTACACTCAGCTTATTCCTTTTCATTACGGTCATTACGATATTAGCGGCAGTGTGGGGCGTTTTTACGGATACTTTCCTTCGATTAAAAAAGTAATTGAAGTAGGTCCGCTGCGATTCAAACCAGAATTACCCATGCAATCTATTTTTGTGATGGTGGTATTGGCAATAATTATAACTGGGATCGCAGTTTACTGGCTGGTATTTAGATTTGAAGTGGGATTACAAAAACTAGAGCGAGCCAGTACAAGAGTCGCTTCTGGACACTTGAGCTCTAGGATAAAAGTAAATTCAGATGATGCTGTAGGCCGCTTAGGAGGAGCATTTAATCGAATGGCTGAACAAATTCAGCACTTAATGGGCGTACAAAAAGAAATGATTCGTGCTGTTAGTCACGAATTAAGAACGCCTGTGGCACGTATGCGCTTTGGTATTCAAATGTTAGAGGACACTACAACAGACGCTTACTTACAAAAACAATTAAAAGACATGGATCAAGATCTTCAAGAGCTGGACGAATTAGTAGATGAGATATTAACGTACGCAAGGCTGGAAGAAGGCGGGCCAATTTTAGAGTTTAAAGAAACTAATATTTTAGATTTAATTGCTCAAGTCAGAGATGAAACAATGCGTCGTACAGACAAAGTTGATGTAACTATTCACAGTCAGACTGATTTAGAAGAGCATATATTTAGCAGTATTGAATATAGATATATGCACCGGGCTATTCAAAATTTAGTTGGTAATGCATGTCGCTATGCGCGCAAAAATGTACACATCGAATTTAGCTGTTTAGATTATGTTTGCAGAATAGACGTTGAGGACGACGGTGAAGGTATTCCTGAAAAAGATTGGGACAGAGTTTTTTCGCCATTTACTCGATTGGATGATAGCCGCACTCGAGCGTCTGGCGGATACGGCCTAGGGTTATCTATTGTGCGGCGGATAATTTATTGGCATGGGGGTAAAGCGCTTGTAGGTAAAAGTCGATGGGGTGGGGCAAAAATGAGTTTGCTTTGGCCAATAAATGATCAAGAAAAACCCAGTTAAAATTAATATTTGTACTTATTGCTTGTGGTTAACAAAAAATTACAGTTTTGTAACATTTTAAAACAGAACTTTTTGTAAAACCAAATCATTATGGGTGTGTGGTTACTTAGCTGTGACCACAGTGAGAATGTAGCAAGAACTTCGGTTCTACTTTTAACCCGTCTTTGGCGGGTTTTTTTATGTCTGCGATTTATTAACTAAGCAGGTTTTACACCCTCTAAATGTTGGTGACAAACCCGTTGCGCAATATTTTTAAAGTCTTGAATAAATGCATTGTCAGCTTGTTCGGCTCTAACTGCTGCATAAAGTGTGCGCCAAACACCGTGGCGGCCCAAAGGCTTGTCTACTACAAATCCCTGTTTAACATAATCGTGAACTGCCCAGTTTGGTAAGCAGCTAACACCTCGACCACTGGCAACTAGTTGTACCATCATCATGGTTAACTCAACTTGGCGTAAGTGTCCTGGTTCAATACCGGCAGGTGTTAAAAAACATTGAAAAATATCTAGGCTTGAGCAGTCAACAGGGTAAGTAATGAGTGTTTCTTTGCTTAAATCATGTGGTTCAATTACCGGTTTATCAACTAACGCGTGATCGGGAGCTAAGATCAACATTGATTGGTATTTAAATAATGGTAAATATTCAATGTCGTCATTATTTCTAGGGTCTGAGGTTACGACTAAATCTAATTCTCCATTTTTTAACTTTGTTAAGGAGTCGAAATGAAAGCCTCCTAACATATCCAGCTCTACTTCAGGCCAATGGCCTCTGAATTCATTAAGAGTGGGCATAAGCCAGTCGTAGCAGCTATGGCATTCAATGGTAATGTTTAAGCGGCCTTTTCGACCCTGACGAATTCTAGATAAATCACGCTCTGTAGATTCTATTTGGGGGATCACTGCGTGGGCTAAGTCTAAAAGTCTTTGGCCTGCGGGAGTAAATCGAACAGGCTTGGTTTTACGATAAAATAGAGGTTGGTCAAGACGGCTTTCTAGTTCTTTGAGTTGGTGGCTAAGCGCAGATTGAGTTAGATGAATATGTGCAGCGGCTTCTACTAAAGAACCCGTGCTGTTCAACGCCATTAAAGTCCTTAAATGCCTTAGTTCTATATTCATATATTGATGCCATCTTCTATTTTTAACTGCTTACTTAGCATTAAAGTCTTTGTATTAGAATATTTCAAGCTAAATATGGAAAAGTTGATTTAAATTCAAGGTGGACGGTGACTGTTTAGTTTAAAACATCAATTTAGAAACATAGTTGAAATAAACTAATATTAATTAATTTCATGTTTAAGTTGAAAATATTGAGTTTGATTCATGGGTGGGTTTGAACCACTATGGATTAGTAGATTTCATACTAAAGGATATAAACATGAATTCAATTAATAAACCCATTTCAAAACACTCTCCAGTGAAGGCTCATATATTAGGACTGCCCAGAATCGGCGCGCAGCGCGAACTTAAGTGGGCTTTAGAAGACTACTGGTCGAAAAAAATCACACAAAGCCAGCTGATTGAGCAAGCAAATGAGCTAAAGCATAAAAATTGGACCGCTCAAATAGACGCTGGTCTAGACTTTGTAACGGTTGGTGACTTTGCATGGTATGACCATGTGCTTAATATTTCGTCATATTTAGGCGTGGTGCCAAAGCGCTTTAATCATAAGTCGGGGGCTCCGGTAGACTTAGATACTTATTTTAGAATCGCACGCGGTCGCTCTGTTAAGGGTGAAGACGCTCCAGCTTCAGACATGACAAAGTGGTTTGATACTAACTATCATTACATAGTCCCTGAGTTTTCACTTGATCAGCAGTTTAATGTGAACGGTGCCAGCTTAATCGAAGACATAAAAAATGCTCAAACACTACTGGGTTCTGAAACTCATAACAATAAAGTAAAGCCTGTTTTAATCGGACCTCTCACGTATTTGTGGCTAGGGAAATTAGAAAATAATAATGAGCTAGATGCTAATGATATCGACCATGAGGATAAATTATCTTTATTACCAGATTTACTAAATGCCTACAGTCATTTATTACATGAGATTTCTCTGCAAGGCATAGAATGGGTTCAAATTGATGAGCCTATTTTATCATTAGATCTACCTGTTAGTTGGAGATCTGCGTTTGAGCGTGCCTACAACCAAATAACAAAAGGCCCATTAAAAATTTTATTGGCTAGTTATTTTGGTCCTTTAAATGAAAATCTAGCGCTTGCGTGTAACTTACCTGTCGCAGGTATTCATTTAGATGGCGTGGCTGGTAAAAAAGATTTAGTTAATGTGTTAGATAAGTTACCAGCTTATAAGGTGCTCTCTCTTGGTTTGGTAAACGGTAGAAATATTTGGCGCAATGACCTGTCAAAAAGTTTAGCTACTTTAGAGTCATTTTATCATGAGCTAGGGGATCGCTTGTGGGTAGCCAGCAGTTGCTCGCTATTACACAGCCCAGTTGACTTAGATAGTGAGTTAAATTTGGATCCTGAATTAAAGTCTGTACTGTCATTCTCTGTGCAAAAAATAACGGAAGTATCAATATTGGCGTCTGCTTTAAATGGTGAAGATGTAGCGGCCCAGTTGTCTGCAGCCGACACGGCTATATTACAGCGTTCGCAGTCAGCAAGTGTACATAATGACGAGGTAAAGTTAAAAGTCGATTGTATTAACGAAGCGTTATTTAATCGATATAGCCCTTATGCTCAACGCAGTTTGGCACAAAAATCCGCATTTAAATTGCCATTATATCCCACTACAACTATTGGCTCTTTCCCTCAAACAAAAGATATTCGAACGGCTCGTAGGCTTTATAAAAAAGGTGAATTAAGTAAGGTTCTGTACGACACCACTATGGAAATTTCTATCCAGCAGGCCATAACTGAACAAGAAAAAATTGGCTTAGATGTATTGGTTCATGGCGAAGCCGAACGTAATGACATGGTAGAGTATTTTGGTGAGCAGCTAAACGGATATGCATTTACCGAATTTGGTTGGGTTCAAAGCTATGGTTCTCGTTGTGTTAAGCCACCTATTATTTCTGGTGACATAAGTCGTGAAAAACCCATGACAATTAACTGGATTCAGTATGCACAATCGTTAACGACTAAGCCTGTTAAAGGAATGCTAACAGGGCCAATAACCATGCTTTGCTGGTCTTTTGCCCGAGAAGATATTTCTTTAAAGCAGCAGGCCTATCAAATTGGATTGGCTTTAAGAGAGGAAGTAGCAGATTTAGAAAACGCAGGTATATCGATAATACAAGTAGATGAGCCAGCGTTGAGAGAAGGTTTGCCATTGCGCCGTGCAGACTGGGCAGATTATTTAAAGTGGGCGGTTGATGCATTTAAGTTGTCGGTGGCTGTGGTGCAAGACACAACTCAAATTCATACTCATATGTGCTATAGCGAATTTAATGACATTATCGCTTCAATTGCAGATTTAGATGCTGATGTTATTACCATTGAAACCAGTCGTTCTAACATGGAATTACTAAATGCATTTGAGAAGTTTAATTATCCAAATGAAATTGGACCCGGTGTATACGATATTCATTCGCCAATTGTGCCTAATCAGCAATGGATGCAGTCGTTAATTGAAAAGGCGGCCGAGCGCATTCCGGCCGATAGACTCTGGGTTAACCCAGACTGTGGCTTAAAAACCAGAGCTTGGCCAGAAACCCGTGAAGCATTAACTTTAATGGTAAAAGCGGCCGCTACCTTAAGGGCTGATGCTAAAGTGGTGACTTTTTAGGGTGAGTGGTGGGGGGTAGCAGTATAAAACCCAACACTGCTACCGCCCATTGTCATCTATAAAACTATCGTATTGTCCGTGGTGTCTATCAATAAAGCTGGGTATAATCGCGCTTCAATAATTAACACCGCGGTCACCATGTTTGCCTTTTTTGAACGTCTAATTAACCCGTTTCCTAAGCTCGACCCCACCCAGCCTCCTAATACGCTGTTGGCATTTTGCCGACATTACACCCAAGGTATGTTTTGGCCGTTATTCTGGATGACAATACTTACTTCGGCACTTGCCGTATTTGAAGTCTATTTGTTTGGATTCATGGGGCAATTAGTTGACTGGCTGATTGATAAAGACCCTGAAACCTTATTCAGAGAGCAGGGCGATACCTTAATTTTTATCGGTTTTATGCTATTAATTGGCATGCCTATATTGGTTTTGATCCATGCTTTGGTGATACATCAAATATTAATGGGTAACTTTCCTATGTCTATTCGTTGGATGTCCCATCGCTATTTGATGAAACAAAGCCTTGAGTTTTATCAAGATGAATTCGCAGGTCGAATTGCTACTAAAGTAATGCAAACATCACTGGCTGTTCGAGAAAGTGTGATGAAAATTTTAAATGTGATGGTGTATATCCTGGTCTATTTTTCAGCCATGTTAGTGGTGATTGCTCAGGCCGATACACGTTTGGTATACCCAGTATTGGTGTGGCTGGTACTTTATATTGCAGTGCAGATTTATTTTGTACCGAAGTTGAAAAATGTAGCATCCAAACAGGCACATGCTCGCAGTGATATGACAGGCCGAATTGTTGATACTTATACCAATATAACCACGGTTAAACTATTTAGTCATAGCCAGCGCGAAGGGGAATATGCCAAACAAGGCATGCAAGGTTTTCTGTCCACTGTTTATACGCAAATGCGATTAGCGGTGGGACTTAATGTAATTGTCCATATTATAAATTACCTGTTAGTGCTGGCCATAGGTGCTTTAGGTTTGTATTTGTGGACCGACAGTATTATCACTGCAGGTGCTATTGCAGTAGCCATAAGCTTGTCTTTGCGTATTAGTGGTATGGCAGAGTGGGTTATGTGGGAAGTTAGCAGTTTATTTGAAAATATCGGTACTATGATTGACGGCATGCAAACGTTTTCTAAGCCATTGCTGGTTCAGGACATAGCAGATGCTAAGCCTTTAGCAGTTGAACGTGGGACGATAGAGATTAATGATGTGACGTTCCGATACGATGAAAAGCTCAATTCTAACCAAGGGTCCAATAATGATTCTTCGGTTGAAGAAAAACCTCCAGTATTTGATCAATTAAATTTAAATATTAGTGCTGGTGAAAAAATTGGTTTAGTTGGGCGCAGTGGTGCCGGTAAATCATCTTTAGTTAATCTTCTGCTGCGATTTTACGATATTGAAAAAGGTAACGTTAAAATAGATGGGCAGGATATTAGCCGTGTTCAGCAGGAAAGCCTGCGTGCACAAATTGGCATGGTGACCCAAGACACCTCGTTACTACATCGTTCTGTACGTGAAAATATTTTATACGGACACCCAAATGCCAGTGAAGAAGAATTGATCGCGGCGGCTAAAAAAGCCGAAGCTTATGATTTTATACAATCTTTAAGCGACCTAGATGGCAATGTTGGTTTTGATGCGCAGGTAGGCGAGCGAGGCGTAAAACTATCCGGTGGTCAGCGTCAACGTATAGCGATAGCCAGAGTGTTATTAAAGAACGCACCAATACTTATTCTAGATGAGGCCACATCGGCTTTAGATAGCGAAGTAGAGTCTGCTATTCAGCACAGCCTTACTTCTTTAATGGAAGGTAAAACCGTGATTGCGATTGCGCATAGGTTATCGACTATAGCGGCTATGGATCGCTTGCTGATACTCGACAAAGGTAAAATTGTAGAGCAGGGAACCCATGCCGAGTTAATTGCTAGTGGTGGTATATACAGTCAGTTATGGGCTCACCAAACAGGCGGTTTTATCGGTGACTCATAAAAATAATAATTGCATTAACAGATAAATAGCTAATTAGGTGCTAATTTTTTGTTAAAAAGTTAGCGACTCTAGTAAAAAACATTACACACAGCTTTTGACTATTGCTATAATTAACTAGCTTACTATGTATATAAGCATTCTCAGGGCGGGGCGAAACTCCCCACCGGCGGTAATCAAAGTTAATTTTTGTAGCCCGCGGGCGCTTCTGGTTAGGCATACCTCAATTAGGTATTGCGCGTAACAGAAGGACAAGCAGACTCGGTTAGATTCCGAGGCCGACAGTTAAAGTCTGGTTATGAGAATAAAATTTGATCACCTTCCTTGTTCGCGACTCTAATTGCGGATTGGGTTCGTACTCATATTTATGCCCTGGTCTTTTTATTTAATCAGATACAGAAATAATATGACCATGAACCAAAATACTTTTTATTCAGCTGACCAAGTCATCAAACGCGATCGCATAGCCTTTATCCAGTCATGCTGGCAT